>NZ_LOVM01000083.1:0-305659 GCF_001523445.1 Burkholderia sp. ABCPW 11 | reverse complement strand
CCTCGCTCGCACTGGCGAGCGTTGGCAGCCGGATTTCAATTGCGCATGACATGGGCTGTCTCAAGATGGTTGCTGTGGGGCCGGTGGGGCGTTTGACGCGCATGTGACGACCAAGCATATAAATTTCTTTTGCGTACCAGAAGCTGCTAAATTGCTTTGGTGCACACCGTCGGTTGCCGCTCGGGAATACCCTGAGCCATTGCGCGGCCGGCCGCACAGGGTTTCCACGGATCACGCATTGCCGCCATGAAATACCACCAGCTGAAAGCGTTCGTCACCGCCGCGGAAGAAGGGAGCATTCGCGCGGCCGCGCGGCGCCTGAACGTGTCGCCGGCTGCGCTCACGAAGGCGGTCAAGGAACTGGAGATCGCGCTCGGCGTATCGCTCGTCGTGCGCACCGCACGCGGCGTGCAGCTGACCGCGTTCGGCCAGCAACTGCAGGTGCGCGCGCGGCTGATCGTCGCCGAAATGCAGCGCGCCCGCGACGACATCGAGCAGGCACAGGGCGCGATGACGGGTTCCGTCGCGGCGGCGATCACGCCGGCGGCGGCGGTGACGATCCTGCCCGACGCGTTTCGTGCGTTCCGGCGCCGCTTTCCGGTGGCGCGCGTCAATCTGATCGAAGGATTTCCTGGCGTCGCGCTGCCGCGCCTGCACGACGGTTCGCTCGATTTCGCGGTGGCCGTCGTCGTCCCCGAGTTGCTGGCGGCCGAGTTCGATCACGCGGAACTCTATGCGAGCCGTTCGCTGATCGTCGCGCGCAAAGGGCATCCGCTCGCGTCGGCCACGTCGCTCGCCGATCTCGTCGAAGCCGACTGGCTGATGAATCCGTCGCCGGAAAGCTCGACACAGGTGCTGTTCAACTCGTTCGTCGCGTACGGGTTGCCGGTGCCGGCGCGCGTCGTCGAATGCCCGAGCTTCGGTCTCGCGCACAGCCTGATGACCGGTTGCGACCTGATCGCATCGATGCCCGAGCAATTGTTGCAAGGCGAATGGGCGCGCGATCAGCTCGCGGTACTGCCGATCCGCGAGCGCTTGCCGGCCGTATCGGTGCAGGTCGTCACGCGCCGCGACAGCCCGCTGACGCCGGCCGCGGCGATGCTGCTCGATTGCCTGCGCGATTCCGCGCGGCGCAAGGGATTGCGGTGAGCCGTCACCCCGCGCAGATCACGTAGTGATCCTGACGATCGTGTGCCCGGCATGTGCGGGCCGCATGCGATTCCGACGCACGTTGCGCGAGCCGGTATCATAGCGGCCGGCCCGCCGCTACGGCCGGCCTCCCACTCCATCGCCATCCGGCATCCAGCAATCAGAGGCATCACATGACCAGTGCAACCCAATTCGACAACGTATCGGTCGTCAAGCGCGCGAACGTCTATTTCGACGGCAAGTGCGTGTCGCATACCGTGCTCTTCCCGGACGGCACGCGCAAGACGCTCGGCGTGATCCTGCCGTGCGCGCTCAACTTCGGCACGGATGCGCCCGAATTGATGGAAGTGCAGGCCGGCAAGTGCCGCGTGAAGCTCGACGGCAGCAGCGAATGGCAGACCTACGGCGCCGGCGAATCGTTCTCCGTGCCGGGCAAGAGCCGCTTCGACATCGAAGTGCTCGAGACGCTCGATTACGTCTGCAGCTACCTGTAAGACGCTTTCCGCGCAGCAAAGAAAAAGCCCCGCCGAAGCGGGGCTCGTCGCAAACGGATGGCGCAAGGCCATCCGGAGCGCCTGTTCTCGTTACGTCGTCACAGGCAGGCGTTGATGTCGCCGGCGGACGCTGCGTCGCCGCGCACGCCGACCCACGTCTTCGCACCCGGCTTCCACGACGGACGAACCATCGCGGCGGCGCCGTTCGGCGGCTGCTGGCCCGGTGCGTACACGTCGGTCGCCAGGCCGTTGGCCAGCACGTTCTGCGAGATCACCTGTTGTTGCGACTTGTCGGCCCAGGTCTTGGCGATGCACGCCGAGACGTCGGGAGCCGCTTTCTGGCTTTGTCCCACGTTCTGCACGGCAGATTCGGCGGCATGAGCAGAAATTGCCACGGTCAATGCGATGAGCGGTAAGTATTTCACGTTCACGTTATCTCCCTCGAGTCGTGATTGATTGAGTGGGATGCGCAGCAGTGCTGCGTTCAAGTGAGATCGCATCTGGCAGGCTCGGTTCCGGTCATTCCGAAACAAGTTGTTAACGCGCTTGCCAAACGGCGGCTCGGATGCTGCGCATGTTGCTGCGGCGCCGCATGCGTCGCGTATGGCTCGACGTCATGCGTGGCGGTCGGTGCGCTGCCCGGTCGTGGTGTGGTGAGGTGACGGCCGCGGCGGGCGGCATGTGCTGCATGCCGCGCCGCGACTCTTTATCTGAATGACGAAGTGGAATGGCTGATGGATGGCCCCGTCGCATGAACACCATGATGACAAACTTTCGTCCGCCGAATTGTTAACCAACTTTAAACGGATAAGGTGGCCGCGATGCGACGCGGCGCGCGACGGGCGCGCGGCATCGTGCAGCGACGTGAGGCGGGGAAGCGGTGCGCGGCAGGGCGCCGCGCACGCGGGTTGTGTCAGCCGATCTTGCGCGAGCCGACCTCGCGCAGGTTGGCCGGGACGATCGGACGGAAGCGTTCGCGTTTGTGTTCGTCGTCGAAGTGCTGGAGTGCCGGCTTGATCAGGTCGCTGCGCGACACGATGCCCGTGATGCGCAGCGATTGCTCGTCGGCGACCACCGGCAGGCGCTCGAGGCCGAGCATCGCGAGACGCGAAGCGACGACGCGGCACGTTTCGTGAGCCAGCGCGACGGCCGGTGCGCGATCGGCGAATGCGGCCGAGATCGGCGTATCGGCGCTCGCCTGTGCACGCTGGGCGTCGAGCGTCGCGCGATCGACGAGGCCGAGCAGGCGGCCGTTCTGCACGACCGGATACGCGCGGTGCGCCTGCTTCGCGCCGAAGTATTGCGTCTCGACGGTAGCGAGCGTCGCCGAACCGTCGATCGCGACGAGCCGATCGGCCGACGTCATCACTTCGCCGACATCGTGCCGCTCGAGCGGATCGACGCCATATTCGCGATAGATGTGGTAGCCGCGGCGTGCGATCTTTTCCGTCATGATCGAGCGCTTCATCACGATGGTCGCGAAGCCGTGCGCGACGAGCGTCGCGGCGAGCAGCGGCAGCAGCGCGTTGGCGTCGTGCGTGAGGCCGAAGGCGAACACGATCGCGGTGAGCGGGGCGCCGAGCGTCGCACCGAGCGTCGCGGCCATGCACACGAGCGGCCACAGCACCGGATCGCCGCCCGGCAGCACCGGCGACAGCACGGTGCCGAGGCCGGCGCCGAGCATCAGCAGCGGGGCGAGCACACCGCCCGAGGTGCCCGAGCCGAGCGCGATCACCCACATCACGGCTTTCACGATCAGTAGCGCGAGCGCGACCTTCAGCGCGATGTGCTGGTGCAGCAGGTCGCCGATCACGTCGTAGCCGACGCCGAGCGCGCGCGGCTCGAGCCAGCCGCCGATGCCGATCACGATCGCGCCGAGCGCGGGCCACCACATCCAGTGCATGGGCAGCTTCGCGAAGGCGTCCTCGACGCGGTAGAGCGCAGCTGACAGCCCGCACGCGAGCATGCCCGACAGCAGGCCCGCGACGATGCACGACAGCAGCGCGACGGGCGTCGGCGCGGCGGTCGTCACCGGAAACAGCGGATCGACGCCGAAGAACACCGCGCGTGCGAAGCCTGCCACCGCGCACGCGAGTGCGACCGGCAGGAAACTGCGCGGACGCCATTCGAACAGCAGCAGTTCGACCGCGAGCAGCACGGCGGCCACCGGCGTGCCGAACACGGCCGTCATGCCGGCGGCCGCGCCGGCGACGAGCAGCGTCTTGCGCTCGGCGGCGGTCACGTGCACGCATTGCGCGATCAGCGAGCCGAGCGCACCGCCCGTCATGATGATCGGGCCTTCGGCGCCGAACGGGCCGCCGCTGCCGATCACGACGCCGGACGACAGCGGCTTGAGGATCGCGACCTTCGGCGACATGCGGCTCTTGCCGAACAGGATCGCCTCGATCGCTTCGGGAATGCCGTGGCCGCGGATCTTTTCCGAACCGAAACGCGCCATCAGGCCGACGATCAGCCCGCCGATCACCGGCACGGCGATCACCCATGCGCCGAGCGTGTTGTTCGCGGGCGAATGGTCGGCGAACGAGAACTGCTGGAAGAAGAACAGGTTCGTGAACAGGTGGATCAGGCTCAACAGCACGAACGCGGCAAGCGTGCTGAGCAGGCCGATCCCGGCGGCAAGCAACGCGATCCTGGGCAGGCGTTCGTTGATCGCGAAATCGCGTTTGTGTGGTGCGTTCATCGGCGTGGCGAGGGCAAGGGTCAGTAATCGATCTGGGGAACCTGGAACGCGCCCTTGAGCGACTTCAGCTCGGCGCGGTGCATGGCCGCGAGACGGGCGAGCAGCGTTTCGCCTGCCTGTTCGAGGTGGACTTCAACCTGGCGACGGTCGGCCTCGCTCGGCTTGCGCTTCACGAGCCCGAGCGCTTCGCAGCGCGTCACCAGCGCCACGACGCCGTGGTGCTGCGCCTGCAGGCGTTCCGCGAGCTCGCCGATGGTCGCCCATTCGCGATGCGGATAGCCCTTGATGTGCAGCAGCAGCAGGTATTGCAGCGGCGTCACGCCTTCGCTTTGCGCGGCGCGTTCGGAGAAGCGCTCGAAGCGGCGCATCTGATAGCGGAACTCGGACAGTTGCTGGAAATCGCTTTTCGCGAGCGCGCGTCGGGTATCGTTCATCGAGGTCGGGCGGGCAGTCGGTTACGGTGGCGGTAAATATATCACAACATGATATAAATGGCCGAAATGCAGCGGAATGTTGCATTTCGCATTTCGCAGGCGGTGACGGCGCGGGATGCGCGCTACGCGGCCTCGAGCATCCGGGTCTGCCGATAAAGGCCCGTGACGAGATCGGTCTGCGTGATGATGCCGACGAGCCGGCGCGACGCATCGACGACCGGAATATGGTGGTGGCCCGAATGCGTGAACAGCGGCACGAGCGCCGTGATCGGCATCGTTTCCGGCACCGATGCGACGTCGCGCGTCATCACGGACGCGACGCTCGCGGGCTGGCCGCCGAACGATTGCGGCAGCCGTGCGGACAGGCGTTGCCACAGCGGGGTCGGGCGGCGCAACTGGCGCGTGAGGTCGGCGCGCGTGACGATGCCGGTCAGCCGGCCTTCGCCGTCGACCACGGGCAGCGCCTTCACGCGGTGACGGTCGAGCAGCGTCAGTGCGGCCGCGATCGACGTCGACGGCGCGACCTCGATCGCATTCTTCGTCATCAGGTCCGCGCACTTCAACTGGCCGAACGTGCGCGTATAGGCCTGCATTTCGGTTTCGCGCAGCAGCGCTTCGAGATCGTCCGGATCGACGTCGAGCCATTCGCTGCGGCGCTTCAGCACCGCGTCAAGGTCGCCGCGCGTGAAGCCGCCGCGCGCCGGTGCGGCGCCGGCCTGCTGTTTCGCTTCGGGGCGTACGCCGCCGTGCGGATAGCGGTGCCCGGTCAGCGCGTGATAGACGAGCGCGGCCGAGAGCAGGATCGCCGATTGCAGCGCGATCGGCTGCAGGACGAAGCCGAAGCCGAGCGAATGGATCGCGGGGCCGCCGACCACGGCCGTGAGCGCGACGGCGCCCGACGGCGGATGCACGCAGCGCAGCGCGAACATGCCGCCGATCGCGCAAGCGATCGCGACCGCGGCGGCCGTGATCGGATCGGCGATCCATTGCGCGCACGCGACGCCGACCGTCGCCGCGACGAGGTTGCCGCCGATGATCGACCAGGGCTGCGCGAGCGGGCTCGCCGGCACCGCGAACAGCAGCACGGCCGACGCCCCCATCGGCGCGACGAGTAGCGGCACGAGGCCCGGCACGCCAGGCAGCAGCCGCATCGTGACGCCGACCGTCGCAATGCCCACGAGCGCGCCGGTGCACGAGCGCAGGCGCTCGCGCCAGCCGAGCGTCATCGGATGGGGAATGAAGCTGTGCAGCCATTGCCGCAACGTGCGGCGCGACGGGGAGGAACCTGACGACATGGATGGTAAGCGGTAGAAATGACGGCGCGGGGCGGGGCGACAAGCGCGGAATTATATCGCGTTATGATACATGTTGTCGCGCTGCATCAAGCCATTTCACTCGCGTGATGCGCAAGTCTTGCAAAAACCTTTCATCGAATGAGAGCTTCCGCGCGCGTCATCGCGCAAATTTGTCTGCAGCGGCGTACAATTCGGCGCAGTCAATTCCCCCCGTCATGCCAGAACCCCGTCCGCGATGCCTGCTCTCCCGCCTTTTCCCCGGCACGGCGATCGATTCGGCGCGGTTCGCGGCCGCGTTCCGTTGCTCCTCTGACGCGAGCGCCGCCGACGCCTCCCCACTGACTTTCCCCAAGCCAATTCAATGGACATGCTCGAAAACATGCGCCTGTTCGTGCGCGTTGTCGAAGCCGGCAGCTTTACCGCGGTCGCGAAGGAAATCGACGCGACCACCGCACAGGTGTCGCGCGCCGTCTCGAACCTCGAAGCCCACGTACAGACGCGCCTGCTGCATCGCACGACCCGCCACCTCGGCCTGACCGAAAGCGGCGAGCGCTATTTCGAGCGCGCGAAATCGATCCTCGCGGAACTCGACTACGCGAACGCGGAGGCGCGCAACGCGCTGTTGCGGCCGAGCGGCAAGATGCGCATTCATGCGATGACGGGACTCGGGCAGAGTCATGTCGTGTCGTCGATCGTGCGCTACCAGGCGGACAATCCCGACGTGTCGGTCGAGCTGACGCTGGCGCAGCGGATGCCGAATCTGGTCGAAGAGGGCTACGACGTGTCGATCGTGACGGCGTCGCAGTTGCCCGATTCGGGCTATGTCGCGCAGACCTGCGGCACGAGCTGCAGCGTGCTCGTCGCATCGCGCGAATATCTGGCGCGGCACGGCACGCCGCACACGCCCGACGATCTGCCGAACCACGTGTGCCTGCGTCTCGACACGCCCGCGTCGCCGGCCGGCGAATGGCGGCTCGAGCGCAGCGACGGCGAGGAAACCGTCTACGCGCTGCAGCCGGCGCCGTTCCAGGTCAACGTGCCGGACGCGCTGTGCGTCGCGGTGCGCGCCGGGCGCGGGATCGCGTGCGTGGCGCTGTATACGGTGCTCGACGATATTCGCGAAGGGCGCCTGATCCGCGTGCTGCCCGAGTACCGGCTGCAGACGGTCAGCGTCTATGCCGTCTACGCGACGCGCCGCTATCTCGATGCGAAGATCCGCACCTTCCTCGATCACTTGCGCACGACGCTCACGCCGGCGCTGGAGAACGATCTGCGCGAGCTCGACCGACTCACGACGGAGCACATGCCGGGCGGTCGCCAGTCTGCGTGACGGCGCGTGCGTGCCGCCGCGCCGCTCGTGCGGCCGGCGCGATGCGGATCCGCTCGAAGCGGCCCGCGAGCCAGGCATACGCCGCAATGCCGATCAGCCCATGCGCGGCGACGAACCATAACGCGCCGCCGAACGAGCCCGTGCTGGCGACGAAGTAGCCGATCGCAGCGGCGTGACGATCCCGGCGAAGTTACCGATCAGGTGGAACCGAGTATAGAAATCGCATCGATATCGGTCTAACATCGAAAGACTATCGATTGATTCAAGATTTGAATGATTGAGCTCCATCAGCTTCGCTGTTTCGTCGCGGTGGCCGAAGAGTTGCATTTCGGCCGTGCGGCCCGGCGGCTCTTCATGACCCAGCCGCCGCTCAGCCGGCAAATCCAGTTGCTCGAGCACGCGCTCGGCATCGCGCTGCTCGAGCGCAGCAGCCGGCAGGTCAGCCTGACCGCGGCCGGCGAACGCTTCCTGCGCGACGCGCGGCACATCCTCGAATTTTCCGCACGGGCCGAGCAGGCCGCGCAGCGCGTCGCGCATGGCGGGGCCGGGCGCATCACGCTCGGGTTCACGGCCGTCAGCGCGTACCGGATGATCCCGGTGCTGCTCGCGCACGCGGCGCATGCGTTGCCGGACGTCGACGTCGAACTGCGCGAGATGGTGTCGACCGTGCAGATCGACGCGCTCGCGTCGCGGATGCTCGACGCGGGCTTCGTGCGCCAGCGCGCCGCGCGCCAGCCGCTCGAATACCGGCTCGTGCAGCGCGAACCGATGCTCGTCGCGGTCGCGGAAGGCGCGCCGCTCGCGGCCTACGAGCAGATCGGCCCCGACGAGCTCGACCGGCAGCCGTTCATCGCGTATTCGCCGAACGAGGGCAAGTATTTCCACGACATGATTTCGGGCATGTTCGCGGGTGCCGGGCGGCTGCCGAACTACCTGCATTACGTCGGGCAGACGCATACGATCCTCGGCCTCGTGCGCGCGGGGCTCGGCGCGGCGCTCGTGCCCGCGTCGGCACGCGAGCTCCATGTGGACGGCGTGGTGTTCCGGCCGCTGGCGGGCGTCAACGTGGCGGCCGAGTTGTATCTCGCATGGCGCGCGGACAACGACAATCCGGCGCTGCCGGTGTTCAACGCGATGGTCGAGCGGTTTCTGACCCAGAACACGGACGACACGGGCGTCTAGCCGCGCTTGCTCGCGCGAGCGGGTACCCGCAGCCAGGTGCCGGGTGACGCGCCGTCGATCCGGAAGCATCGTGCGACTGCAGCCGGCAACGGCGGCGTGGAGCGGAGGAGGGGAAAGGGACTGGAAGACGTGCGCGCGGCCGTGCGGCGAGAATCCGCCGGCCCGCGCGCATCGGGACGTCAGTGGGTGATCGACAGGAACAGATACGCGGCGAACAGCGCGACGTGCACGACGCCGTGCAGCACCGTCGTGCGCCCCTGGCTCAGCGTGAGCGTGCTGACCAGCAGCGTGAGCGCCAGCAGGACCGTTTCCATCGCGCCGATCCCGAGCGTGAGCGGCTGGCCGACCCAGATGAACACGGCCGCGACGGTCGGGATCGTGAGCCCGATGCTCGCGAGCGCCGAACCGAGCGCGAGGTTCATGCTGGTCTGCAGGCGGTTCGCCCGCGCGGCGGTGACGGCCGCGAGCCCTTCCGGCAGCAGCACGAGCGCGGCGATCACGATACCGACCGCGGCTTCGGGCGCACCGAGCTTCAGCACCGCATGCTCGACGGCCGGCGACAGCAGCTTCGCGAGCAGCACGACCGCGACGAGGCTCGCGAACAGCAGCACCATGCTGATGATCGCGGTGCGGTTGCTCGGCGCCGCCGCGTGTACCGCTTCGTCCGCGCTGTCGTGCGCGGCGAGGAAGTAGTCGCGGTGGCGCACGGTCTGCACGAACACGAATGCGCCATACAGTACCAGCGACGCGACGCCGGCGAACGCGAGCTGCGATTTCGAGAAGAACGGGCCGGGCGCGGCGTTCAGGTAGTTCGGCATCACGAGCGACAGCACCGATAGCGACGCGAGCACCGCCAGCGCCTTGCTCGCGCCGCGCCCCTGGAAGTCCTGTTCGCCGTGCTTCCATGCGCCGACCAGCAGGCAGATGCCGACGATGCCGTTACAGATGATCATCACGGCGGCGAACACGGTGTCGCGGGCGAGGCCCGATTTCTCGGGGCCCGCGCCGAGCATCACCGACACGATCAGCGCGACTTCGATGACGGTCACGGCGACCGCGAGCACGAGCGTGCCGAACGGTTCGCCGACGCGGTGCGCGACGACTTCCGCATGGTGGACGGCGGCGAACACGGCGCCGGCGAGCGCGGCGGCGAACACCGCGATGACGAGACCTTCGACCGGCACGACGCGCGACAGCGCGAGTACCAGCCAGGCGGCAAGCGGGGCCCAGAGGGTCCAGCGCGGGAGCTGGTTGGACGAGAGCGGCATGAGGGTTTCCTTATGCGAGTGGCGGCGCGCGACGCGCCGTCACGGGTTGACGAAGCCCGGCCGTACTATCCGCCGAACGAAGACGATGAAACCGAAGAGGGGCGGCACGCAACGGCGCTGCCCTGGGTTCGCTGCCGCGAGGCGGCGAGGGGCGCGGGCGGGCCGAAGCCCGTCGCGGGATGAAACGGTTCGAAGCGGTTGTCCGCGGACAGCGAGACGAGCACACGTGGGGGCGCGCGGTCCGGAAGCTCGATTCGACCCCGGAAAGGGGCGATGGACGGCGATGACGGCGCGACACGTATTCCCCCTGAAATCCGGCAATTTGTCGAATTTTATCAGGCGTTCGGGGGTCACTATCTCATATTCGAGACCTTGCGTTGACCTTTCGGTTTACAAAAAGTTGCCCCGATCTTTCGATTTTTTGTCATTGCAGGTTTCGTAACGGTCACTTGCCCAACACATTCGGGCTTGCCCTGACATAAATCTACCGACCGGTCGGTTTATAATCGCTCGCACTTCCACTTCATGACGGATCGCAAGCGATGGCTGTTTCCTCTGCATATTCGGTGAACTCGGGCGCGCTCGCGCCGTCGGCCGTCGTCGGCGTGATTGGTGCCGGCGCGATGGGCGCGGGCATTGCGCAGGTCGCGGCGGCGGCCGGCCATGCGGTGCTGCTGTACGACCTGAGCGAGGCGGCCTGCGACAAGGCGTTGGCCGGCATCCGCGCACAGTTTGCGCGGTTGGCGGAGAAGGGCCGGCTCGAACCGGCGCGGGCCGAGGCGGCCGGCAACCGGATCCGCGCGGTGCGCGCGCTGGCCGATTTCGCGGGCGCCGCGCTGATCGTCGAGGCGGCGGCCGAACGGCTCGACGTGAAGCGCGAGATCTTCGCGACCCTCGAACGCCATGTCGACGACGCATGCGTGTTGGCGACCAACACGTCGTCGATCTCGATCACGTCGATCGCGGCCGGGCTGCGCGTGCCGCAGCGCATCGCCGGCCTGCATTTCTTCAATCCGGCGCCGCTGATGGCGCTCGTCGAGGTGGTCAGCGGGCTCGCGACCGCGCCCGAGGTCGCCCGAATGCTTCATGCGACCGCCGCCGCGTGGGGCAAGCAACCGGTGATGGCGAAATCGACGCCGGGCTTCATCGTGAACCGCGTCGCCCGGCCGTATTACGCGGAGGCGCTGCGCGTGCTGAACGAGCAGGGCGGCGCGCCGGCTTCGATCGACGCGGTGATGCGCGAAGCCGGCGGCTTCCGGATGGGGCCGTTCGAGCTGATGGACCTGATCGGCCACGACGTGAATTTCGCGGTGACCGAGTCGGTGTTCCGCGCGTACTTCAACGACCCGCGCTACACGCCGTCGCTGATCCAGCAGGAACTCGTGAATGCGGGCTTCCTCGGGCGCAAGTCCGGGCGCGGGTTCTACTCGTATGCGGACGGCGCGACGCCGCCCGCTCCCGATCTCGAACCTTCGCGCACCGCGCCGGCCGAGGTCGCGCTGTTTGCACAGGATGGCCCGGCCGCCGCGCTGCATGCGCGCTTCGTCGACCGCATCGCGAACGCGCGGCGCAACGACGCGCATGCCGACGATCTGCTCGCCGTGGCCGGCCGCGCGTCGATCGCGCTGACCGACGGCCGGACGGCCACCGCGCGCGCCGCGCAAACGGGCGTGGCGGATCTCGTGCTCGTCGATCTCGCGCGCGATTACGCGCAGGCCGGCCTCGTCGCGCTGACGCGCGCGCTCCAGTGCAGCGACGCGGCGTATGCGGACGCGGTCGGCCTGTTCCAGCAGGCGGGTTTTCGCGTCGTCGGCGTCGCGGACGTGCCGGGGATGGTCGTGATGCGCACCGTCGCGATGCTCGCGAACGAAGCGGCCGACACGGTCAACCAGGGCGTGTGCTCGCCGGCCGATCTCGATCTTGCGATGGAGAAGGGCGTGAACTACCCGTGCGGCCCGCTCGCGTGGGCCGATGCGGTCGGCATCGGCCGCGTGCATCGCGTGCTGTCGAATCTGGCGGCGAGCTACGGCGAGGACCGCTATCGCGTGTCGCCGCGCCTCGCCGCGCTGCACGCGGCCGGCCGCACGTTCCGGTCGTGACCGCCCCGTCACCTCGAACACGACAACGACATCACTCCATTGGAGGAGCACCCCGATGACTCACCCGACGCATCCCGCCGCCGCCCTCGATCCGATCGAGACCGCCAGCCGCGACGAACTGCAGGCGCTGCAGCTCGAACGCCTCAAATGGTCGCTGCGCCACGCGTACGACAACGTCCCCCACTATCGGCGCACGTTCGATGCGGCGGGCGTGCATCCGGACGACCTGAAGTCGCTCGCCGATCTCGCGAAATTTCCGTTCTCGACCAAGAGCGACCTGCGCGACAACTATCCGTTCGGCCTCTTCGCGGTGCCGCGCGAGCAGGTCGTGCGCGTGCATGCGTCGAGCGGCACGACCGGCAAGCCGACGGTGGTCGGCTACACGGCGCGCGACATCGACACGTGGGCGAACGTGACCGCGCGCTCGATCCGCGCGGCCGGCGGCCGCCCGGGCGATACGCTGCACAACGCGTTCGGCTATGGCCTGTTCACGGGCGGTCTCGGGATTCACTACGGCGCGGAGCGGCTCGGCTGCATGGTCGTGCCGATGTCCGGCGGGCAGACCGAGAAGCAGGTGCAATTGATTCGCGATTTCGAGCCGAAGATCATCCTCGTCACGCCGTCGTACATGCTGAACCTGATCGACGAGATGGTGCGGCAGGGGATGGACCCGGCCGAATCGTCGCTGAAGATCGGCATCTTCGGCGCCGAGCCGTGGACGCAGGCGCTGCGCGACGAAGTGGAGGCGCGCGTGGGCATCGACGCGCTCGACATCTACGGGCTGTCGGAAGTGATGGGTCCGGGTGTCGCGTGCGAATGTGTCGAGACGAAGGACGGCCCGGTGATCTGGGAAGATCATTTCTACCCGGAGATCATCGATCCCGTCACCGGCGAAGTGTTGCCCGACGGCAGCCAGGGCGAACTCGTGTTCACGTCGCTGACGAAGGAGGCGATGCCGGTGATTCGCTACCGCACGCGCGACCTCACCGCGCTGCTGCCGCCGACCGCGCGCGCGATGCGCCGGCTCGCGAAGATCACGGGCCGCTCCGACGACATGCTGATCGTGCGCGGCGTGAACGTGTTCCCGAGCCAGATCGAGGAGATCGTCGTCGCGCTGCCGCAGTTGTCGGGCCAGTTCCAGATCACGCTGTCGCGCGACGGTCACATGGACCGGCTCGACCTCGCGGTCGAGTTGCGCTCCGAAGCGGCGGCGTCCGTCACCGACGGCGAGCGCGCGGCGCTCGCGCGCGAACTGCAGCACCGGATCAAGACGATGGTCGGCGTGTCGTCCGGCGTGACGGTGCTGGCGGCCGGCGGCATCCCCGCGACCGCGACCGGCAAGGCGCGCCGCGTGATCGATCGCCGCCAGGCCGCCTGATTTCGATGTGTGCATCGTTCTACCCGAGGAAACCTGTTCGATGGATGAATTGAAGACCCTGGCCGTCGCGGTCGATGCGCGCGGCATCGCGACCGTCGCGTTGCGGCGCGGCGACGTGTTGAACGCGTTCGACGAGACGATGATCGCGGAGCTCACCGACGCGTTCACGACGCTCGGCCGGCGCGACGACGTGCGCGCGATCGTGCTGCGTTCGGACGGTCGCGCATTTTGCGCGGGCGCCGACCTGCAGTGGATGCAGCGCGCGAGCGCGAACGATGCGGCCGCGAACCTGCGCGACGCCGAGCGGTTCGCCGCGATGATGCACGCGATCCGGCAGTGCCCGAAACCGACGGTCGCCCGCGTGCAGGGGCACGCGTTCGGCGGCGGCGTGGGCCTGTGCGCCGCCTGCGACATCGTGATTGCGAGCGATCACGCGCGGTTCTCGGTCAGCGAGGCGCGCTTCGGGATCCTGCCGGCCGTGATCGGCCCGTATCTGGTCGAGGCGGTCGGCCAGCGCCAGGCGCGCCGTCTCGCGCTGACCGCGACGCAGCTCGCGGCTGCCGAAGCCGTCGCGATCGGCCTGATTCATCAGGCCGTGCCGCTCGATGCGCTCGACGACACGCTCGAGCGGACGCTCGCGGAGCTCGGCCGCAACGGCCCGCACGCGCTGACGGAGATCAAGCGCTTTTTCGATGCGATCGGCGAGTACCCGCCGTCGGACGAACGCGCGGCGTTCACCGCGCAGACGATCTCCCGCGTGCGTGCGACGCCGGAAGCGAAGGAAGGCTTCGCGGCCTTCTTCGCGAAGCGGCCACCGGCCTGGGAGGCGGGCGCCGAATAAGGCTGCGCGCCGCACGTTCACGACGATCGACGGCGAAACCGGGCCGGCCGCATTTTGCGGCTCGGGCGCGGGCGCTTGCACTACAATGCGTGACCCCCGGCGCGCTGCCGGCCCCCGTCCCGACCGCTGCTTCGCACGATGATCGTCAATCGCCTCGTCTCCGAGATCCTGTTTGGCTTTACCGGCCTGATCGGCATCATCAATCCGATCGGTATCGCGTTCCTGTTTCTCGAACGGACCGAGGCGCTCACCGCGCACGAACGGGATCTGCTTGCGAGGAAGGTCGCGTTCAACGCATTCGTCGTGCTGATGGTCGCGTTCTTCGCCGGCACGCCGGTGCTGCATTTCTTCGGAATCTCGATGGAAGCGCTGCGGATCGGCGGCGGCTTCGCGGTTGCCGTCGCCGGCTGGCAGATGCTGAACGAACCGGACGGGCCGGGCGGTGGTGACACGCCGGTCAAGCCGATCGACGCGAACGCGATCATGACGCGCGCGTTCTTCCCGTTGACGGTGCCGCTGACGGTTGGCCCCGGCTCGATCGCGACCGCGATCGCGCTGAACGCGAACCGCACGCACAAGCTGTCGGAATTCATGTTGTCGAGCATCGTGTCGATCGCGGTGTCCGTGCTCGTCGCGCTCGTGATCTGGCAGGTCTACAGCCGCTCCGCGCTGCTCGCGCGCTACCTCGGCAGCGAAGGGACCAAGGTCGCGAAGCGCGTGTCGGCGTTCCTGCTGCTGTGCATCGGCGTGCAGATCATGCTGACCGGCTTCTCCGCGTTCCTGCAGCCGCTCGCCGACCAGGTCAAGTAGCCGGGCCTTCCGGTTCGTCTTCCTTTCACGCAGCCTGCATGCGGCGCGCGGTCGTACGTGTTCGCGGCATGCGGGATACCATGCGACGTCTGGCGGATGCGCGGCGCGCATCCGGCCGCAAACCCGACTCGAATGGAGAGGCGTGCAATGGAATACGTGAAATTCGGATCGACCGGGCTGGACGTGTCGAAGCTGGTGCTGGGCTGCATGACGTTCGGCGAGCCGTCGCGCGGTACGCACCCGTGGACGCTGCCGGAAGCGGAAAGCCGCCCGATCATCCAGCGGGCGGTCGAGGCCGGCATCAACTTCTTCGACACCGCGAACATGTATTCGGACGGGACGTCCGAGGAGATCGTCGGCCGCGCGCTGCGCGATTTCACGAAGCGCGACGAGGTCGTGATCGCGACGAAGGTGTTCTACCGGATGCGGCCGGGGCCGAACGGCGCCGGCCTGTCGCGCAAGGCGATCATGACCGACATCGACCAGAGCCTGAAGCGGCTCGGCACCGACTACGTCGATCTCTACCAGATTCACCGCTGGGACTACGGCACGCCGATCGAGGAGACGCTCGAGGCGCTGCACGACGTCGTGAAGGCCGGCAAGGCGCGCTATATCGGCGCGTCGTCGATGTTCGCGTGGCAGTTCGCGAAGGCGCTGCATACGTCGAAGCAGAACGGCTGGACCCGCTTCGTCAGCATGCAGAACCACCTGAACCTGCTGTATCGGGAAGAGGAGCGCGAAATGCTGCCGCTGTGCGAGGACGAAGGCATCGCGGTGATTCCGTGGAGCCCGCTCGCACGCGGGCGCCTGACGCGCAACTGGGACGAAACGTCGGAACGGCAGCAGAAGGACGATGTCGGCCAGCGGCTGTACGACGCGACGGTCGACGCCGACAAGGCGGTCGTCGAGGCCGTCGCCGCGATCGCCGCCGCGCGCAACGTGCCGCGGGCGCAGGTCGCGCTGGCGTGGGTGGCGCACAAGCGCGGCGTGACCGCGCCGATCGTCGGTATCTCGAAGCCGCAGCAACTGGACGATGCGCTCGGCGCGCTCGCGCTGAAGCTGACCGCGGACGAGATCGCCGCGCTCGAACGCCCGTACGTGCCGCACGCGGTGGCCGGGTTCAACTGAGCGGCCGCGCGGGCGCCGCGATCAGCGCGCGGCGGCGAGCATCGGGTAGGTGAACAGGCCGAAGTGGACGACGTTCAGCCCCGCATGCGCGAGCGCGGCGGCGAGCAGGCCGCCGCGCCGCCACGCGAGCCCGTAGCCGACGCCGGCCACCGTGCCGAGGACGATCCATTGCCAGCCGGCGGCCGCGTGCGCGGCGCCGAACAGCACCGCGCCTGCCGCGAGTGCGACCCACGGGCCCCACGAGCAGGCGCGGAACACGCGGGTCAGGCCGCCTTGCACGTAGCCGCGGAACAGCGCTTCCTCGGCGAGTGTCACCAGCAACAGGTTGTTCACGAGCCACAGCCAGCCGGACGGCGGCCACTTGGGCGCCCAGCCGACCATCCAGAACGCGAGCGCGCCGGCCAGGCACGCGGCGGCCGTGGCGACGGCCGCCACCGCACCGGTGCGCAGCGCGCGCAACGGCGCGACGTCGGGAGCCACCCACGGCAGCGCCCACACCAGCCACAAGCCGACGAGCGGCTTGTCGAAATTCAGGTACATCGTGAACGGCACGGCGTCCGGCGTGAAGCGGGTCGGGCCGATCACGCGCGGATTGTGGAAGCCGGGAAGCAGGTGCAGGCTCAGCGCGATCGCGAGCGCGGCAAAGACGAGGTGCGCGGCGATGCGCACCGCGAGCGGGCGCTCGGGCAACACGCCCCAGCCGGCCGCGATCAGCAGCGCGAACGGCGCCAGCGTGATCGGCGCGAGTTGGCCGAACGCCAGGGCGCCCGCATAGCCCAGCACGGCGAGGCCGATGCTCAGGCCGTGCAGCGGGCGATGCCACGCGAATGCGGCGGCCGCGAACAGGGCGAGCCAGATCGTGGCACACGGAAGGAGCGAAAGGGACATGACGGGAAACGGATGGGCGGACGAGACGCCGCGCATCATACAGCAGGTGCGGTGACACGCCGCCGCACGGCCGGGCAGCCGCGTGTCAGCGGCCGGCGGTTTCGGTGACGCCGCCGGCGCCCGGGATGTCGACGCTGTTGCGCACGCGCATGCGCCGCCGGTACCAGAACGTCCACAGCAGCAGGCAGCCGAACACCGTGTAGCCCATGACCGGCGACACGACCAGCACGCGCTCGACCGGCCAGCTGACGACCATCCACCAGCGCAGCAGCATCTCGAGCGTCATGATGGCGCCCCACACGAACGTCATCAGCCGCAGCATCTGGCGCAGGCCCGGCTGCGCGTCCCAGACGGCTTCGAAGTGGGCGGCGCCGCCGTCCATCTCGCGGGCCACGGTCGCGCGGGCCAGATAGAAGATCAGCGGGCGTTCGCGGAACAGCGACAGCAGGAACACGACGCCGATCGTGCCCGAACCGATCGATTCGCGCATCAGCAGCGTGCGCGGACTGCCGCCGAACGCCATCCCGACGATCGACAGCGTGATGCCGAGCAGCACGATGGCCGCCACCGCGTCGACGCGGCGGGAGCGGATGAATTCGACGATCGACCAGACGATCGGCGGAACTGCCGATGCGTACAGCGCGCCGGTTTCGCCGAAATACGGATGCGCGACCCGGTAGGCCACCCAAGGCAGCACGAGGTTGACGAAGAGTTCGAGAATCAGGCCGGCTCGCGGTTTCACGGTGCGCCATTCCACGCAGGTCGGGGCGAACGCGCGAAACGCGTGGTTGCCCCCGGTTGCCCGAAAAGGGTTCGGTCCAGTATATCGAAGAATCGCGCCGAGTTAGCGATTGCGAATGTTGCTGCATGCCGCATCCGGATGGAGCTCGACATGGCGGCCGCTTCGGACGAGGCGATAGCGGGAAGGGCGGCGCCGCGCAGGCGCGCCGCTCCCGCCGCACGTGCGACGCTCGGCGGCGGGGCGGGCAGGCAGCCTGCGCGGCCTCCATCGATGCCGCGGCCGCGCGTACGGTCAGGAGACGGCCGGCCGGACGATGATCTTCACGTTGCGGTCCTTGTGGTTGACCAGTTCCTCGAAGCCGTGCGCGACGATGTCGCCGAGCGCGATGCGCCCGGTGATGAGCGGCTGCACGTCGATGCGGCCGTCCGCGATGAAGCGGATCACGTCCGCGAATTCGCCGTTGTACGCGAGCGAGCCGATCACTTCCTTCTCGGTCGACACGATGTCGAAGAAGTTGAACGGCGTCGGTTCCTCGAAGATGCCGACCATCACCGACTTGCCGGCCTTGCGGATCACGTCGATCGCGAGCTTCGCGGTGGCCGTGTGCCCGATGCATTCGAACGACACGTCGGCACCGTAGCCGCCCGTCAGCGCCCTGACTTCGGCGATCGCATCGGACGTCTTCGGATCGACGACGACGCTCGCGCCGACCTCCAGCGCCTTCCGCTTGCGCGCGGCCGACATCTCCAGCGCGATCACGCGCCCGGCGCCCGCGGCCTTCGCACACATGATCGTGCACAGGCCGATCGTGCCTGCGCCGACCACGACGACGGTCTGTCCGACGATGTTGCCGGCCTTCTTCACCGCATGCAGCCCGACCGCAAGCGGTTCGATCAGCGCGCCGGCCTCGGTCGGGAAATCGTCGGGCAGCTTGTACAGCAGTTCGGCCGGCACGTTCACGTATTCGGCGAACGCGCCGTTGTTCATCAGCCCGGTGAACGCGAGGTTCTCGCAGATGTTGTACATCCCGTGCCGGCAATACCAGCAGGTGCCGCAATGCTGGCACGCGTCGGCCGTCACGCGGTCGCCGACCGCGAAGCCCGACACGCCCGCGCCGAGTTCGGCGATCTCGCCGCTGAACTCGTGACCGAGGATGCATTGGCCCTTCAGGCCGGTCAGCGGATGCGGCGCGTCGACCGGGATGAACACCGGCCCGGCGACGTATTCGTGCAGATCGGAGCCGCAGATGCCGCACCAGTGCACGCGGATCGTGACCCAGCCCGCGGGCGGGCGCTCCGGAACGGGAACCGCTTCGACGCGGATGTCGTGGCGGCCATGCCAGACGGCGGCCTTCATGCTGGGGGGCGTGATCGGTGCGGGTGTACTCACGTTGCTGTCTCCGTCGGGTTGTCGTCGGGCGCGCGGCAACGCTGCCGGTGTGCCCGTCGCGCGATTGCGCGATCGACCGGTATGCAGGAACGGGGCCAGCGTGAATCGGGGCGGTACGGGGCGGTCGAAAGGCGGCGTTGGATGCGTTGCACCATGTCGCTCTATGCCGACCGGCCGGGATTCGGAAGGAATGGTGCGTCGGATTTGCTGCGATAGCGCAACATCGGATCCGCTGAGACGCCGGGACGTTCGTCTCAGCGCGATGAGACGAAGCGCGAGACGGACGGTGGCGAACGGTGACGGACGATGCGGTTCGATTCGCGGTCAGGCGACGACTTCGTCCACGGCGACGGTCGCGAGCGGCGTGAATCCGGCGGCGCGGTACAGCAGCTGGCCGGCTTCGGTCGATATGAGCCACACGCGGTGCGCTCCCCGGTGCCGTGCGTGGGCGACGATCGCGGCGAGCAGTTGCGTCGCGAGGCCTCGGCGGCGGTATGTGTCCGCCGTCGCGACGCGATCGACGACGATATCGTGCGGCGACGCGAAGCCGTAGCGCGCGGTGGCCGCGATCTGCCCGTCGAGCCGGTGCGCGAACAGGAACGCGGCCGGATTCGGGTGGAACGGCGGGAAGGCCCCGCTGGCGTTGAACGCGTCGATCGCGTCCGGCGTGTCGCAGGCGAGCGCTTGCGCGAGCGCGTCGTCGCCCGACAGACGGTCGATATCGGCGGCCATGAAGTGCTCGTCGGTCAGCCGGCGCGTCCTGCCGTGCAGCGCGGACGGCAGCGGCACTGCGCCATAGCGCGTGATCCACGCACCGACGACAAACGGGCCGGCGCCGGACCCGGGCGCCCCCTCGATCATGAAATGCTCGAAAGGCCGGCCCATCGCGTCGTCGAACTGCACGACATGGCCGTCCGGGCCGTCGTGCAGCGGCGCATCGCGCCGGTCGCGCGCAGCGCAGTACCCGGCGATGAACGTGCGCACGGCGGCCTTGCGGCGGGGGAAGGCGGACCAGGCTTCGTCGAGCGGGAACAGCGTGGCCGGTGCAGGGGAGGCGGTCGGCATTCGGGCGGGCATTGTCGGAGCGAAGCCGACAGCTTAGCCGAGGATGCCGTCGCTTGCCGTGCCAGCCATTGTCACGATCACCGAAACGAATCGTTGCACGCGTTACCCCTTTACTTGAAGTTAACTTCAATTTGTATCATGGGCGCCGGTCCGATTGCGGCCGCGCGAGACATCCCGTTGCACGCGGCCGCCTCAACGGAGGTGACGATGACCGAATCGCCTGTCGCGGCCGAGGCCGCCACGCTGCCGTCGCGCAGCTACCGGGCCGCCATCGCGAACGTCGTGCTGGCGAGCATCGTGTCGGCGCTGCACGTCGGCAAGGCGACGATCGCGTTGCCGTCGCTGCAGCACGAGTTCGGCGGCTCGCTCGCGTCGCTGAGCGGGATCATGTCGGTGTTTCCGTTCGTCGGCGTGTTCGGCGGGATCGCCGCCGGGCTGCTGGTGCGGCGCTGGGGCGACCGGCGACTGCTGGTGACGGGCCTCTTCATCCTCGGCCTGTCGAGCATCGTCGGCGCATGCGCGGGCAGCTTCGCGCTGCTGCTGGCCACGCGCTTCGCGGAAGGGCTCGGGTTCGTGATCGTGGTGGTTGCCGCGCCCGCCGTGCTGAACCGCGTGACGCCGCCCGAGCGGCGCAATCTCGCGTTCGGCCTGTGGAGCACCTTCATGCCGGCCGGCATGGCGCTGTCGATGCTGGTCGGGCCGCTGCTCGGCGGCTGGCGCAACGGCTGGCTCGCGGCCGCGGCGCTGACGCTCGTCGCCGCCGCCGCCGTGCCGGTCACGACGTCGGCCGACGCACCGTCGCGGCAGGCCGCGGCGGCACCCGTCGGGCCCGCGCTGCGCACCGTGCTCGCGGCGCGCTCGACCACGCTCCTCGCACTCGGTTTCGCGACCTACAACGTGCAGTTCTTCGCGGTGATGACGTTCCTGCCGGTGTTCCTGATGCAGCGTCTCGGCGTTGCCGTCGGCGCGGCCGGGCTGATCAGTGCGGCGATCGTCGCTGCATGCGTGATCGGCAACCTGACGGCCGGCTGGTTGCTGTCGCGCGGGGCGCGCCCGGGGCGCGTGATGGCCGCGACGTCGGTCGCGATCGGCGCGGCGGGCGCGGGCCTCTTCAGCGCGGCGACGCCCGCACCGCTCGCGGTCGCGCTCGGGTTCGCGTTCTCGGCCATGGCCGGGATGCTACCCGCGACGATTCTCGCGTGCGCGCCGGGTTCCGCACCGTCGCCGTCGCTGGCGCCGCTCAGCATCGGCTGGGTCGTGCAGGGCAACTATCTCGGCCAGGTGATCGGGCCGCTGACGATCGGCGCGATCGTCGGGGCATTCGGCTGGTCGGGCGGCGTCGGGCTGATGCTCGCGGCCGCCGTCGCCGGCGCGGCGATCGGCCTGTGCCTGCTGCGCGAACCGATAGGCCGGCGCTGAGTGCGGCGCCGGCGTCTTTCAACCTGCACGGAAATCCGTCAAGCATGCTCAACATCATGGAAAGCCCGATCTGCGAGGAAGACCTGTCGTGCGACGTGCCCGCGTCCGCGCTCGGCGAAGACGATCCGATGCCGTCGCGCGGCGGCGTGGTCGCGCATTCGCTCGCGACGATCGGGCGTGCGCCGATTCCGGAGCATGCGACGGCCGCGGCGTCGCCGTTGCGCCCGCAACTGTTCGTCACGGTGCTGGAGGCGGGGCACGACGGACTGCTGGTGCGATGGGTCGAGAGCGGCCGGTGTCATTACGGCGAACAGCGCTGGCGCTTGCGCGTCGCGTTGCAGCCCGGTCGCTGCGCGCTCTCGGGGCAGCCGATCGAGCCCGGCGAACCGGTGTTCCGGCCGGTACGGCGGCCCGTGCCGGCCAATGGCGACGAGATGATCCGCCCGGCAGCGGTGCCCGGCATGGCCGATGCGACGCGCGACGGCGTGCCGGAGGACGGCGGCGCCCGCCATCCGGCCGATGTCCATGGCTGAACGTCGGCCGGCCGCGGGCGACGTTACTTCTTCAGATCGTGCCGGTACTGGATGAAACCGGCGTTGTTCGCGAGCTTGTCGTACAGCGCGCGTGCGGTCGTGTTGGTCTCGTGCGTGAGCCAGTACACGCGGCTCGCGCCGGCTTCGCGGGCCCGTTCGTACACGGCCTCGATCAGTGCGCCGCCCGCGCCTTGCCCGCGCGCGTCGGGCGCCGTGTACAGATCCTGCAGGTAGCAGTACGGCCCTTCGGTCCAGCACGAGCGGTGGTAGATCGCGTGCACGATCCCGACCAGCGCACCCGACGCGTCGAACGCACCGAGCACGAACATCGGCTCGGCCGGATCCATCAGGCGCGCCCACGTCGTCGCGAACACGGCGTCGCTCAGCGCGGTGTCGTAGAACTTCTGGTAACCCTGCCACAGTGGACGCCACGCGGCTTCGTCGGCGGCGACGAGCGGGCGCACCGTGACGCGCGTTGCGTCGTTCGCGCGGCCGGCGGCGTCGCGCGCTCCGGCCTGCGCGTGGCGAATCGCGGCGAGCGACTGTCGCTGTTCGCCTTGCGCGTCGAAGTTCTCCGGTGCGAGCCATGCGTCGAATGCGGCGCGGACATCCGGCCATTCGCCGTCGATGATCGAGAACCACGCGGTGTCGCGATTGCGGCCGCGGTAGACGATCGCCTGCCGGAACGTGCCTTCGTAGCGGAACCCGAGCCGGGCGGCCGCCTTGCGCGACGGCGCGTTCAGGTCGTCGCACTTCCATTCGTAGCGACGGTAGCCGAGCGTGTCGAACGCATACTTCATCAGCAGGAACTGCGCTTCGGTCGACACCGGCGTGCGCTTGAGCAGCGGCGAGAACGTGACGGAACCGACCTCGATCACACCGTTGGCCGGATCGATGCGCATCAGCGCGAGCGTGCCGACCGCGCGGCCCGTGGCGCGGTCGATCACCGTGTAGTGCAGCGGATCGGTGCTCGCCTGCGCGCCGCGCGCGTAATCGCGGTAGCTGGACTCGTCGGCGTACGGGCCGTGCGCCAGATAGGTCCAGTCGCTGCCGTCGGGCGCCTGGGCGTAGGCGGCGTACAGGTCGGCCGCGTGGCGCTCGGCGTCGAGCGGTTCGAGCCGGCAGTAGCGGCCTTCGAGCGCGATGCGCTCGGGGCGCGGACGCGCGGACCAGTCGGGAACGGGGTGGCCGATGGGCTGCTGGAAAGCGTTGGTGAGCGTGGGCAAGGTCGATCTCGCTTCGGTTGGCGGCCGGCGACATGCCGGCGTGCAGACGATCGTAGTCCTGGCGAGGTACCATGAGAAGCGCCAGCGAACGGCAAATTTATGGTGCCACGATCGGTGGCATGTCAGCCGTGCGCCGCTCACCGTACGTTCGACCTTTTCACGTTGCGATGTCCCGATGACGACTGCCTTTCCTTCCGGTGGCGCGCCGTTGCTGCCGCTCGATGCGCCGCTGGCGCGCACGCCGGGCGCACCTTCGCTGCAGCGCCAGTTGCTGCGCCGCGTGCGTGACGCGATTCTCGGCGGCGCGATGCCGGCCGGCACGCGGCTGCCCGGCACGCGCGCGCTGGCCGAAACGCTCGGCGTGTCGCGCAATACGACGGCCGCCGTGTACGAGCAGCTCGTCGCCGAAGGCTTCCTGCAGTCGGACCGTCGCGGCACGCGGGTCGTCGGGCTGTCGCGGCCGGCGCCGCCGCGCCGGCGTGCCGCGCCGCCGACCGTCGCGCAGCGGCTCGGCCGGATTCGCGCGAGCCTCGTCGGCGCCGGCGAATCGGAGGGCTTTCGGCCGGGCGTGCCAGCGCTGTCGCATTTCCCGGTGGACGCGTGGCGGCACGCGATCGACCGCGCGTTGCGCCGCGCCGGCCGCGACCTGCTGGCGTACGGCGATCCGCTCGGCGAGCCCGCGTTGCGCGAATCGATCGCGCGCCACCTGGCCGTCACGCGCGGCGTACGCTGCGATCCCGAGCAGATCGTGATCACGGAGGGCGCGCAGGGGGCGATCGCGCTGTGCGCGCAGTTGCTGACGAATCCGGGCGATACGGTGTGGGTCGAGGAGCCCGGCTATCGTGGCGCGCGCACCGCGATGCAGGCGGCCGACCTCGACGTCGTGCCGATGCCGGTCGACGCGGAAGGGCTGCGCGCGGAACCGGACGACTGGCGCGAGCGACCGCCGCGCCTCGTCTACACGACGCCGTCGAACCAGTTCCCGACCGGCGCCGTGCTGTCGATCTCGCGCCGGCTCGCGCTGATCGATGCGGCGCGCCGCCATCGCGCGTGGATCATCGAGGACGACTACGACAGCGAATTCCGTCACACCGGCGAGCCGATCGGCGCGATGCATGGGCTCGCGCCCGATTCGCCGGTCGTCTATCTCGGCTCGTTCAGCAAGACGATGTTTCCGGCGCTGCGGATCGGCTTTCTCGTGCTGCCCGACGCGTTGCTGGCCGCCGTGCGGCCGGCGTTGCCGGAGATGCTGCGCGGCGGGACGCGCCATGTGCAGCTCGCGCTGGCCGATTTCATCGAGACGGGCGAGTACGGCCGGCATCTCGGGCGGATGCGCAGGCTGTATCGCGACCGGCGGCGTTTGCTGCTCGCCGCGCTCGACAGCAGCCTGAGCGTGCCGCACCAGGTCGAGGGCGGCCCGTGCGGGCTGCATCTCGCGTTACGGCTGCCGGCGCGTTATCGCGATCGCGCGATCGTCGAAGCGGCGCGCGCGCATGGCATCGGCCCGTTTCCGCTGTCGGGTTTCGCGATCGATGTGGAGCGGGCCCGCAACGGGCTCGTGCTCGGTTTCGGCAATACGCCGGCCGATGCGTTCGAGCCGATGTTACGGATGGTGTCGACGATCGCGGAGCAGGTGGCCGCGGGTGGCGCGTGACGGTATGGTTGCGCGATTCCGACTTCCCGCCACTCGATCGTGATTACCGCCCGCGCGGCGCTTACGGGATGGTCTCCGTGACAATCGACAAGGAATTCGCCGCGCGTTACCGGTGCGTCAGGTAATCGGTGCTTTAAAAATATTGAAACGCCGGGCAGGCCGAAAATCGCTAAATATTTTAAAAGATCGGCCGATATCTCGATATTAACGACGGCTGATTGCGCAGTCCGATTCGCGCGTTTTGTCTTTTCGATCGTAAAGAATGGTCAATGGCGCTTGCCATGATTCGTGCCATGAGCGACGATCCCTCTCCGTAACAAACGGTTACTTTCCCGCGATGGCTGGATGGGGGAGGACAAAGGCCCGGCAGGCCGCAATGAGTCACGGTCGTCGTGTGCTCCGATAAATAACAATGCCGATCGGACGAGATCGGCTGCAGGCATCCGGGCGCGATTACCGCGTATGCCGCCTGCTAAATCGTGTAAATCCAGATGAAATCCGATTCAAGCTCTTATTGCTTCCCGAATCTGCTCGAAGCGTTTTTTATCGTCGTCGTGCTGAACATGGTCGAGTATTTGATGAACTCGATCATCTGGTCGGCCGGCCGCAGCGCCGGGCTGCAGACGATGGCAATCGCCAGCATCGGGCGGGTGCTCGCGAATGGTCTCGTATTTACGGTGCTGCTCCATCACGGCAAATTGACCTACCGCAGCTTGCTGCACGACAGCGTCGATTCCTGGCGAACGACGATCGGGCGATTTTTCGCGCCCATCGTGCTGATTACACCGGCATTGCTCGTGGCGATGAGCGTGCTCGAAGTCGGCGTCGGGCAATTTTTCCCGTGGACCGGAACCCGGGACGAAGCCCGCGAGGTTTATGTGAATGGCGGGCTCGGCCTGATCGTATTGACCTGCGCGATTGCGCCGCTACTCGAGGAGATGCTGTTTCGCGGCGTGATGCTGCGCAGCTTCTTGCGACAGTATCCGGAGGGAACGGCCATCGCCCACTCGGCCGCGGTATTCGGTCTTGCGCATTTGAACGTGTATCAGTTCGCGCTCGCATTCGGACTCGGTTTGCTGATCGGAAAGCTGTATGCGGTCACCCGATCGCTGCTGCCGGGGATGTTGATTCATGCCTGCTACAACACGGCCGTGGTGCTCGTCGCGCTGAAATCGCCGTTCGTCCTCACCCGCGAGAGCCTGCTCGAGATCTGGCCGACTTCCTGGTGGTTCGGCGCGCTCGTGGCGGGTGGCGTCGGCGCATGGTGGCTGGTCAAGGCGGTGGATGCGCAGCGAATGGTGCCGGCGCGTCCGGCAAACGACAACGTGTGAAACGAGCGCACACGGTGATGGGTTTCTACAACGAGAAAACGAGGTGAAGCATGCGGGGCAAGCAAATCTGTCTGGTGGGTCTGGCGAGTACGGTACTGATGTTGACGGCATGTGGCGGCGGCGATGACGGCGGCGCCGCCAATACCGGAAGCAGCGCGTCGAACAACGATACAACGGGAACGCCGACGGTCACGTCGCCCGCCGCGCCGGCGCCGGGCGCGTCGCCCCAGCCTGCCGTCCAGATGGCTTGCCGACCGAACGGCAACTTCAGCTATTCGGGTGCTGCGTCGCCGGTCGCGACGAGCAACGGCCAACTGGCGGTGCTCGTGGTGCCGAATTTGCCGAGCGATTACGCGAAGAACCGCAACATGACGGCGGCCAATGTGCCGGCGACGAGCCTGGTTCAGCAGGGAAGCGGTGCGTTTACGACGCTTGCGTCGTCGGCGGCGGCAACCGACTGCCTCGGGCTCGACCATGGGGCCGTGACCGACATCCAGGGCGTTGGCACCGATGTGGCGATCGGCCGGTGGAATCGCGCGATGGACACCGACGGCAATACGTATACCGATACGCAGGGCGTGCACTACGCGGTCGGCACGCCGCTGTCGTTGCCCGCCACGGGCGGCCCGCTTTCGTGTACCCAGGTGATGGCCGATACGGTGGCGAGCAACAACGGCAACACGAGCGGTGCGCTCGTGTCGAGTTCGGCCACGCTGGATCCGGTCACGCGCATGCTCACCACGCTGAACCTGTCGATCGAGCTGGACGGCGCGCAATACGGGCTGACGTACACGCAGGTGCCGTTGAACGGCGTGCTGAAGACCACCGGGCCTGCGACGATTCAGTCGATCGTCGTCGGACATGACGCGGCTCAGCCGCTGGTGGCCGTCGGTTACACGGCGGCGTTGCCGAACACGCAAGGCGTCGGCGGGGTGGCGGTGTTGTCGTGCCACTGACCGGAGCCGGTGCCGGCTCGTCGATGGACGGGGGCCGATGACGGACCGTTTGCGGCGTGCGGGCCACCTGTCTGCGATGCGCGACAGGTGGCATGTCCGGCCGCAGACTGCGACGATGGCACTGGCACTGACGTCCGCACCGATGCGTGGTGGATGTTCGGATTGACGAACCGCGCGCTTTGTTCGAAACGAACGCCGTCGCGGTTCCGCCGCCACGGCACCTCCCGGCATACGGGTTTCGATTCGTATGTTCCCCCCGGCGCGTAGGCTATAAATGGTTGGGTGTACCGGTGCTTGTCGGGCGCCTGCGCGTCTCGCGCACGGTGGCGTCGCGACTGCCCGGGGGAGGTGCACCGTGGTTTGCCAGACGCTTGCTCGCGCCGTGCTTCGCACCGCGTTGATCGGGGGCGTGTTTGCCGGATGTTTGCCGCCGCCCGCCGCCGTTGCCGGCACCCTCGCACCGCACGCCGCACCGCCGGCGACGAAGGCGCGGCCACCCGCCGCGCCTTACGCGATGCCGGTCGATTTCCCGGCGATCGTCGAGCGCTACGGCCCAGCGGTCGTGACCATCCTGGCCGCCACACCCGATCCGCAAACCGGCGGGCCGGCCTTTGCCATCCTCGATCCCGACGATCCGCTCGCCGCGTTCTTCCGCCATGGCGCACCGCCGCCCGCACAGGGGCCGCAGGCGCCGGCACCCGATATCGCGCCGCGCGCGGTGTCCGGCAGCGGCTCGGGCTTCATCGTGAGCGCCGATGGACTGATCCTCACGTCCGCCCATGTGGTCGACGAGGCGACCGACGTGACGGTGCGGCTCGTCGACCGCCGCGAATTCAAGGCGACGGTGCTCGCCGTCGATCCGCAAAGCGATGTGGCCGTGCTGCGCGTCGACGCGACGAAGCTGCCGTTCGTGCACATCGGCGATTCGTCGAAAGTTCGCGCGGGCGAACCGGTGATGACGATCGGCGCGCCGGACGGGTCGGGCAACACGGTCACGGCCGGCATCGTCAGCGCGACGTCGCGCCGGCTGCCGGACGGCAGCGCATTCCCGTTCTTCGAGACCGACATCGCACCGAACCCGGACAACTCGGGCGGCCCCGTGTTCAATCGCGCGGGCGACGTGATCGGCATCGCGGTGCAGGTCTATACCGGCGCCGACCGCTACGCGAGCACGACCTTCGCCATCCCGATCGCTTTCGCGGCAAAGGCGCGTGCCCAGTTGCGCGCGCAACAACAGGCGCAGATGCAGGCGCAGCAGCCTCAGGCGCCCGCGCCGGGCGCGCCGTCCGCCAATGCGTTCGGCGTCGACGTGCAGGACGTCGGCGTCGGTCTGGCCGCGGCGTTCGGGCTGCCGCGCCCGGCCGGCGCGCTCGTCAACGGCGTCGAGCCCGGCTCGCCGGGCGCCGCGGCCGGCCTGAAGCCCGGCGACGTGATCGTGAAGATGGGCGACACGGCCATCGGTCGCTCGGCCGAACTGAACGACCTGGCCGCCGCGCTGCCGCCCGGCGGGAAGGCGCCGCTGCGCGTGATTCGCAACCGTGCGCCGATGACGCTGACGATCACAGGCGCCGACGAGGCGGGCGGGACCGCGGCGGCGACGATCGGCATGGTCGCACCGAAGGCCGCCGCGCGGCCGCGGCCGGGTACCGGCGGCGCAGGCGACAGCGGCGACCACGGCGACCGTCTCGGACTGACGATGCACGCGTTGAGCGACGACGAGCGCCGTTCGACGGGGCTCGCGGTCGGGATGATGGTGGACGCGGCGCACGGCCCGGCCGCGCGCGCAGGCATCCAGCCGGGCGACGTCGTGCTCGAGCTCAACGACACGCTGCTCGAGACGCCGGACGACGTGCAGACGCTCGAAGCGAACGGCGGCAGCGTGATCGCCGTGCTGATCCAGCGCAACAACGCGCGGAAGTTCGTCTCGGTGCGCACGCGGTAGGGCGTTGACGCGGGGGCGCTCGTCCACCTAACATCGTCCGGTATCGCTGGCGGTCCGCCACGCATTCAGGAGCCATTCGGCATGAAAACGGCTTGCTTCATCGTAGTAGTCCACAGGCGCAGGGTCCGGTAGCGGCACCGCGCCGGCACCCATGCGCCCCCGACTCGTTCGGGGGCTTTTTTTTGTGTTGCGCGCGGCCATGCGGCCCGTGCGCGGGAGGGCATCCGCTTGGCATCGAACCTGTCGACCGCTTCCGACCCGGCGTCGCCGCGACATGCGACGTTGATCCTGCTGTGCGCGTTGTCAGTGCTGCCGCTGAGCCTGTTCCTGCCGTCGCTGCCGGCGATCGTGCGCGACCTGCACACCGACTATGCGCTCGTCGCGCTGTCGCTCGGCGGGTATGCGGTGGTGGCCGCGTCGCTCGAATGCGTGACGGGGCCGCTGTCCGACCGGTTCGGGCGGCGCCCGGTCGTGCTGACGAGCGTCGCGATATTCGCGCTCGGTTCGCTCGGTTGCGCGATGGCGACCGATATCCGCGTGTTTCTCGGTTGCCGGCTGATGCAGGCGGCGATCACGTCGGTTTATCCCGTGTCGATGGCAGCGATCCGCGACGCCGGCGGCGGCGCGCGCGCGGCGAGCCGGATCGGCTATGCGGCGATGGCCGCCGCGTTCGCGCCGATGCTCGGCCCGACGCTCGGCGGCGCGCTCGACCAGACGGCCGGCTGGCGCGCGAGCTTCTGGCTGCTGGCCGCAGTCGGCATCGCGCTGTTCGCCTGGTGTGCGCTCGATCTCGTCGAAACCCATACGCGCCGGCCGTCGAGCTTCGGGCAGCAGTTTCGCGCGTATCCGGCGCTGCTGCGTGCGCGCCGTTTCTGGGCCTATGCGCTGTGCATGGCGTTTTCGACGGGTGCGTTCCATGCGTTTCTGGCCGGCGCGCCGCTCGCCGCGAAAACGCTGTTCGGCATCGCGCCGGCGGAGATCGGCTTCTACATGGGGACGATCACGGCCGGGTTCGTGTGCGGAAGCTTCGTGGCCGCGCGGGTTGCGCACCGCCTTGCGCCGGCCACGACGATCCTGTGCGGGCGGGTCGTGGCGTGTGCAGGCCCGCTGATCGGCCTCGTGCTCGTGTTCGGCGGCGCGACGCACGCGCTCGCGTGGTTCGGGCCGTGCGTGCTGGTCGGCATCGGCAATGGACTGAGCAATCCCGACGCCCATGCGGGCGCGGTGTCGGTGCGGCCGGAACTGGCGGGCAGCGCGTCGGGGCTCGCCGGCGCGATGACGATCGGCGGCGGCGCCGCGCTGTCGTCGCTGACGGGCGCGCTGCTGACCTCCGCCAACGCGGGCTACCTGCCGCTCGCGACGATGCTGCTGTCGGCGGCGCTCGCGCTGGCGGCCGCCGTGTGCGTGCGGGCGTTCGACGCGCAGGACGCCGGGCGGTGAGCGCGGGTGCGCCCCGGTACCGGCGGGCGGCCGAATGACGGACAATCCGCCGCATGCCGGGAGACGATGCACGATCCGCGCGCTGCGTGTCCCGACGAGCACGAAGGGCGACTGGACGAGGATGCGATGAGCGACTTTTCTGATTTCCAGCGGGACATTGCCGATGCCGCGAGGGCGACCTTCCGGGCGCTGCGGGCGTTGCACCCGGACGAGCATTTCTACGCGTTTGCGTTGTACACCGACAGCGGCGCGATGACGGTGGCGCCGGCAGCCAATTCGGTCGAAGGGCTGCGCCGGATCTGTGCGCAGCAGGCGGTGGCGGACGACGATCCGCGGTTCGTGTGGGGTGTTTCCGAATGGGCGTACGCGGCGGCCGAGGCGTCGCCGTTCAACGCGATCTGCGGCAGGCTGGCCGACGAAGTGCTGAGCCCGCAGTTCGTCCGGTCGCGATTCGCCGAATTTTCGCGGCAACTGCACGCCGACATGATCGAGGCATTGCGCCTGCTCGATCGCGACGGCGTATTCGGCACGGGCGACGACCGGGCGGCCATCACGCTGTTCGTGTCGATCGGCGACGACGACGCAGCCGAGGCGCTGGAAAACGCATCGGCGAAAGCGCTGAATCCGCCGGCCGTCGCCGACGCCTTCCTGCGCCGGTACGCTTGACCGGCATCGGGGTATCGTGGGCGGCCCGGGCAGGCGGCCGCCCCGCAAGCGCCGTTACGGCTTCGCGCCGACCACGAATTCGAACGTCGCGATGCCGTCGACGCCGCCCGTCACGCGGTCGCCCGGCTGCAGCGCGCCCACGCCTGCCGGCGTGCCGGTGAAGATCAGGTCGCCGGCCTTCAGTTCGACCGAGCGCGACACGTACGCGATGACGTCGGGCACGGCCCAGATCATGTCGGCGAGGTCGCCTTGCTGGCGCGTGTCGCCGTTGACCGCGAGCCAGATGCGGCCGGCGGCCGGATGGCCGGTGGCCGTCGCCGCGCGCAGCGCGGTCACGGGGCCCGATGCGTCGAAACCCTTCGCCCAGTCCCACGGGCGGCTCAGTTTCTTCGCTTCGGCCTGCAGGTCGCGGCGCGTGAGATCGACGCCGACGCCGTAGCCCCACACGTGCGACAGCGCGTCGGCCGGATCGATCGAGCGGCCGTCCTTGCCGATCGCGACGACCAGTTCGATTTCGTGATGGAGATCGTTCGTCAGCGGCGGATAGGCGACCGTGCCGCTGGCCGGGACGATCGCGTCGGCCGGTTTCGTGAAGAAGAACGGCGGTTCGCGGTCGGGGTCGGCGCCCATTTCGCGGGCGTGATCGGCGTAGTTGCGGCCGACGCAGAATACGCGGCGCACCGGAAAGCGCGCGGACGACTGGTCGACTTCGACGGAAGGACGCTCGGCGGCGTCGATGACATAGGCGGACATCGGATGGCCCTCGTTCGGCAGGAAGACGGATGGCCGGCGCACCGCGCCGGCATGCGTGCAACGATACCCGACGCGCGTGCGCCCGGATGCGACGCAACTACGTTTTACCGGGACAAAACTACGCGTCGGCGGTGCCCGGCGCATCGTCGCCGTCGGGCAACGCGGCGTTCGCGTCGCGATAGGCCTTCGGCGATACGCCGACCCGCGCGCGGAAGCGCCGCGCGAAATACCCTTCGTCGCGGAATCCAACCGAGCGTGCGATGTCCGCGATGCGCCGGCTGGTATGGGCCAGCAGCGACTGCGCCAGCGCGATCCGGCGCTCGGTCACGAGATCGGTGAAGGTGCTGCCGGTTTCCTTGCGGACCAGGTGCGCGAGGTAGTTCGGGGAGAGGAACGCGGCTTCGGCGGTCGCGGCGAGCGTCAGGTCCTCGCGGGTCAGGTTCGCACGCACGTGGCGCAGCACGCGGGCCAGCGCGTCGCGCCGGCCGGCGCGCTGGGCGCCGCGCTGCGCGAGCTTGTCGAGCGCGCCCGCGTACTGCGTGCAGACGAGCCCGATCAGTTGCAGTAGGTAGCCGCGCAGCAACGTGGTCGAGCCGAAGGTGCGCACGCGGTCGGCGTCGAGCATGCACAGCGCGAGGCGGCGCGCTTCGTCGTACGTGTCGCCGGTCAGGATGAAATCGAGGTGCTCCTGGAAGCGGAACGGCGTCAGTTCGGGGAAGCGGTGCGCGGGCACGTCCTCGAGATCGAGCGGATCGACGTCGAGATCGGCGCGCAGGAACGCCTGGCTGAAGTTGATCACGATGAAGTGCGCGCCTTCCGGATGCGGTATCAGGTGCTCGCGGTGCGGCAGCACGAACGCGAGCGCGCCGCGCGGAAACGGCCGCGTGACGCCGCCGATGCGCTGCTCGGTGTCGCCGCCGAGGTTGAACTGGATCTGGAAATACGCGTGCCGGTGCGGCTCGGTGATCGCCTGGCGCGACGCCTGGTCGCGGATGTAGAAATCGAGCCGGTCGCTGCGTTCGGGCATCCCGTACAGGCGCGGCGGGGCGGTGGAGGGCATGAAGGATTCTGCTGTTCGTGACGCGGTTGAGCCGCGATGGTACAGCGAACCGGGCGCGACGGGGACGGGCGCGTGCGCGGTCAGCCCGCCACGAGCGGCGCGACCCGGCGCCGCAGCTCGGGCACGACCTCGGCGTCGAACCACGGATGGTGCTTGAACCATGCCTGGTTGCGCGGCGACGGATGCGGCAGCGGCAGGATCGCGGGCCCGTAGTCGCGCCACGCGTGGACGGTGTCGGTCAGCGTCGCCTTGCGCGTGCCGTGCAGGAAATGCCGCTGCGCGTACTGGCCGATCAGCAGCGTGAGCCGGATCGACGGCAGTTCGGCCACCAGCCGGTCGATCCACAGTTGCGCGCATTCGGGGCGCGGCGGGTTGTCGCCGCTCGCGCCGCGGCCCGGGTAGCAGAAGCCCATCGGCACGATCGCGAAGCGCGTCTCGTCGTAGAACGTGTCGGGCTCGACGCCGAGCCAGTCGCCCAGCCGCTTGCCGCTCGCGTCGTCCCACGGGATGCCGCTCGCATGGACGCGTGCGCCCGGCGCCTGGCCGACGATCAGGATGCGCGCGTCGCGATGCGCGCGCACGACCGGGCGCGGGCCGAGCGGCAGGTCGTTTTCGCACGCACGGCACGCGCGGATTTCGGTGAGCAGCACGTCGAGCGGCTCGCGCGTTCGTTTCGGCATCGATTCGGATCGGGGACGGAGTGGCGAGGCGGTGTCGCGCGACCGGCACGAGCGGCACGAGCGGCACGAGCGGGCACCGGCCGGGCACCCCGGCCCGGCAGCACACGTCGGCTGCACCGCGCGGCGCGCGTCACGCCCGCGACGGGCCCGCTGCGCCGCCTTCGGCGACCGCAGCATCATACAACGCGGTCTGCGCGATCGCCGCGGCGATGCCTGCGTCGTCGTGCGCGCCGTCGAGCATGCCCCAGCGTCGGTATTGCGACAGGAACCACTGGCCCTCGCGCGGATCGGGCCGGTTCACCGCGCCGCCGTCGTGGAAGCGGATCGGCAGCGGCGGCGTGGCGAACGGCCCCGCGCCGTAGTCGCCGAGCAGGCGCGGCGCGATCAGCCGGGCCGGCACGCCGAGCGCGTCGGGCGACGCAAGCCAGTCGGCCGCCTCGCGGCGGTGCGCGGCGCTGTCGAGCCACGCGCATGCATCGACGAGCGTGCGGATCAGCGCGCGTGCGGTGGCCGGATACAGCGCGACGAAGTCGCGCCGGGTCGCCAGCACCTTCTCCGGATGATCGGGCCAGATCTCGCTCGTGACGGCAACGGTCCGGCCCGCGCCGCATGCTTCGGCGACCGCATGCCACGGTTCGCCCGCGCAGAAGCCGTCGAGCTCGCCGCCCGCGAGCGCGGCGACCATCTCGGGCGGCGGAATCACGACGCTGCGCACGTCGCGCAGCGGATCGACGTCGTGCGACGCGAGCCACGCGTTCAGCCACATCGCGTGCGTGCCGGTCGGGAAGGTCTGCGCGAGCAGCGGCTTGCGGCCGAGCGTCGCGAAGGCGGTGCGCACGCTCGCGGTTTGGCGGTACGCGTCGGCGAGGCCGCGCGACAACGTGATCGCCTGGCCGTTGCGGTTCAGCACCATCAGCGCGGCCATGTCGGCCTGCGGGCCGCCGATGCCGAGCTGCAGCCCGCAGACGAGCCCGTACAGCGCATGCGCGGCGTCGAGCTCGCCGCTGAGCAGCTTGTCGCGCACGGCCGCCCACGACGGCTGGCGGCTCGGTTCGAGCGTGAGGCCGTGGCGCGCGCCGAGGTTCAGGCGCTGCGCGACGATCAGCGGGGCCGCATCGCTGAGCGCGACGAACCCGAGGCGAAGATGTGCGCGTTCCGGCGCGGCGGGAGGAGATGTATTCATTGCACTCATGACTGGGGTGACGCGTCGAGCAGTTGTCGCGCGACGTCGACGATGCGCATGCCCTGATCCATCGCGCGCTTGCGCAGCGCCGCATACGCGTCGTGTTCGGACAGCTTGCGCTGGTCCATCAGCACGCGTTTCGCGCGATCGATCAGCTTGCGCTCCGCGAGTTCGCGCTCGACGTCGGCCAGCCGGCGGCGCAGCGCGTCGTCGTGCGAGAACCGTGCGAGCGCGACTTCGAGAATCGGCGCGAGGCGCTCGGCCGACAACCCTTCGACGAGATACGCACTGACGCCCGCGCCGACCGCCGCGCGGATCAGTTCCTGGTCGGCGTCGTGACTGAACATCAGCACGGGGCGCGGCGCGGTCGCATGCATGACCGCGAGTTGCTCGAGCGTGTCGCGCGACGGCGAATCGGTATCGATGATCACGACGTCGGGGCGTTGCTCCTCGACGGCCACCGGCAGGCGCGCGGGCGTCGCGACGTCGTTCAGCATCTCGTAGCCGAGGCGCGAAAGCGCGTCGCCGAGTTCGCCGATCGGCTTGTCGGTATCGGTGACGAGCAGCACGCGCAGGCGGGCGGGCAGGGCAGGCGAACTCATGTGGCGGGCAACAGGGGCAGTGACGCGTCGGTGCAAGGGGCGAACGATGTAGTCGGGCCGCACGCGCGGCCGGCGGCGAAGGAAACGGGGAGCGGCCGAAGCCGCGCGATGCCGCGCACGTCAGGCGGCCCGCGCAAGCGCCGCGCCGGTTGCCGCGTCCGCGCTCTGGGCGGCCGCTACGCCGATCGCGCCGCCGACGAGGATCACGGCCGGGCTGCCGAGCCGCGCGGCTTCGATGCCGCCCGCGAGCGTGCCGAGCGTGCCGGTCCAGCGGCGCTCGTCGGGCGTGCCGGCCCATTGCACCGCCGCCGCCGGCGTCGACGCCGGGAGCACGGCGAGCAGGCCCGCCGCGATGCGGTCGACGCGGCTCATTCCCATGTAGATCGCGAGCGTGGTGCCGGTCGCCGCGAGCCGTGCCCAGTCGGGTTCGCCGTGGTCCTGGCGGTGCGCGGTGACGAACGTGACGCCCTGGCAGTGCTCGCGGTGCGTGAGCGAGATGCCGAGGCTCGCGGCGGCGGCGAATCCCGACGAGATGCCGTTGACGATCTCCACGGGAATCGCGGCCGCACGCAGCGTCGCGAGTTCTTCGCCGGCGCGCCCGAACAGCAGCGCGTCGCCGCCTTTCACGCGCACCACGTGCGCGCCGCGCAACGCGTGGCGGCGCATCAGCTTCTCGATGAACGCCTGCGGCGTGGAGCGGCAGCCGCCGCGCTTGCCGACGCGGATCACGCGCGCCTGCGGCGCGAGTTCGACGATGCCGGGCGCGACGAGATCGTCGAGCAGCAGCACGTCGGCGGCGGCCAGCGCCTTCACCGCCTTCAGCGTGAGGAGATCGGGATCGCCGGGGCCGGCGCCCAGCAGCGTGACTTTGCCTGTCGTCATGTCGTGTTCCTGTGCCGCATCGCATCCCTGCGGCGGTCTGATAACGCGTTGTTGCGCGGCGGCGGCGGGCGGTCGAAACGCACCGGCATCCGGCCGTGGCCGAGCGCGGAGGGACGCCGTTGTCCTGGAGGCTCGCGTGAAGCGCGAGCGGGGTTTTGCGGGGACTGCCCACCGGCGCCGTTGCCGGTGTGATGCACGGGGTTCAGCAATATCCGGGCCAACCGGCCCCATGCGTGGGCATCGCGTGCCGCGACGCACCGCGCGATGGCCGCGCGCATGCATGCCCTTGCCGCGCGCCGGCCGTCGCGATGCCGCATCGGCGTGCATCGCGCCCCGTCGGCGCGCACCGCAATGTCGCACGGTGACAGTGCTGCAGCGCACCACATCTGTGCCTCGCTGCATCGCGACGCATCGCGCGCCGCGTGCCGGAGCGCGGCGCATGTTGGCCGGCGAGCCTTGCGCGGCGGGGCTGCCGGCGCGATTCGGGCCGATATGGCATGGCGTTTGCATAAGCTGGTGCGAGCGGATCAACGGCGATTCGCCTGCAGTACCGATCAACAGAAGCGCCCGGCAACGGGCTTCATGGGCAACGGCGTCCTACGCATCGGGTCTCTCGACGAGACCGGGTGCGCAGGACGCCGTTTTTCGTTTGGCGGATGACATGACCGACAAAGCTACCCGTATCGATCTCTTCAGCCTCCGCACCGCGCCGATGCGCGCGTTCCATCTGACGTGGATGGCGTTCTTCATATGCTTCTTCGCGTGGTTCGCGTGCGCGCCGCTGATGCCGCTGATCGCGCGCGAATTCCATCTCACGGCGGCGCAAGTCGCGAACATCAACATCGCCGCGGTGGCCGCGACGATCGCGGTGCGGCTGCTGGTCGGCCCGATGTGCGACCGCTTCGGCCCGCGCCGCGTGTATGCCGGGCTGCTGCTGCTCGGCGCGATCCCCGTGTTCGCCGTGTCGTTCACGCACGATTACCTGTGGTTCCTGATCTGCCGGCTCGGCATCGGCGCGATCGGCGCGGGCTTCGTGATCACGCAGTACCACACGTCGGTGATGTTCGCGCCGAACGTGGTCGGCACCGCGAACGCGACGACGGCCGGCTGGGGCAATGCCGGCGCGGGCGCGACGCAGGCGCTGATGCCGCTGCTCGTCGCCGCCGGCCTGATGCTCGGCTTCGGCGAGGGTTCGTCGTGGCGCATCGCGCTGATCGTGCCTGGCGTGGCGATGCTCGCGATGGCGTGGGCGTACTGGCGCTTCACGCAGGACTGCCCGCAAGGCGATTTCGTCGCGCTGCGCAAGCAGGGCGTGACGGTCGACAGCGGCAAGAAGGGCGGCTGGGCGAGCTTCTTCGCCGCCTGCGGCAACTACCGCGTGTGGATGCTGTTCGTCACGTACGGCGCCTGCTTCGGCGTCGAGGTGTTCATCCACAACATCGCCGCGCTGTACTACGTCGATCACTTCAAGCTGTCGCTGAAGGACGCCGGCTTCGCGGTCGGCCTGTTCGGCCTGCTCGCACTGTTCGCCCGCGCGCTCGGCGGCTGGCTGTCCGACAAGATCGCCGCCCGCCGCAGCCTCGACGTGCGCGCGATGCTGCTGTGCGCGTTGATCGTCGGCGAAGGGCTCGGGCTGATCTGGTTCTCGCATGCGCAAGGCATCGGCATCGCTCTCGTCGCGATGCTGACCTTCGGCCTCTTCACGCACATGGCGTGCGGTGCGACCTACGCGCTCGTGCCGTTCATCGACCGCAAGGCGCTCGGCGGCGTCGCGGGGATCGTCGGCGCGGGCGGCAACGTCGGCGCGGTCGCGGCGGCCTTCCTGCTGAAGGGCGTCGGCGACGTGCAGCACACGCTGAGCCTGCTTGGCCTCGCGGTCACCGCGACCGCATTGTGCGCGATGGCCGTGCGCTTCAGCGACGAACACAAGGCGCGCGAAGCCGAGCTGCGCGATCGCGCGCTGGCCGCCGCGAGCGCCGCGAACTGATCGACCGAAGGAACCGTCATCATGAAACTCATCGTCATCGGCCACGGCATGGTCGGCCACAAGCTCCTCGAATGCATCGCGGCGGAAGCCGGCACGGCCGGCGCGCTGCAGGTCACCGTGCTCGGCGAGGAACCGCGCCCGGCCTACGATCGCGTGCACCTGTCGGAATTCTTCGCGGGCAAGTCGGCGGACGACCTGTCGCTCGTCGAGCCCGGCTTCTTCGAGCGCCATCCGCAGTTCGACCTGCGCGTGAACGCGCAAGTCGCGTCGATCGACCGCGCCGCGCATACGGTCACGCTCGTGTCGGGCGAAACGCTCGCGTACGACAAGCTGGTGCTCGCCACGGGCTCGCGTCCGTTCGTGCCGCCGGTGCCGGGCCGCGATCGCGCGGGCTGCTTCGTGTACCGGACGATCGAGGATCTCGAAGCGATGCAGGCGTGCGGCGCGCACGCGAAGCGCGGCGTCGTGATCGGCGGCGGGCTGCTCGGCCTCGAATGCGCGAAGGCGCTGCGCGACATGGGGCTCGACACGCACGTGGTCGAATTCGCGCCGCGCCTGATGGCCGTGCAGGTCGACGACGGCGGCGGCCGGATGCTGCGTGCGAAGATCGAGGCGCTCGGCGTGACCGTGCATACCGGCAAGAACACGCTCGAAATCGTCGACGGCGACGAAGGCGCGCACCGGATGGCGTTCGCCGACGGCACGCATCTCGACACCGACATGATCGTGTTCTCGGCCGGCATCCGCGCGCGCGACGAACTGGCCCGCGCGTGCGGGCTCGACATCGGCCCGCGCGGCGGCGTCGCGATCGACGACGCATGCCGCACGAGCGATGCCGATATCTACGCGATCGGCGAATGCGCGGCCTGGAACGGGACGGTGTACGGCCTCGTCGCGCCCGGCTACGACATGGCGCGCGTGGTGGCGAAACAGCTCGGCGGCGCGGCCGACGCCGCCGCCGCTGCGTTCGCAGGCGCCGACATGAGCACGAAGCTGAAACTGATGGGCGTCGACGTCGCGAGCATCGGCGACGCGCACGGCACGACGGCCGGCAGCCGCACCTACCAGTATGCGGACGAGCGCCGCCAGGTCTACAAGAAGCTCGTGGTGTCCGACTGCGGCAAGTTCCTGCACGGCGCGGTGATGGTTGGCGATGCAGCCGAGTACGGCACGCTGCTGCAGATGATGCTGAACCGCATCGAGCTGCCCGAGTCGCCGGAATTCCTGATCCTGCCGTCGTCGGACGGCGCGGCGAAGCCCGCGATCGGCGTCGACGCGCTGCCCGCGGCCGCGCAGATCTGCTCGTGCAACAACGTGTCGAAGTCGCAGATCTGCGCGGCCGTGGCCGACGGCGCGACGAGCCTCGGCGCGCTGAAGACGTGCACCGGCGCCGGCACGTCGTGCGGCGGCTGCGTGCCGCTCGTCACGCAGATCATGAAGGCCGAGATGAAGAAGCAGGGCCTCGCGGTCAACAACCATCTGTGCGAGCACTTCGCGCATTCGCGCCAGGAGCTGTTCCACCTGATCCGCGTCGAGCGCATCACGACGTTCGACGAACTGCTGCGCAAGCACGGCCGCGGGCTCGGCTGCGACGTCTGCAAGCCGGCCGTCGCGGGCATCCTCGCGTCGTGTTTCAACGAGTTCGTGCTGAAGAAGGAGCACGCGGGGCTGCAGGATTCGAACGACTACTACCTCGCGAACATCCAGCGCGACGGCACGTATTCGGTGGTGCCGCGCATGCCGGGCGGCGAAGTCACGCCGGAAGGGCTGATTGCGGTCGGCCAGGTCGCGAAAAAATACGGCCTGTACACGAAGATCACGGGCGGCCAGCGCGTCGACCTGTTCGGCGCGCGCGTCGAGCAGTTGCCGTCGATCTGGGAGGAGCTGATCGCGGCCGGCTTCGAGTCGGGGCACGCGTACGGCAAGGCGCTGCGCACCGTGAAATCGTGCGTCGGGTCGACGTGGTGCCGCTACGGCGTCGACGATTCGGTCGGCCTCGCGATCGATCTGGAGAATCGCTATAAGGGGCTGCGCGCGCCGCACAAGATCAAGTTCGGCGTGTCCGGCTGCACGCGCGAGTGCGCGGAAGCGCAGGGCAAGGACGTCGGCGTCATCGCGACCGAGAAGGGCTGGAACCTGTACGTGTGCGGCAACGGCGGGATGAAGCCGCGCCACGCGGAACTGCTCGCGTCCGATCTCGATCGTGACACGCTGATCCGCTACATCGACCGCTTCCTGATGTTCTACGTGCGCACGGCCGACCGCCTGCAACGCACCAGCGTGTGGCGCGACAACCTCGAAGGCGGCCTCAACTACCTGATCGACGTCGTCGTGAACGACACGCTCGCGATCGCGGCCGAACTCGAAGCCGACATGCAGCACGTGATCGACACCTACGAGTGCGAATGGAAGCGGGCCGTCACCGATCCGGAAACGCGCAAGCGCTTCCGCCACTTCGTGAACAGCGACGCGCCGGACACGACCATCGAATTCGTCGAGACGCGCGGCCAGATCCGGCCCGCGACGCCCGGCGAACGCGCGGGCGGCAAGCCCGTGTCGATTCCCGTCGTCGCCGAACCCGCAACCGTTTGACCCTCGCCGACACCAGCGTCTTTTTCAAGGAGCCCATCATGAACGATCGTCTTCCGCTGTCCTGGACCCGCGTGTGCCCGCTCGACGACATCGTGCCGAACACCGGCGTGTGCGCGCTCGTCAACGGCGAGCAGGTCGCGGTGTTTCACGTCGCCCATCCCGACGGCGGCGTGTTCGCGATCGACAACGTCGACCCGGTGTCGCAGGCCGCCGTGATGTCGCGCGGGCTGATCGGCAGCCTCGGCGAGCGCATCGTGGTCGCATCGCCGCTGTACAAGCAGCACTTCGACCTGCGTACCGGCGAATGCCTGGAAGCGCCCGAGCAGTCGGTGAACGCGTATCCGTCGCGGGTCGAGGACGGCTTCGTGTGGATCGCGGCCTGAGCGCCCGGGAGCACGCATGACCGCCACCCCCGTCAAGAGCGTGTGCCCGTACTGCGGCGTCGGCTGCGGGATGGTGCTGCACGTCGAGGAGGGCGAAGTCGTCAAGGTGTCCGGCGACGCCGACCATCCCACCAACTTCGGGCGGCTGTGCACGAAGGGTTCGTCGGCGCACGTCGCGCTGCGTCGCTCGGGGCGGCTCGACCGCGCGTTCGTGCGGCGCGCGCGCGAGGACGACCTCGTGCCGCTGCCGGTGCGCGACGCGATCGCCGAGACTGCACGGCGGCTGCGCGCGGTGCTCGATACGCACGGGCCCGACGCGCTGTCGTTCTACGTGTCGGGGCAGATGTCGATCGAGGCGCAATACCTCGTGAACAAGCTCGCGAAGGGCTTCGTCGGCACCAACAACATCGAGTCGAACTCGCGCCTGTGCATGGCGAGCGCGAGCACCGGCTACAAGCAGTCGCTCGGCGCGGACGGCCCGCCCGGGTCGTACCAGGATTTCGACCGCGCGAACCTGTTCTTCGTGATCGGCGCGAACATGGCCGACTGTCACCCGATCCTGTTCCTGCGGATGATGGATCGCGTGAAGGCCGGCGCGAAGCTGATCGTGGTCGATCCGCGCCGCACCGCGACCGCCGACAAGGCCGACCTGTTCCTGCAGATCCGGCCGGGCACCGATCTCGCGCTCACCAACGGGCTCCTGCATCTGCTGCATGCGAACGGCCGCACCGACGCCGCGTTCATCGCTGCATACACCGAGGGCTGGGACGCGATGCCCGCGTTCCTCGCCGACTACACGCCCGAGCGCGTTGCCGAGATCACGGGGCTGGCCGAAGCCGACATTCGCACGGCCGCGCAATGGATCGGCGACGCGCAGGAATGGACGAGCTGCTGGACGATGGGGCTCAACCAGAGCACGCACGGCGTATGGAACACCAACGCGATCTGCAACCTGCATCTCGCGACCGGCAAGATCTGCCGCCCGGGCAGCGGGCCGTTCTCGCTGACCGGCCAGCCGAACGCGATGGGCGGGCGCGAGATGGGCTACATGGGGCCGGGGTTGCCCGGGCAGCGCTCGGTGGCATCCGACGACGATCGCCGCTTCGTCGAGAATCTGTGGCGCGTGCCGGCCGGCACGCTGCGCAAGGACACGGGCAAGGGCACGGTCGACCTGTTCGCGCGCATGGCGGCCGGCGACATCAAGGCATGCTGGATCGTCTGCACGAACCCGGTCGCGACCGTGCCGAACCGGCGCAACGTGATCGCCGGGCTGCAGGCGGCGGAGCTCGTGATCGCGCAGGACGCGTTCCTCGACACCGAGACCAACCGCTACGCGGACATCCTGCTGCCCGGCGCGCTGTGGGCCGAAGGCGACGGCGTGATGATCAACTCCGAGCGCAACATGACGCTGATGCGCGCGGCGGTCGCGCCGCCCGGCGACGCGCTGCCCGACTGGCGCATCGTCGCGGAAGTCGCACGCGCGATGGGCTTCGGCGATGCGTTCGACTATGCGTCGGCGGCCGACGTGTTCGACGAGATCGTCCGTTTCTCGAATCCGGCGACCGGCTACGACCTGCGCGGCGCGAGCCATGCGGCGCTGCGCGACGGGCCCGTGCAGTGGCCCGTCGCACCGGGCGCCGCGCGCGAGCGGCATCCGATCCGCTACCTGAACGACGGCGTGAGCCAGCCGCTGCGCACGGCGGCCGACGGCAGCGACGCCCCGCGCATCGCGTTCCCGACGCAGTCGGGCAAGGCGCGCTTTTTCGCGCGGCCGCACGTCGATCCGGCCGAGCTGCCCGACGACACGTTCCCGATCGTGCTGAACACCGGGCGGCTGCAGCATCAGTGGCACACGATGACGAAGACGGGCAAGGTCGCGATGCTGAACAAGCTCAACCCGCGCCCGTTCGTCGAACTGCACCCGGACGATGCCGGCGCGCTCGGCATCGCCGCGAAGGACAGCGTCGAGATCCGTTCGGCGCGCGGCCGCGCGGTGCTGCCGGCCGTCGTGACCGAGCGCGTGCGGCGCGGCAACTGCTTCGCGCCGATGCACTGGAACGACGTATACGGCGACGACCTGTGCATCAACGCGGTGACGAACGACGCGATCGACCCGGAATCGCAGCAACCCGAACTGAAATACTGCGCGGTCGCGCTGCGGCGCGTCGAGGTCGACGCGTTCGCGTCCGCCGCCGACGACACCGCGCAACCCGATACATGCGCCGACGACGCGCGGCCCGCGCCGGCAATCGCGCAGGCTGCAGCCTCACAGGAATCCGACATGGCAGACATCGACACTTTCGCGGCCGCGCTCGGCGTCGCCGATCTCGCGCCGCCGCCGCTGACCGATACGGAGCGCCTGTACGTGGCCGGCCTCGTCAGCGGGCTGAAGGCGAGCGCCGGCCGGCGCGAAGGCGGCGTGCCGGTGCTGCCGGCCGGCGCGCCGTTGACGCCGCCCGTGCGGTTCTGGCTCGACGGCATGCTCGCGGGCCTGTTCAGCCGCTCGCTGCCTGCCGGCGCGCAGAGCGCCGCGGCGCCCGCGCTACCGCCCGACGCCGCCGCGTCCGGCGGCGTGCGCATCGTGCGCCCGCGCCCGAAGGTCGTGCTGCTGTGGGCATCGCAGACCGGCAACATCGAATCGTTGACCGAGGATTACGCGACGAAGCTGATGAACGCGGGCTTCGAGATCCGCACCGCGTGCATGTCCGACTATCCGGTCACGTCGCTGGCCGGTGCGCAATACGTGCTGCTGATGACCAGTACGTTCGGCGACGGCGATGCGCCCGACAACGGCAGCGAGTTCTGGGACGCGCTGCAGGCCGGCAGCGCCGCGCGCCTCGACGGCGTGCATTTCGCGGTGCTCGCGTTCGGCGACCGCAACTACGACCAGTTCTGCGGCCACGGCCGCCGGCTCGATGCGCGGCTCGCGGAGCTCGGCGCGGTGCGCCTGTGCGCGCGCGTCGATTGCGACGTCGAATTCCAGCACGATGCCGACCGGTGGCTCGAGCGCGTCGTCGCGCGGATCAAGGAGGCCGATGCCGCGTTGCACGCGGTGCCGTCCGGCGCGATGAGCCCGTCGGGGCTGCTGCCGACGAAGGCGCATCCGGCGCCGTCGAAGCTCGTCGCGAACCTGCGGCTGAACCGGCCGGGCGCCGCGAAGGACACGCGCTACGTGTCGCTGTCGACCCAGGGCGCGAACCTCGAATACGAAACCGGCGACGCGCTCGGCGTATGGCCCACCAACTGTCCGGAACTGGTCGAGGAATTGCTGTCCGTCACCGCGCTGAAGGCCGATGCGCCCGTGTCGGTGGCGGGCATCGGCGATATCCGGCTCGGCGATGCGCTCGCGCGCCACTTCGACATCACGCGCCCGCATCCGGACACGCTGGCCTTCATCGCGTCGCGCAGCGCGAACGGCGCGCTGAAGTCGCTGCTCGGCGAAGACCGCAAGGCCGACCTCAAGCAGTGGTTGTGGGGGCAACAGCTTGCGGACGTACTGCACGAGTTTCCGGTCGAGCTGTCGGCTGCGGAGCTGGTCGGCATGCTCAAGCGCATGCAGCCGCGCCTCTATTCGATCGCGTCGAGCCCGAGCGCGCACGAGGGCGAGATTCACCTGACCGTGTCGGCCGTGCGCTATCACAACGGCCGGCGCGCGCGCAAAGGCGTCGCGTCGACGTTCCTCGCCGATCGCGCGGACGACGGCCGCGTGCCCGTGTTCGTGCAGAAGTCCGCGCATTTCCGGCCGCCGGTGAACGGCGACGTGCCGATCGTGATGGTCGGCCCGGGCACCGGCGTCGCGCCGTTCCGCGGCTTCCTGCACGAGCGGCGGGCGCGCGGCGCGCGCGGGCGCAACTGGCTGTTCTTCGGCGAGCAGCACGCGCAGACCGACTTCTACTACGGCGACGAGCTGGGCGCGATGCACGACAGCGGATTCCTCACGCGGCTCGATCTCGCGTTCTCGCGCGACCAGGCCGACAAGATCTACGTGCAGGACCGGATGCGCGAGCACGGCGCCGAGCTGTTCGCCTGGCTGGAGGAAGGCGCGCACTTCTACGTGTGCGGCGACGCCGCGCGGATGGCCAAGGACGTCGATACGGCGCTCAAGGCGGTCGTCGCCGAGCACGGCGGCATGTCCGACGAAGCCGCGAACGACTACGTCGCACGGCTTTCGAAGGCGCGGCGCTATATGCGGGACGTGTATTGAACGCAGGCGCGGCGGCTTGATGCCGCCGCGCCTGCACGCGGGCTCCGCGCGGCGACTGGCCGGTCGCCGGCGTCCGGACCGTCGAGACGGCCGTCGATGGCGAACGCTGCGCGCCGCGTGGAGGGCGGCTGGCATGGCGCCTCTGCGTGAACCGCCTGCCGCCGCCGGGTTGCATTACTGCTGGCGATCCCACGCATGCGCTTGCTCGGCGCGGACGAATTCCTCCGCCGACCGCGGCAGCAGGTTGCGGAACGTGCCGCCGTCGCTATCGATCACGTCGACCATCTTCGCGATCATTTCCTCCGGGTCGTGCTGTTCGAGCGGGAAGGTCAGCTTTTCCGGCGTCACGGTATGCACGGCCGGATCGTGCCAGCGCCGTGTCGTTTCCATCATCCGGTCGTTGAAACCCGTGCGGTACGGGCCCGGGTTCACGACCGCGACGCGGATGCCGTGCGGCGCCAGTTCGGCATGCATCGCCTCGGCGATCGATTCGACCGCATGTTTCGACGCACAGTACGCACCCGTGAACGGCCCGGTGATCAACCCGGCAATCGACGACACGAACACGATCTTGCCGTGCCGGCGCGCGAGCATCCCGCGCGCGATCTGTTGCGTGAGCTCGAGCGGTCCGAACACGTTCACGTCGAACAGTTCGCGCACGATCTCGATCGGCAGATCGACGAGCGCGCCGGCTTCGCCGACGCCCGCGTTGTTGACGAGCACGTCGACGTCGAGATCGGCCGCGCGGGCGCGGTCGTATGCGGACGTGACGTCGAGCTTGACGACACGCAGCGCGGCGCCGCGTTGCGCTGCGGCGCTCGTCACGACGTCGATCTCGGCGGCGGCGCGGACGCCGGCCGTCACGTCGTGGCCGCGCTCGGCGAGCCGTAGCGCGACTTCGAGGCCGAAGCCCGACCCCGCGCCGGTGATGAGGATGTGTTTCCGTGCCATGTGCTTACTCCTTGCGGTTGAGTGTTGCCAGGAAATGATCGCTGCAGGCTCGCGCGATCGCTTCGTCTTGTTCGACGCTGCCGCCCGACACGCCGACTGCGCCGACGCAGCGCCAGTCGCCGTCGATGAGCGGCTCGCCGCCGCCGAACGTGACGAGCCCGCCGTGACTGTGCTCGATGCCGCGCAACGGCCCGTCCGCGCCGGACAGCGCGCCGAGCGACGCGGTCGACGCGCGAAAACGGATCGCCGTGAGCGCCTTGCGCTGCGCGAGGTCGATCGCGCCGAGAAAGCAGTCGTCGGTGCGCGCGAATGCGAGCAGGTTGGCGCCGGCGTCGACGACGGCGATCGCGACGCCGGCCACCTGCAGCGACGCGGCATGGGCGAGCGCCGCGTCGATCGTGCGGCGGGCGGCGGCGAGGGGCAGTGCGGCGGTGAGCGGGTTCATGCGCGGCTCCGATGGGGACGACAGCGCCAGTGTAGGCAGCGACGGTATATGGGAGAATTCGTATTCCGCTCGAAGCAGTTTCAAGTTTTTCTAATGATGGACAGACGATGAGCCGACGCGATCCAATGGCCGGGCTGCACGTGTTCATGACCGTCGCGACGGCCGGCAACTTCACGCGCGCCGCCGCCGCGCTTGGCCTGACGCCGGCTGCCGTCAGCCTCGCGATCGGGCAGCTCGAGGGCGAGCTGAACGTGAAGCTGTTCAACCGCAGCACGCGCGGCGTCAGCCTCACCGAAGCCGGCCAGCGCTACCTGCGGCAGACCGAGCCTGCGTACCGTCAGGTCGTGCAGGCACGCGACGAACTGAAGGATGCGCGCAGCGAGCCGAACGGGCTGTTGCGCGTGACCGCGCTGCCGCTCGCGCGCTTGCTCGTGATCGCGCCCGTGCTCGCCACGTTCCGCGAGCGCTACCCGAAAGTCCGGCTCGAAATTCGCTACGAGAACGAACTCGTCGACATCGCAAAGGACGGCTTCGATGCGGGGATTCGCCTCGCCGACCGGCTGCAGCCGGGCATGATCGGCGTGCGGATTGCGCCTGCGTTGACGTGTGCGCTGGTCGCGTCGCCCGCTTATCTGGCGCGGTACGGTGCGCCTGCATCGATTGCGCAGCTCGAGCGTCATGCGTGCGTTCGTTTCCGTTTCTCGGAAAGCGGCCGTTTGCATAAATGGCTGCTGCGCGACGGGCAACGCGACGTCGATCTCGATCCGGACGGCGTGTTCGTGACGAACGACGACGATGCGGTGATCGACGCGGCGCGCGCCGGTGTCGGCATTGCGTTCGCGTTCGTGCGCGAGCGGATCGAACAGGACCTGCGTGACGGGTCGCTCGTCGAGGTGCTGCCGGGCGCGTGCCGCACGCTGCCGCCGATGTGGCTGTATTACGTGAATCGCAAGCACGTGCCGGCCAAGCTGCGTGCGTTCATCGACGTGCTCCGCGAGCGCGAAGGGGCGGGCGCGGCGTAATCGCCTCGGCCGCTCGCTGCAGCAATGGATCCGGCGGCGCATGATGGCGGCTCCTCCCACGAAGCCATGGAGTCGCATGATGACCGTCTTTCCGCATTTTCCGATTCGAACGTTCGTGATTGCCGCCGCGCTGGCGGCCGCCGCGGTTTCCAGCGCACCGGCCATCGGCCAGACGTCGACGGTGCCGGCAGGTTCGGCCGCCGCGACGCCCGACAACGCGGTGCTGCTGACCGTGTTCCTGAAGCACGACCAGTCGCGCCCGCTCGCCGAACTGAATGCGCAACTCGCGAAGCAGGGGTTCTACAAGGCGTTTCCGCCGCCGGGCGTCGAGGTGGTGAGCTGGACGGTGACGATGGGGATCGGGCAGATCGTCGTGCTGCGGCTGCCGGCGTCGCGGCTGCGCGAGGTCAATCGTGTACTCGAGGATACGGCCTGGGGCGCGTACCGCACGGAGTTCTACCCGACATACGACTACAAGGCGATCGGGCTCGGGGAGCATGAGCGGGCGAAATGACGCGCGGCGGCATGTTTCCGCGCCGGGGGTGCGCCGGACGGGCGCACCGAATCCACCCGTTCCCATCCCGAAACGCGCCGTGCCGTCGCGTTTTCATCCTCATCCGCCGGGCTCGGCGCGGCAGATTCCTCCCAAATGCATCGCAAGTCATTCATCCGATGAAAAAATCGCCCCGGTTCCCGGTATGATGCGCACCTTGCGTTCGCAGGACGCCCTGTTTCCCGGTGCGTCTTGATGTGCGAGAAACGATGTGCGAGAAACCACAAATCCGCACAAAGTCGACGTGAAAGATTCTGTAATATTAATTCCGTATACTCGTAAGTTCTGATCCAGGCGCCACGAGGCCGTATTCGGCCGGCCGCCCACGCAGAACAACAGATACGTCGCCGCCCGGCCAACCCGCGCCGCGACACGCTATGCACCACCACTGAACACGTTATGTCTTCCCGCCACTCTGGTTCGCCCGGTCGCGCCGCGGCGGTGATCGCCCGTGCCCGGGCGCTGATCCGCAACGAGCGCGTGCTGTCGCCGCTGCTCGCGCTCGGCATCGGCCTGCTGCTGATCGTGGTTTTCCAGCATCTGTCGGAATCCGTCGACTACCGGTCGGTGATCCGCCAGTTGCGTCACATGTCCGTCCGCGAGTGGGGCGCGTCGCTGGCCGCGACGGCCCTCAGCTATCTCGCGCTCGTCGCCCGCGATGCGGTCGGCTTGCGGTATGTCGCGGCCAGGGTGCCGCGCGTCGCGCTGTGGATCGGCGCGATTGCCGGTTCCGCGCTCGGCAACGCGACCGGCTTCGGTGCGCTGACGGGCGGCGCGGTGCGCGCGCGCGTGTACGGCGTGTCGGGCGTCACGCCTGCCCAGATCGGCCGGATGACGGTATTCACGAGCGGCACGCTGGCGCTCGCGATGGTGCTGATGACGGCGGTCGGCATGGTCTGCGTGCCGGAGGCGCTCGCCGCGATGCTGCACGTCGCGCCCGGCGTGCTCACGTGGACGGGTGTTGCACTGCTCGTCGTGCTCGCCGCGCTGGTCGTGCTGTGCGGCAACACCGCGCGCCCGGTCGTCACGCGCTTCAAATGGCTGTCGTTCGACGTGCCGGCGCGACGCGATCTCGTCGCGCAGGTCGTCTATGCGGTGCTCGACGTCGTTGCCGCGGGCCTGACGCTGTGGGTGTTGCTGCCAGCTGCACCAGTCGGCTTCCCGACCTTCATCACCGTTTACGCGGCGGCGTTGCTGCTCGGGATGATCGGCCATACGCCGGGCGGGATCGGCGTGTTCGAAGCGGCGATGGTCTTCACGCTCGGTCGCGAAGTGCCCGCGCACGCGATGGTCGCCGCGCTGATCGCGTATCGCGCGATCTATTTCGGCGTGCCGCTCGTGCTGTCGGCCGGCCTGCTCGCCGGTTTCGAGGGCCGCGCGCTGCGGCGCCGGCTCGTGACGCGGCAGGCCGTGCGCGTGTCGCAACTGGCGCCGGTGTTCCTGAGCCTCGTGACGTTCGCGGTCGGCGGAATGCTGGTGATCTCGAGCGCGACGCCCGCGTTCTGGCATCGGATCGCGATTCTGCGCCACATCGTGCCGCTGTGGGTGCTCGAAGGCTCGCAGGTAATCTGCAGCGTGCTCGGCGTCGCGCTGCTGTTCGTCGCGCGCGGGCTGCTGCGCCGGCTCGACGGCGCCTGGTGGATGACCTTCGCATTGACGCTCGCGAGCCTCGCGCTGTCGCTGGCCAAGGGCCTCGCGTTCGTCGAGGCCGGCGTGCTCGGCACGCTGCTCGTGCTGCTGCTCGTCAGCCGTCGCCGGTTCAACCGTCATTCTTCGCTGCTCGCCGAGCGTTTCACCGTCAGCTGGTTCGTGTCGGTGGCGATGGTGCTGATGCTGGCCGTGTGGGTGCTGTTCTTCGCGTTCCGCGACGTGCCTTACACGCGCGAGTTGTGGTCGCATTTCTCGTTCGATGCGCGCGCGCCGCGGGCGCTGCGCGCGACGCTCGCATCCGGCGTGTTCGTCGCGCTGTTCGCGCTGTGGCAATTGCTGCGCCCGGCACCGGGACGTTTCGTGAAGCCCGCGGAGCAGGACCTGGTCGACGCGGAGCAGATCATTCGCGCGCAGGAGTGCAGCGATGCGGGCCTCGCGCTGATGGGCGACAAGTCGTTCCTGTTCTCCGAGTCGCGCCGCGCGTTCCTGATGTACGCGAAGAACGGCCGCACGTGGGCCGCGCTGCACGACCCGGTCGGGCCGCGTGAAGAATGGCCGGCACTGATCAGCAAGTTCATCGCGCTCGCGCACGCGCACAGCGGCCGCGCGGCGTTCTACCAGGTGCGCGCCAACGCGTTGCCGCTGTATCTCGACGCGGGGCTCACGCTGATGAAGCTGGGCGAGGAAGCGCACATCGCGCTCGATCGGTTCGATCTGAAAGGATCGAACCGATCGCACCTGCGCTACGCGCTGCGCCGTGGCGACAAGGATGCGCTGACGGTCGAGGTGATCGCGCCGGGCGACGTGCCGGCCGCGCTGCCGGCGCTGCGCGACATCTCCGACGGCTGGCTCGACAGTCGCGATGCGCGCGAGAAGAGTTTCTCGGTGGCGGCGTTCCACGACGGCTATCTCGCGACGCAGTCGGTGATGCTGGTGCGGCAGGCCGACAAGCCGATCGCGTTCGTCACGTTCATGACGACCGATCTCCACACCGAGGCGACGGTCGGCGTGATGCGCCATCTGCCGGACGCGTCGCCGTACGCGATGGAGTATCTGTTTACGCAGCTCGCGCTGCATCTGAAGGAAGCGGGGTTCCGCAAGCTGAGCCTGGGCATCGCGCCGTTCTCGGGGATGGGGGCGGCGAAGATGCCGTCGCCGTTCCACCGGCTCGGCCTGATGGTCTGGCGCTTCGGCGGCCGCTTCTACAACTTCCGCGGCTTGCGCGCTTTCAAGAGCAAGTTCGAACCGCACTGGGAGCCGCGTTATCTCGCGGCCTCGGGCTCGGTCGGCGTGTTCGTCACGCTTGCGGATCTGTCATTGCTGGCTGGAGGTCGGCGTTCATGATGTTGAAGAAGGTAATCGCGCGGGCGGCAGCCGCCTGCGCGGGAATGATGCTGGCCGGCGCCGCGTGCGCCGCGCAGCCGGCCGCCGCGAAAGCCGAGACCGTGTCCGGCGGCCGCTACGGGCCCGTGACCGTGACCAGGCCGAGCGGGCCGCTGCGCGGGTTCGTCGTGCTGTTCTCGCGTGGGGCAGGCTGGCAGGCCGCCGATCAGCAGGCGGCCGACGCGCTCGCGCAAGCCGGTGCGATGACGGTCGGCATCGATTCGGGGCGTTACGCGGCGAATCTCGCCGCGAAGCAGGAGGCCTGCCATCACCTCGACGGCGACGCCGAGGCGGTCAGCCATCAGCTCGAACGTCTCGCGCAATCGTCGCGCTATTTCACGCCGATCGTCGCGGGCGTGGGCCAGGGCGGCGCGATCGCCAAGCAGATTCTGTCGATGGCGCCGGAGAATACGATCGCCGGCGTCGTCGCGGTCGCGCCGGCCGCGAAGCTCGATCCGCGCTTCAAGCCGTGTCCGCCCGATCCGACGATCGTGCGCCGCGCGATGCCGGGCTTCGTCGAAACGGCTACCGCGGGGGACTCGGCCAAGCTCGTGTCACTCGTCACGTCGCACTTGCGCGACACCAGCAGCAGCGACGAGCTCGACGTGTCGGATCTGCCGCTCGTCGAACTGCCGGCCAAGGGCGGCAGCGACCGGCTCGCGATCGTGATCTCGGGCGACGGCGGCTGGCGCGATCTCGACAAGACGATCGCCGAGGCGCTGCAGCGCGACGGCGTGTCGGTGGTCGGCATCGACAGCCTGCGTTATTTCTGGAGCGAGAAGCCGCCCGCACAGGTGAGTCGCGATCTTGCCCGCGTGATGCGCACCTACATGGCGCGCTGGCATGCGAGCCGCGTGGCGCTGGTCGGCTACTCGTTCGGCGCCGACGTGATGCCGTTCGCGTACAACCGGCTGCCGGCGGACCTGCGCGACAAGGTCGCGGTGATGTCGCTGCTCGGCTTCGCGCCGTCGGCCGATTTCCAGATCCGCGTGACGGGCTGGCTCGGCATGCCCGCGAGCGACAAGGCGCTGAAGGTCGCGCCGGAAATCGCGAAGGTGCCGCCGCAACTCGTGCAGTGCTTCTATGGTGCGGAAGAGACGGATACGATGTGTCCGGCGCTCGCGAACACGGGCGCCGACGTGATCAAGACGCAGGGCGATCACCACTTCGGCCGCGATTACATCGCGCTCGAGAAGAAGATCCTCGGCGCGTTCGGCAAGCCGGCAGCGGCGCACTGAACGCCGGCGGCGCTGGCGTGACGGCGGGCGTCGGCCGGTTTGCTTCCGGTTCATCGTACGGGCGGCCAGCGAGCCGCCCGTTTCATTTTCCGGCCTGCGCTGTCGCGTCCTGCGGCGGCATGAGCGTTCTCGCATCGTGCTGCAGGAAGCCCGGAAAGCGGTCGAGCAGCCGCCGTGCGGCCGCGAGGTCGGTGTCGTCGCCGAGCATGGGCACCGAGCCCGAAAACCCCGTACGTTACGCGGTCATGCGTCGACGACGAGCGCCGGATCGAGCGCGCGGATGCGCTGGTCGACGAAGTAGCCGCCGCCTTCCTGGTAGCGCAGGAACAGGCGGCCGCACGCGCGGCAGCGGCTGACGGTGCAGCGGTTGTACGGGAAATGGCGCGGCGCGATCGGCGCGTCGTCCGACGCATAGCGCGTGCCGGCCGGATGATGTTCCGCGTAGGTCGGCTCCGCGTCGTCCGGCGGCGCGAGCGTGGCCACTTCGATCAATTGCGTGTCCGGCAGCGACAGCGGCAGGGTCGTCCAGCCGGCGAGCGAGGTTTTCGTGCACGTGCACGGCTGCGTGACGTGCGCGGCTTCGGCCGCCAGTGTCAGCAGCGCGTCGTGATCGAGGTAAGGCAGCGGGCTCATGGGCAATCGGGAAAGGGCGGCGGGAGTTGCAATGTAACCCGCGCGCCGATCGGCTGCATGGCCGTGATGCAGCCAGCGCAGCATACTCGTCGCGCGATTCGGCCGGCCTTGCGGACCGACGGCTGCACGACCGGTTCGTCGAGCACGCGGATCGCACGTTCGATGTCGCGGCTCCACGGATGGCCGAGGTTCACGCGCACGCAGCGTTCGAGGTCGAGCGCGCCCGAAACGGCGGGCGCGGCTCATTGTCCGATGCGCGGCCCGAAGGGAAAGCGCGGGTATGTCGGCCGCGCCGTCCCGCTGGGTCAGGCCGCGTTCGGCTCGACGTTCCGCCCGTTGCCGCCGCGTCGCAGCGGCGGCAACGGCTCGACCTTGCCGACGACGAACAGGTACGACAGCGCGCCGACCACGCACAGCGCACCGGCCACTGCGAGCGGCACGACGAACGAGCCTTTCGTGATCGACAGCATCACGCCGGTGAAGGTCGTGATGAAGATCCCCGCGAGATTGCCCGCGAAGTTCTGGATGCCGCCTAGCGATGCGACGTGCGCCGGCGTCGGCGCGACTTCGCCGACGAGCGTCCACACGTTGGCGCCGGCGAACGACAGGCTGGCATACGCGAGCGCGAACAGGCCGAGGCAGGCCCAGACGTTTTCGACGAACGCGGACAGCGCGATCGACGACGACAGCAGCATGCCGAGCACGAGGCAGGTCTTGCGCGCGGCGGTGGCGCTCCAGCCGCGGCGGAACAGGCTGTCCGACACGTAGCCGCCGAGCCAGCCGCCGGGAATCGCGAGCAGCGCGGGCAGCATGCCCCACGTGCCGAGCGACGCGAGCGAGAAGCCGCGCGACTGCAACAGGTAGCTCGGGAACCACGTGATGAAGAAGTAGATCGCGAAGTTCAGGCAGAACAGGCCGATCATCATGCCCCACACGGTGCGGTAGCGGAACAGGTCGAGCCACGACACCTTCGGGCCGTCGGTTGCGGCCGCAACCGACGGTGCGCCGCGTTGCGCGAGCAGCGCATCGACGGCGTCCGGCGCGATCGCGCGATAGCGTTCCGGGTCGCGATAGACGAACCACCATGCCAGCGCCCACACGATGCCGATGCCGCCCGTGATCACGAACGACCCGCGCCAGCCGACGATCGAAATCAGCCACGCGACGAGCGGCAGCGACAGCGCGGAGCCGACGCGCGAGCCGCTGTCGAAGATGCTGCTGGCCAGGCCGCGCTCGCTGCGCGGAAACCAGTTGAACGCGACCTTCGCGAACGAAGGGATCGCGGCCGCTTCGCCGACGCCGAGCATCAACCGCACGCCGACGAGTTGCGCGAGGCCGCGCGCGGCGCCCGTCGCGACGGTGAACGCCGACCACCAGCCGACGGCCAGCGCGAGGCTCACGCGCACGCCGACCTTGTCGATGAACCAGCCGGCCGGCAATTGCAGGAACGCATAGGTCCAGAAGAACGCGCTCAGCACGAGCCCCATGCCGACCGCGTCGAGGCCGAGGTCGGCACGGATGCTGGGCGCCGCGATCGCGAGGTTCGCGCGGTCGATGAAGTTGATGACGTTGGCCAGGAAGCACATCAGGATCATGGCCCATCGGATGCGTGGCATGCAGGTGTCTCCGCGCGGAATATCGTGGCGGGCGACCGGCGATCCGCGGCGCCGGCCGCCTCGAAGGGCAAATTACCGCGACGCTTGCGGCGCGCGGTCGAACTTCGCCAGCGCTTCCCACAGGCCGTTCAGGTAGACCGCGCCGAGCGCGCGGTCGTAGAGGCCATAGCCGGGCTTGCCGGTCTCGCCCCAGATCATGCGGCCGTGGTCGGGGCGCACGTAGCCGGTGAAGCCGGTGTCGTGATACGCCTTCACGATCGCGGCGATGTCGAGCGAGCCGCAGCTCGACAGGTGCGCGGTTTCCTCGAAATCGCCGTTCGCGTCGACCTTCACGTTGCGGATGTGCGCGAAATGGATCCGGCCCATCGCGCCGAATTCGCGCACGAGCGCTTCGACATCGTTCTCGGGGCCTGCGCCGAGCGAGCCCGAGCACAGTGTCAGCCCGTTCGCGGGCGAGTCGACGATGCGCACGATCCGCGCGAGATCGTCGCGGTTCTTCACGATGCGCGGCAGCCCGAAGATCGGGCGCGGCGGATCGTCGGGATGGATCGCCATCTTCACGCCGGCTTCCTCGGCCACCGGGATGATTGCCTTCAGGAAGTATTCGAGGTTGGCCCACAGCGCGTTCTCGTCGACGTCGCGGTAGTCGGCGAGCAGCGCCTGCAACTGTTCGGGCCGGTAGCTCGAATCCCAGCCGGGCAGCGCGATGCCGTCGTTCGGATCGATCCGGTCGACCGCGTCGGTGCTGAACGCAAGGCAGGTCGATCCGTCGTCGAGCGTCTTCGACAGCTCGGTGCGCGTCCAGTCGAACACGGGCATGAAGTTGTAGCAGACGACGCGGATGCCGGCCGCGCCGAGATGGCGAATGGTCTGCCGGTAGTGGTCGATCAGGCGGTCGCGGGTCGGCTTGCCGAGCTTGATGTCCTCGTGCACGGGCACCGATTCGACGACGTCGAATTGCAGGCCCGCGCGTTCGATCGTCGCCTTCAGCGCATCGATCTTGTGCACGGGCCAGACCTCGCCCACCGGTTCGTCGTAGATCGCGGACACGATATGCGTGACGCCGGGGATCTGGCGGATGTATTGCAGCGAGACCGGATCGGACTCGCCGTACCAACGGAAAGACATCTTCACTGGAGCGGCTCCTGGCTGGCGGTTCATGCGGCGGACGACCGGGCGGCGGTGTGCCGGCCCGGCGTCGGTGTGCGAATTATGATTGGTATGCCAGTTGTGCGGGATAGTGGTTTACCAGTTGTCCGCGTGGGCGACGGTCGGCGCGACAGTCCAGGAAACGGCTGGCAGGGCCGGCCGGCAGGGTGAACCGGCTTCGAACCAAATTGGTGTACCATTTTGGCGATCCGGTGCCGCAGCGGCGCCGGCCAGCCCGTTGCGAGCCTTTCGATGACCGATCTTTCCACCCTGTCCGTCAGCCGCGACACCGATGCCGCGGACCGCTCCTATATCGGCCTTGCGCGACAAATTCACGCGATGGTGGCCACCGGCGCGTTCGAGGCCGGCGCACGGCTGCCGTCGGAGCGCAGCCTGGCCGACCAGTTCGGCGTGAGCCGCACGCAGGTGCGCGAGGCGATCATCGCGCTCGAGGTGCAGGGGATCGTCGAGGTGCGGATCGGCTCGGGCATCTACGTGTCGGCGGCCGATGCCGCGCGGCCGGTGACGTTCGACGTGCCGCGCGGGCCGGGGCCGATCGAGACGCTGCGCGCGCGCGGGCTGATCGAGGCGGAAGTCGCGGCGCTCGCGGCGACCGAACGCAAGGATGCCGATCTCGATCGCCTGTTTTTCTCGCTGACGACGATGCGCGAGCGGATGAACGACAAGGCCGCCTACGACGCGGCCGATCGCCAGTTTCACCTGCGAATCGCGGAATCCACCGGCAATACGGTGCTGCTGCACATGGTCACGGCGATGTGGGACTGCGCGCGCAGCGATCCGCTGTGGGACAAGATCGAGGAGCACTTTCACTCGACCGCATTGCGCGAGGCGTCGCAGGAGGATCACCAGCGAATCTTCGCGGCGATCATGGCGCGCGATGCGGACGGAGCGCGCGACGCGATGCGCGCCCACCTGTCGCGCGTGATCGCCGAATTCACGCAGGCCTGGCGCTGACGGGTCGTATTCGCGTATTCGTGTAATCGCGGCCCGACGCGGGCCGATGTAATTGGGTCGCATTCCACCGTGAGGCCCGATGAAAATGCGCGATGTGCGGCTTGTTCCGATTGCGTGACCCTGCGTTTTATGGTCTCGTTGCGGGATATCGCATCGACTCGAAAAAGGACAGTCGAATGCAGCCGGGCGATTCACGCGGGGCGCGATTGATCAGGGGAATCGGCGTACGCACACGCGCCCGCGGCGCCGTGCGCACGCTGCGCATCGTATCGCTGGGCTTACTTGCGCTCGCTCTGCCAGCCTTCGCCGTCTCTCCCGAAACCGTCAACGACAACGTGCTGCGCGTGCTGGCCTGGCCCGGTTACGCGGACAGCGATATCGTCAGCGCATTCGAGGCGCAGTTTCACGTGCGCGTCGAGGTGACGCTGGTCGATTCCGACGAAGCGCTGTGGACGCGGATGCACGGCGCTTCGCCGCCGCCGTACGACGTGCTCGCCGCGAACACGGCCGAGATCCAGCGCTATGCGCGCGAACACCTGCTCGCGCCGATCGACCTGTCGCGCATCCCGAACCGGCGGCGGCAATTACCGAATTTCCAGCAGCTCGCGACGATTGGCGGGCTCGTGCAGGACGGCGCATCGTACGCGATCCCGTTCACGTATTCGTCGATGGGGCTGATCTACGACCGCAAGCAGGTGCCGGCCGCGCCGCACTCGATGCGCGAGCTGTGGAATCCGCGCTATCGCGGCAAGGTGCTCGACTTCAACAGTGCGCAGCACAATTTTTCGTTCACGGCGCTGGCGCTCGGCTATCCCGATCCGTTCCGCCTGTCGCCCGCCCAGACGCTCGTCGTGGCCCGCAAGCTGATCGACCTGCGCCGCAACCTGCTGACGTATTACACGCTTCCTGAAGAAGCGACCGCGCTGTTCGTCCAGCATCGCGCGGCGCTGATGTTCGGCAACTACGGCACGCAGCAGGTCGAGCAGTTGCGTCGCGCCGGCGCGGACGTCGGCTACGTGATCCCGGACGAAGGCGCGCTCGCGTGGCTCGATTGCTGGGCCGTCACGCGCGGCGCGCTTCGTCCCGAGCTTGCATTCGCATGGATCAACTACATGCTCGAACCGGCGATCGGCGCGCTGCTGACCGAGCGTCAGGGGCTCGCAAACACGCTCGAGCCGCCGCGCGGCCTGGATACCGGGCATCAGCATCTCGTGTGGCTTCAGCCCGTGGAGGACATCGCGCGCCGCGAGTCGCTGTGGAGCCGCATCGTGTCGGGCGATCGGCCGGAGCGGTTCGGAAAATGATTCGGCTCGGGCTCACGTCGAAGCTGTCGGTGCTGTTCGCGTGCATCGGCGTGATCGCGTCCGGCACGACCGGCTACTACGCGTATCGCGCCAACCGCGCGATGCTCGTGCAGGAGGCGCAGCACAGTCTGCTGATGTCGACGCAACTGCTCGGGCAGCGCTTCACGACCGCGCTCGCCGACGTTGCCGACGATGCGCTCGTGCTCGCGCAGTTGCCGTCTTCCGCGTTCGTCGCGGGCGGCGACCATCCGGACGCCGCGCGACGCATGCGGCTCGAGCAGGTGTATTACAGCTTCATGAGCAATCACGCGGAATACCTGCAGATCCGCCTGATCGCGAGCGGGCATTTCGGGATCGAACGCATTCGGCTCGATCGCGATGCGCACGGCATCGTCGTGCTGCCAGAAAGCGTGTTTCAGGAGAAAGGGCAGTTCTCCTACGTATTCGATACGCTCGCGACGGCGCCCGGCCATATCTACCTGTCGCCGATCGCGATCAATCACGAGACGGGATCGCATGCGGCCGAAGGCCTGCCGATCCTGCGCGTGGGGACGCCGGTGACCGACGCATCGGGCCGGACGGTCGGGGCACTCGTCGTCGATGTTGAACTCTCTCGGGTGTTCGCCCGGCTCGAACGCGATCTGCCGGACGACTATGGGATCTATCTCGCGAACGAGTGGGGCGATTTTCTCGTGCATCCCGATCCGCAGCAGACGTTCGGCTTCGATCGCGGCCGGCGCGTGCTGATGCAGGACCGCTTCGCCGGTACGCGCGCACTGTTCGACGGCGAGCGCACGAACGTGACGCTCAATGGGCTTGCCCAGCCCGACGAGGCGCCGGGACAGATGTTCGCGTTCGTGCGCACGCCGTTCGGGCACGACGAGCGCAACCGCTTCGTCGTGCTCGGGATGGCCCGCCCGCTCGCGGACGTGCTCGCGCCGGCCGGCATGCTGGGCGAACGGATCGTCAGGATGGTGCTCGTATCGAGCGTGCTGGCGGTGATTCTCGCGATCCTGTTCGCGCGGGCGATCACGCGGCCGCTGCAGACGCTCGCGCGTGCCGCGACGCACGTGTTCGACGATCCGGCAGCCGAACGGCTGCCCGTTGCGCGGGCCGACGAGATCGGCGTGCTCGCGCGCTGTTTCGACAGCATGCGCGTCGAGATTCGCACGCAGATGGCGATGTTGCGCGCAAAGCAACTGGAACTGACGCACCTCGCCGGTCACGACCCGCTGACCGGCCTGCCGAATCGCCTGCTGTTCATGGAGCATCTCGATGCCGCGATCCGGCATGCGGCCGCGGTGGGCGAGGGGCTGGCGGTGATGTTCGTCGATCTCGACCGCTTCAAGCAGATCAACGACCAGCACGGGCACTCGGCCGGCGACCGCACGCTCGTCACCGTCGCCAAGCGGTTGAGCCAGGTGCTGCGCAGCGGCGACATGGTGGCGCGGCTCGGCGGCGACGAATTCATCGTGCTGATTTCGGACGTGCGTTCGCCGGCGGTGATCGGCGATGTCGCGACGCGCATCCAGATCGTGATGGCCGAGGAACTGGAGTTCGACGAAGGACGCATGGCCGTCGGCGCGAGCATCGGCGTCAGCGAGTTTCCGGCGGATGGCGCGTCGGCCGAGGAGTTGCTCGTCAAGGCCGACGCGGCGATGTACGCGGCGAAGGCGTCCGCGCAGTGCGTGTGCGTGCGCTATCAGGATCTGGTGCGCGGCGGCGTGCCTGACGAGACTGGCCGCGTTGCGTCGGGCGGCAACCGCTGACGGCGCGCCGGAACGCAACGAGCCCGTCGCTGGACGGGCTCGTCTCCGGTGCGGGCCGCACGCGCGTGGCGCGCAGCGGCACGCTTAGTGGCCGAAGTAGACCGAGTCGCGCGGGTTCCGTGCGCGGCCGGCCGGTGCGCCACTCTCGACGGCTGCGGCCGGTTGCGAACCGAAGCCGCTGTTGTCGATGCCATGCACGCGGGCTTGCGCGGCCTGGATGTCGGCCGGGTAGTACGGGCTCGACTGGCTGGGCTTGTAGCCGGCGTTCTCGAGCTGGACCAGTTCGTTGCGCACCTGGGCGCGGGTCACGGTGCTTTGTGCGAATGCGCCGAACGAGGCGGACAGCGCGACGGCGGCGGCGACTGCGGAAACGAGCGATTTCATGATGACCTCCGATGTTTATTGGCTTTCCGCGTTCGACACCATGTCGTCAGCGGTTGATTACATCGTAGGCGCCGGCTTACCTAGGGTAAACGTGAGTTTGAGTGAAAGATCGTTGCGCTCGGAGTAATAATTTCGGGGCAGACATGTACTGTCCCCATGCTGTATTGCGGGGATTGCAGGCAATACTGGGAAAGTGAAGGGCGAGATGTCGTGCACGGGCGCACAGGCACGCACTCGGCTGCGCAGAACCGGCGAATGTCTCGCGGCGGAATCGCGTCAGGGCTGCTCAGACCCCGTCGTCGTCGATTTCCTTGCGCTCGCGGCGTTCCTCGTTGCCGCGGCGCGCGCGCAGGCGCTGGCGCGACAGGACGGCGATCACCTGCTGGGTCGGCGCGCCGGAGGGCAGCTCGTTGCGGATGCGATCGGGGACCATCGGCAGGCCCGCGCGCTGCCGGCGCAGCGCCTTGGCGATCGCGCGGCGGCATTCGTCGCCATGGCAATCCCATTCATCGCGGATTCTCTGACAATAACGGCATTGTTCCATCCGTCTAGTCTAACGCGTCTTCGGAATTGAAGCAGGGCTTGGCGCCGGACGTACCATGCGTCAGGCGGCAGAGGCGCCGGCGGCTCCGAATGCAGGCGCTGGGCAGACTGAACCGGACTACGAATCAAGTGAGCCGGAACGGTTCGCCTACAACTCCGGTTTTCCATCCTTCTCCATACGGAATCCTTGCGCGCGGACGGGGCCGGCGCACGTCATCGGAGCGAACAGATACCCCAGATCGCGATCAGCAGGCCAAGGCCCAGTCCGCAGCCCAGCAACACATAGGTTTCCATTTCGTGCCTTTGAAAACATGGCAACGCCGACGTCGACATCGGCATACGTGCAGCAAAACCGGTCCCGTATCGGGCCATCCGTGGCGGCGATACGCCCGGTCTGCGAATACTGCGCGTTGCAGCTTTCAGAACGCATGTGCGATCGGTTGTATGCAGCGTGCCGGCGGTTCGATCGTGCGCCGTACCCGAGCGTCGCGCGAGGCATTCGGCGCGCGCGTGGCGAGGTGCGCCTGTCGGCTGCGTGACCGTCGCATCGGTTCAATATAATTCAAGTCGATCGGTCGCTTCATGTACGACATACAACCTCCGAACAAGGAAACCCGATGACGCTCGCCCAGTTGCAGGCACTGGCCGCCGTGGTCGAACTCGGCTCGCTGACGGCCGCGGCAGACCGGCTCAGCCGCAGTCAATCCGCGATCAGCCACGCGCTGACGGAGCTGGAGGACATCACGCAGGTCAAGCTGCTCTGGCGCGACCGGCAGCCGGTCGTCCTGACGGCGGCCGGCGAACGCCTGTGGCCGTATGTCCAGAGCGTGGTGCGGGAAGCACAGATGCTGCGCCAGCAGTTCAGCCTGTCGCGCGGCAAACTCGAAGGGAAGCTGGTGGTCGCGTCGCTGCCGAGCGTGTCGCTGGCGTTCGTCGTTCCCGCGCTCGAGGCGTTGAAGGAGATGCACCCCGGCGTATCGGCGGTGCTGCTCGAAGGGACGGACAGCGAAGTCGAAGGGTGGATCGACGACGGGACGGCCGACGTCGGCGTGGTCGCCGGCGCGAAGACGTTCGCGCACAACCTGCCGTTGCTCGACGAGGATTTCGTCGCGGTGGCGGCCGACGACAGGTTCGTTGGCCGCAAGAGCGTGTCGGCCAGGCAGTTGGCCGGGGTGCCGTTCATTTTCTCGAAGGCGGGATGCGGGCCGGTGATCGCGGATTACTTCGCGCGCGGCGGCGTACCGCTTCGGGCCGCGTTCAACGTGGTCGAGATGCGCACGATCCTGTCGATGGCGGAGGCCGGCATGGGCGTATCGATCGTGCCGCGCATCACGCTCACGTACACGCCGTTCGGCGGCCGCGTGCTGGCACTGTCTCCGCGGCTGCATCGCTCCGTGCGATTGGCGTGGAATACCGCCGGCAACGCGGTTACCGACGCGTTCGTGCGGCTCGTCGACGCGCAACGTGCGAAGGCGGAAAAGGCGATTCGGACGCGCGCGAAAAAGGGCCGATAGCGACTGGCGCGCACGATGAACGGCGCTCATGAGGGGCTTGCAGTTTATTCATGCCACCGATGGCCGAGATGCAATACATTGTTCGAACCTCGTTGTCGTTGCCATGAAGGAGCGTGCCGTGCCGGCCTTGCCCACCCTCGTTGCGTTCGGACTCGTGTCGCTCGGTATGGTGCTGACGCCGGGACCGAACATGATCTATCTGGTGTCGCGCTCGATCTGCCAGGGTCGACGCGCCGGGCTGGTGTCGCTCGGCGGCGTCGCGCTGGGATTCGTGTTCTACATGGTGTGCGCGGCAGTGGGCATCACCGCGCTGGTGATGACCGTGCCGTATGCGTACGATGCGCTGCGCGTGGCCGGCGCGCTGTATCTGGCGTACCTGGCGTGGCAGGCGCTGAGACCGGGTGGGCGCTCCGCATTCCAGGTCCGGCAGTTGCCGCACGACAGCCGCGTCAGGCTGTTCGCGATGGGCTTCGTCACGAATCTCGCGAACCCGAAGATTGCGGTGATGTATCTGTCTTTGCTGCCGCAATTCGTCGTGCCGGGGCACGGCAGCGTGCTCGCGCAATCGCTGGCGCTCGGCTGCGTGCAGATCGCGGTGAGCGTCAGCGTCAATGCGCTGATTGCCTGCGCGGCCGGGTCGATCGCGGGTTTTCTTGCAGGGCGGCCGCTCTGGGCCGCGGTTCAGCGCTGGTTGATGGGGACGGTGCTGGCGGGGCTGGCCGTGCGGATTGCGCTGGAATCGCAGCGTTAGGGCGCGGCGGTCGACGCGTCGGCGCATGGTCGGCCGCGATCCGGCCTTCAGTCGACGGCACCCGCCATCGTCACCCGTGGCAATTGCCTTCGGCCTCCTTGGCGATCCGCACGGGCTCGGCCTCGTCGCGCCGCCTGCGCGTCGCGAGCCAGCACAGGATCGAGCCGCCGCACACCATCGCCGCGCCTTGCCAGAATTCGGCCGACAGCGGCGCATCCAGCAGCGCGGCGGCGAAGGCGGCGGCGAGCACCGGCGTGAAGTACGATGCGCCGACGATGATCGTCACGTTGCCGTGCATGATGCCCGTGTTCCAGGCCGCATAGCCGAAGCCGAGCGCCGACGCCGCGAGCACGAGGTACACGATCGCGTGAAAACCGAACGCCATGCTGCCGCCGCCTTCGATCGCGAATTTGATCCACAGCGTCGCGGCGACCAGCATGAAGAACGGCGTGACGCCGTTCTTGCCGTCGGCGATGCGCGCGGTCACCGTGCAATAGCCGGCCCAGATCAGCGCGCCGACGAACGCCAGGCCGTAGCTGAGCGGATTGTCCGCGACGTTGCGCAGCATGCCGGCCGGATCGAGCCCCTGGTCGCCGCCGAGCACCCGGCAGATGCCGAGCATCGACAGCAGGACGCCGGGCACGACCAGCAGGTTCGCGCGCTGCTTGTTGAACACGATGGCGGCGACGAGCGTGAGGCTCGGCCACAGATAGTTGACCATCGCGACCTCGATCGCTTGCCGACCGTTGCTCGCGTAGCCGATCGACAACGCCAGGCACAGCTCGTACGACACGAACAGCAGCCCGCCCCACAGCAGATAGTTTTTCGGAAATCGGCTCAGGTCGGGGAAGCCGATCGAGAACACCAGAAGCACGGATGCCACCGTATAGATCATCGCCGCGCCGCCGGTTGCGCCGAGGCTTTCGCTGACCCCGCGAACGAGCGCGACCACCGAGGCCCATAACAGCACCGCGCCGAGCCCGATGAGCGTTGCCTTGTTCTTGCGTTTCATGCGTGCTGCCTGTTTCAACATGCCAATTCGATTTCGGATGATGTGAGTCCGCCTGCGCGTGCCGCCATCACGAACGGCGAGACAACGGGAAGATTTCGCGGGAAACGCGCATTTTACGGTGGGGCGGCGGTTGCAGCGACGCAGGTGGATCGGCGCGTACGATCGATTGGGTCGCGCGAGCCGATCGCACGTAGTCGATACGCCACGCGGCGCCGATTCCCGATCGCGCGGGTCCGATCGCGTCGAGCATCGCATTCCCGTCGGACCGAGCGTGGTGACAAGGAGGAAGCCGGGTTCCTCGGTCGACAGATCGATCGGCGGTCGGCCGCCGGTCGCATCGCGAATTTCGAGCCGTCGTTCGTATGGACCGACGCCGATGTCGCGATGTGCTTGCCGCAGCATCGTTGCGATGGCATGGAATACGCCGGCCGAAGGAGGAGGCGGACGCGTGTGAATGCGGTATTCGAAACGCATCCGCATGGACCGGTGTGCGCGGCGGCAGTGCAACTTGCGCCGCACCTGCCGTCCGCCGACGGTAACGCATCGGGCGCCCGCCGCGGCGAGCACCCGATGCGTCGATCACCGCTCGCGCCGCTTCTTGCTCAGCTCGATCGTCTCGAACAGTTCGTACTGCGCGGTCGGGCGCTGATCGGCGCCCGGCGCATGGTAGTAGCGCATCGTGATCGTCGTGTGGCCGCCCGGTTTGCCCGGATCGTGGTCGAACACCGCGATTCCGTAGCCGGTGCCCGTATCGCGGCGCGCGGACCAGATCGCGTCCTCGAGCGCATCGGCCGGCTGGCGTACGAACGTGTTCGGCGCGGTGCCCGGCACCGGCCGGTTCGGCTTCGTGAACACCTTCGCCTGCGCGAAGCCGGTCGACGGGTTTTCGCCGTACACGTCGAGCGGCGCGCTGGTGCCGCCGCCGCCGAGGATCAGGTGGATCGTGCCGTGACTCGTGTCGAACGTCGTACGGTTCGGATCGTTCGAGCCGACCGGCCGCGGCTGCAGCGTCTCGACCACTTCGCCGGTTTTCGCATCGACGCCCGCGCGGTGATTGCAGCCGCGCACCGGGTAGCTGCGTTCGTAGTCGTGATCGTGGCCGCACAGCACGAGATCGACGCCGTAACGGTCGAACAGCGGCAACCATGCTTCGCGAATGCCCTTGTCGGACCCGTTGCCCGTCTTCGACGAACTGAGCGCGTCCTGATGCATCTGCACGACGATCCAGTCGATGTCGTCGTCATGCGCGGCATGACGCAGCGTGCGCTCGAGCCAGCGCGTCTGCTCGCCGTTGCTGTAGCCGCGCACGTAGAACGACGTGCCGGGCTCGATCGGCGGGCGGCCGGTGCTCGCGGCCGGCACGAGCGGCGCAGGGCCGCCGACGAACGCGGCGGCATCCTGGTACACGACGTCGTCGGCGTCGAGCGACACGAACAGCACGGAGCTCACGCGGAAGCTGTACCAGCGGCCCGGAAAATGCGTGCCGTTCTCCGGCAGCGTATAGCGTGCAAGGTACGAGTCGAGCCCCTGCGGACCGTTGTTGAATTCGATCTCGTGATTGCCGGGGCATGGCATCCACGGACGATTCGCGGCCGACGTCTGGTTGTTGTTGCCGAAATCGCGCCACACGTCCGGCTGGTGCGCCGGGTTCAGGTTCGCGTAGCAGAGGTCGCCGTTCAGCAGGTGGAACAGCGGCTGGAACTGCTCGACGGCCTGCACCGCGAAGCGGCTCTGCGGCGACGACAGCACCCACGCGCCGTTCGGCGTCGCGAGATCGCCGTAGCTCGTGAAACGAAACGGCGCCCGGCCGCGCGGCGCGGTCGAGAAATTCGCGGAAAACGGCTGCGCGGCATTGCTGTCGTTGTCGGCGGTGATCTCGTAGCGGTAGCGCGTATCCGGCTTCAGCCCGTGCACGCGCGCGTGGTACGCGAACACGGTCTCGCCGTTCAGGCCGTCGGTGTACAGGCGCTGGACGCCGTGCACGGTGCGCGCCGGCTCGCCGTCGGCGACGATGCGCGCGCGCGGATTGACGGCCGCGGCGAGCGACGCCCACGAGATCACGACTTCGGACGTCGGGTCGTTGCCCCACGTCAGGTGAACCTGCTCGGGCGTGCCGTCCGGATTCGACGCGGCGGCACGGGCTGCCGCGAGCCCGCCGGCGGCGGTGGCGAGGCCGGAGACGCCGGCAAGTTTCAGGAAGCCGCGACGCGACACGGAGGCGGCCGGCTCGTTCGGCTGGTCAGGGAGAGTGTCCTGGTTCGACATGGTCGGTGTTTTCGTTGAAGGGACGCGAGACGTGGAACCGCGCGGCCATGCGCGAACACGGCCGGGGCGTGGGCCGGAAACGAGCGGGATCCCGGTCGCATGCATTGTCGAAGGGCAGTTTTGCCGCGTTGTGACAGTGCCGCAACCCTGCGCCTGCGGCGGCCGATGTGCAGGGGCGCGCGTCGCGGCCTGCGATCCGCTCCCGCGCACGTTCGATTCCCCCGAAATTAATTTGCCGATACCGCGACGGATTTCTCCCGCTTGCTCCGTTTAACGCATGAACGACCGCTTCCGGTCGATGCCCGTTATTTCGGAGTCTTTCATGAAACTTTCTGTTCCATTGCGATTGGCCGCCGGTTGCCTGGCTGCGCTCGCGACGTCGGCCGCATTCGCGCAGGCCGTCATCGTCGCGCCTTACGCGCCGCCGCCGCCGCGCGTCGAAGTGATGCCGGCCCCCCGTGCGGGTTACGTCTGGGATCAGGGGCACTGGCATTGGCGGCAGGGCCGCTACGTATGGATTCCGGGCCACTGGCAGGTCGTGCGCGTCGGTTACCGCTGGGTGCCCGGACACTGGGCCGCGCGCGGCCCGGCCTGGCGCTGGGTGCCGGGCCACTGGGCCTGACGTGCACGCCGGCGCGCGGCACGCGGTGCCGGCGCAGCGGATTTTTCACGCAACCTCATGAGTCGTGGCGATGCCTTTTCGAACCATCGTGATAATGGCGGTCGCAGCCATCGTGCTGGCCGGCTGCGTCGTGGTGCCGGCCCGTCCGGTGTATTACCGGCCCGCGCCGGTCGTCGTATATTGAGCGCGCCGGCCGACGGTCGCGCGGCCGGCCGACAGGATCGACATGCGGCGCGAACCGGATGTCGATGAGACCGGCACGGCCGACGCCGTGTGCGATGCCGGGCGCGACGCGCGCGGCGTCGACGAAGCGTCGGCATGGCGCCGTCCGGCGATGGCCCGACGCATGCAAGGAGAGCACGACGATGAGCTTCAGCCGGGCGGCGGGGATCGCTGCCGTGACAGTGCGGCGCCCGCGCGCCGCGCGACGGAGCAGGCGACGTTGAACGATCGCGGCGACCGCGATCCGGACGCGGAACTCGTCGCGCGCGTCGGCGCGCGCGATGCGTCGGCGGTACGCGTGCTCGTCGCGCGCAAGCTGCCGCGGCTGCTCGCCCTGGCGACGCGCATGCTTGGCGACCGGAACGAAGCCGAGGATGTCGCGCAGGAGACGTTCCTGCGAATCTGGAAGCAGGCGCCGCGCTGGCGGGAAGGCGAAGCCCGCTTCGACACGTGGCTGCATCGCGTCGTGCTGAACCTGTGCTACGACCGGTTGCGAGGCCGCCGCGAGGAGCCCGTCGACACGCTGCCCGACGTGCCCGACACGCAACCGGAGCCGGCCGCGCATGCGGAGCTGCGTTCGCGCGACGCGCGCGTGCGGCGGGCGCTGGCCGCGTTGCCGCCGAGGCAGCGGGAAGCGCTGGTGCTCCAGTACTATCAGGAAATGTCGAATGTGGAAGCGGCCAACCTGATGGGCATCACCGTCGATGCGCTGGAAAGCCTGCTTGCCCGTGCGCGGCGCAACCTGCGCGCGCAACTGGCCGGCGACCCACCTAGCGAGGACAAGCGATGACACCCGAACGATTTCGTACCATCGTCGCCGCGTACGGCTCGGACGCGCGGCGCTGGCCGGCCGGCGAGCGCGCTGCCGCCGAGGCATGGGCGCATGCGAACCCGCGCGAAGCGCTGCTGGCGCTCGACGAGGCGGCCGACCTCGACGCATGGCTCGCATGCGACACGGTCGCGCCGCCCGCGCCGGCGCTCGTCGAGCGCATCGTCGCAACGGCGCCCGCGCCGCAGCGCGCACGCCGGCGCGGCGCCGTATGGTGGTCGGGCGCGGCGTTCGCCGGCGTCGGCCTGGCCGGCGCGCTCGCGGGGGCGGTGGCCGTGTCGATGCTGATGCTCGGCAGCGCGCCGTCGGTACAGCACGAGTCGGGCTATCTGACGACGACGTTCGGCGGTCCGAGCGTGGACGGGGGCGACGAATGACCGAGCGCGGCTGGAAATTCACCCTCGTCGGCTCGGTCGTGCTGAACGTGTTCATGCTCGGCGCGATCGGCGGCGGCGCATATCAATGGTTCTCGACCTACCGCGACCAGCATGTGCCCGGCACGCCCGCATCGCGTACCGCGTTGCGTTTCGCGGCGGATGAATTGCCCGATGCGCGCCAGCGCGAGTTCGCCGCCGTGCTGAAGGCGGCGCGCAAGAGCGGCCGCGATTTCGCGCGGGAAGGGCGCGACGGTCGGATCACCGTGCTGGACCTGCTTGCCGCGCCGCAACTCGATCGCGCGGCGATCGACGCCGCGCTCGACCGTACGCGCGCGGCCGACACCGCGCTGCGGGCGCAGGTCGAGCGCAGCGTCGTCGATTTCGCGGCGACGCTGACGCCCGACGAGCGCGCGAAGTTCGTCGACGGGTTGCAGCGCAGCGGCAACTGGCGTTTGCCGCCGAAGCTGCAGAAGAAGCCCGACGCATCGGCGAGCGAGTAAAAGGAAACCGTGCGCGGGCGGCCCGCGATTCGATCTGCGTGTTGCTCGCGCGTCATGCGTATGCCGGTTCCGGCGAGTCGCGCGGTCGTCGTCCGTTGACGATGCATGCCGCCGTGCTGCGAAACTTCCGCCTGCCGTTTCCCCGATCGCAAAAAATATTTCCCCTCCCGCGACGGATTTCCCGGTGCCCTTACGTTGAACGTGAGTACGCACCGCAAGAGAGCCCGTCATGGACCACCCGAACGACTCCACGCCGGCCGCGATCGCGCTGAACCGTTTCGGCCTCGGCGCGCGAGCCGACGAAGCACCGCCCACCGACCCGAAGGCCGCCTTGCTTGCCCAGTTCGACCGATACGACGCACGGCCGGCCGCATGGGCGGGCGAGCCGGACGCGGTCACGCTCGCGACGCGCTTCGCGAACACCCGCAACGCGATGACGAGCGACGACGCGGCCGCCAAGCGCGCAACCGCGCAGTCGATCCGCCGCGACGGCTACGACGCGTATCGCAGCGCAGTCGCCGCGCGCATGAACAGCGCGCTGAGCACGCCCGCGCCGTTCGTCGAGCGTCTCGTGCATTTCTGGGCGAACCATTTCGCGGTATCGGTCGACAAGGGGCAGGTGGCCGCATACGCGGGCGCATTCGAACGCGACGCGATCCGCCCGTACGTGCTCGGCCGTTTCGAGGACATGCTCGTCGCCGTCGAGCAGCATCCGGCGATGCAGACGTTCCTCGATCAGGCGCGCTCGGTCGGCCCCGACAGCCCGGCCGCGCTGCGTGCGCAAGCACGCAATCCTTCCGCGAAGCGAGGGCTCAACGAGAACCTCGCACGCGAAATCATGGAGCTGCATACGCTCGGCGTGCGCACCGGTTACACGCAGGCCGACGTGACGGAATTCGCCCGCGCATTGACCGGCTGGAGCATCGCCGGCGGCCGCGGGCCGCAACCGGGCGATGCGGCACCCGGCGCATTCGTGTTCCGCCCGAATCTGCACGAACCGGGCACGCGCACGGTGATGGGCCGCACCTACGATCAGCCGGGCGAAGCGCAGGCGCGCGCGATCCTGCACGATCTCGCGCGATCGGAGGCGACCGGCCGGCACATCGCATTCAAGCTCGCCCGTCATTTCGTCGCTGATACGCCGCCGCCCGCGCTGACCGAACGGCTCGCGCGTGCGTTCGATGCGAGCGGTGGCGACCTGCCGGCCGTCTATCGCGCGCTCGTCGACGCGCCCGACGCGTGGTCGCCGGTCGACCGCAAGTTCAAGACGCCGTGGGAGTGGGCCGTATCGTCGCTGCGCGGGCTCGGCTGGCGCGACACCGGCGATCTGAAGGCCGCGCCGCTGCTGGCTCAACTCGGCCAGCCGGTGTGGCGGCCGGGCTCGCCGGCCGGCTACGACGACGTCGCCGCGAGCTGGGCCGCGCCCGACGCGCTCGTGCGCCGCGTCGAGATCGCGCAGCGCCTGGCCGCGCGCACGGGCGACCGGCTCGACCCGCGCACGCTCGGCAACACGCTGCTCGCCGGTTCGATGAGCGCGCCGACCGCGACCGCGCTCGCGCGCGCCGAAAGCGCGACGACGTCGCTTGCGCTGCTGCTCGTGTCGCCCGATTTCCAACGGAGATGACCATGGCACTGTCCCGCCGACAATTTCTCAGCGTTGCCGCCGCCGGCACGGGCGCGATCCTCGTTGCGCCGCGGATCGTGTTCGCGAATGTCGACACCGACCGGCGCTTCGTGTTCGTGATCCAGCGCGGCGCGGCCGACGGCCTGAACATCGTCGTCCCGTACGCGGAGCCCGCGTATGCGTCGCTGCGCGGCCCGCTCGCGATCGACACGGCGGCCGCGACGAAGCTCGACGGTACGTTCGCGCTGCATCCGTCGCTCGCGCAGACCGCGCAGTTGTATCGCGACGGTCAGGCGCTGTTCGTCCATGCGATTGCATCGCCGTATCGCGACCGCTCGCATTTCGACGGCCAGAACGTGCTCGAAACGGGCGGCCGTGCGCCGTACCAGGTGAAGGACGGCTGGCTGAACCGGCTCGCCGCGCTGCTGCCGGCGACGCGCGACAGCGCGATCGCATTCGCGCCGACCGTGCCGCTCGCGCTGCGCGGCACGGTGCAGGCCGCGTCGTATGCGCCGTCCGGCTTACCGGCCGCGCCGGACGATCTGCTCACGCGCGTGTCGGCGCTCTACGAAGCCGACGCGCAGCTCGGCCCGTTGTGGCAAGCGGCGATGGAGGCGCGCGGTCTCGCCGGCGATGCGCATGCACGGCAGGACCCGGCCGGCGTCGGCAAGCTCGCCGCGACGTTTCTCGCGCGCGACGACGGCCCGCGGATCGCGATGATCGAGACGGGCGGCTGGGATACGCACAGCGCGCAGAACGCGCGGCTCGCGAATCAGTTGAAGGCGCTCGACACGATGCTCGCCGCGTTGCGCGACGGCCTCGGCCCTGCGTGGCGGCAGACCACGGTGCTGGTCGCGACCGAGTTCGGCCGGACGGCCGCGGCGAACGGCACGGGCGGCACCGATCACGGGCAGGCGTCGGTCGCGATGCTCGCGGGCGGTGCGGTGGCAGGCGGCCGTGTGATCGCCGACTGGCCGGGGCTGCGGCCCGGCGATCTGTACGAGGGGCGCGACCTGAAGCCGACTGCGTCGCTCGACGCGCTGATCGCGGGCGCGGCTGCCGAAAGCCTGCGGCTCGATCCCCGCCGCACCGCGGCAGCGCTGTTCGCGGAAAGCGGCGCGACGCGGCCGATGAGCGGCCTGATTCGCAGGGCCACGTGACGCGGCACGTATCGGCGATTGGCCCCGCCGATCGATTACACAACAGGGAGCATCGACAATGAAGATCCGATCCGTTTCGCTCGCCGTGCTGGCGAGCGCGAGTGCCGTGCTGATGTCCGCGTGCGTGGTCGAACCCGTGCGGCCGCCGCAGCCGGCGCCTGTCGTCGAGGTGGCGCCGCCGCCGCCCGCGCCCGGCTATCGCTGGGCCAAGGGGCATTACCGGTGGGCCGGCAATCACTGGGCGTGGGTGCCCGGGCACTGGGTGGCGGTGTACTGACACGGCAAGCGTGTCGACGTGCCGTGCGGCGAGATCAACGTGCCGGAGACGCGCGACCGTGCGAAGTGCCGCAGCAACGGTGGATCCGGCGGGATCGACCTCGTCCGTCGAACGGCGGAACGCAGTCTAGTCCCACCCGATCCGGTGCTTCTCTTCCGTCTCGCGATGGCGCCAGTCGTCGTCCGCGTGAAGATACTGGCTCGTCGTCGTGAGCGACACATGGCCGAGGTTGTCGCGCACGAGCCGCAGGTCGACGCGGCCGTCGGCCATGTGCGAGCCCGCGCTGTGACGCAGCCAGTGCGCGGACGCCTGTTCCAGCACGCGCGCCGGTTGTTCGCCGGCATCCCCTCGAGCACGCAGCCGGTCGGCCGCGAGCCGGAACACCTGCTTCACGATCCGGTGCAGCGCCGCGCGCGTGAGCGGCTTGCGCGTCTGGCCGAGCGGCAGCACGAGCGGCGTCGGTTCGTCGTCGAGCGGCAGCGCGGGCAGGCCGTGCGCGCGTCGGTAGCGCGCCAGCTCGGCCATCATCTCGTCGGTGGCCGGCACGAGCCGCTGCCGGCCACCTTTGCCCGTCACGTCGAGCCACCAGCGCTCGTGCCCGGTCGCATCGCGCCGGCAGAAGAATTGCCCCATCGTCGTATCGGCCGCTTCGGTGATGCGCAGCCCGCCGAGATACAGCAGCGTGAACAGCCAGCGTGCGCGATCCGCATGGAAGCATGCGCGGGCATCGTCGCGCGGCATCGCGGCGATCGCGTCCTTCACCGATTGCCACAGCGGCTGCCCGAGATGGCGCGTGACGCGCGGCGAGGGCCGGCGCTGCCGCTGTCGCGACAACGCGAGCGGATTGCCGGCCAGATAGCCGGCCTGCACGAGCCACGAGAACATCACGTTCAGGATCACTAGCGCCTGCCGCTGGCTGGCTGCCGACAGCGGCCCGTAAAACGGCCGCCAGCGCGGATCGTCGCGCGGATGCTTGCGGCCGCCGTTCGCGCACCACAGATCGGCCGGCGCGGGCGCGAGCAGGAACTGCCGGTAGACCGCGAGATCCTCGTGCGTGAGCGACGACAGCGGCTTGCCGCACGCGATCACGGCCCACAGCAGCAGGCGTTCGGCTTCCTTGCGGTAGTTCTGGAACGTGGTCGGCGTATCGACGAAGCGGGCGAGCCACGCGCGCACGGCGTCGAGGTCGTTGGTCGCGGCGATCTGCGGATGCGCGCTGCCCGAGCGGTTGGTGCCCGTGCGTCCGTCGAGCGCGGCCGGCACGGCCAGCGTATCGATCGGCAGCGGGCGCAGCGCGGTGTCGGACGGAACGGATGAGGTCATGCGAAGGGAACGCGCCGTGCGAACCGCGCGGGCTTGGCCTGGTGGACGAACGCGGCGCGCCAAGGCGTATCGGAAAGCGTCGATGGTACACGATCGCCGCACGGTGAAGCCGCTGTCGACGGCGATCGCGTGGCCGGCGATGATGCGCGCGGCGGCGCCGGAACAGCGCAACGTATCGGCTCGCGCGCGACATCCGATGAATGAGCGTGCTCGAACGCGTTTCGTAAGGTGTTCGTGAACCTTCTCGCCGGGCGGCTCGTCTAATTGGCCCTTCAACGCTCCCGGAGGCATATCAGATGATTCGCAAGATCCGAACGCTGCTTGGCGCGGCCATCCTGGCCGGCAGCACGCTCCTCGCCGGATGCCAGACCGATGCGGCGGCCACCGCGTCGAACGCCGCCCGCCCGGCCGACGGCGAGCCCGTGGCCAAGACCGTCTACGTCGCGCCGCAGTCCGCGCGTTGCACGGGCGTCGCGCCGATGGAGTGCCTGCAGGTGCGCAGCAGCCCGAGCGAGCCGTGGAGCCTGTGGTACGCGGGGATCGAAGGGTTTGCGTACCAGCCCGGCTACCTGTACACGCTCGAAGTCGACGAATACCGCGTCGCGCGGCCACCGGCCGACGGCTCGTCGATCCGCTGGGTGCTCAAGCGCGTCGTCGAGCGCCGCCAGGTGAACTGACGGCCGCGATCACGCGGAAGGGCGCGCCGCCGCACCGGCCGGCGCGGCCGTATCGATCCGCCGGAACACGACGGACGACAGCAGGGTCACCGCGCCCATGCACGCGAACGACAGCATGAACCCGTGCGCCGTCGAGCCCCGATAGGCGGCGAACAGATTGACGAGCCCGCCGCCGATCGACACGCCCAGCCCCATCGCGAGCATTTGCATCATCGTGAACAGGCTGTTGCCGCTGCCCGCGTCGGCGTGCGACAGCCCCTTGAGCGTTACGCCGTTCATCGCCGCGAACTGCATCGAATTCGCCGCGCCGAACACGATCAGCAGCACGCCTTCCAGCACCGGCGCGGGCCGCGCCGACACCAGCGCGAACCCCGCGATCGCGCAGCCGACGATCCCCGTATTCACGACCAGAAACGCCGCATAGCCGAAGCGCTTCACGAGCGGCGCGATCCACCGCTTCGCGATGACGCCCGCGATTGCGGCCGGCAGCATCATCAGCCCCGATCGCAGCGGCGTATAGCCGAGCTGCACCTGCATCAGCAGCGGCAGCATGAACGGTACCGAACTCGTGCCGATCCGGCACAGCAGGTTGCCGAGCAGCCCCGACCCGAAGTTCGGCTCGCGGAACAACCCGAGCCGGAACAGCGGCTGCGTGCGTCGCCGCGCGTGGGGCAGGTACGCCAGCGCGCTCGCCAGGCCGAGCCCGGCGAGCGCGGCAGACCACGCGGCGCGGTGCGTGGACATCGGCGGGTCGATCGCGAGCGACAGCGCGATCATCGCGGCCGACAGCAGCGCACAGCCGACGAAGTCGAACGGCGGCGGCTGCGTCGCCTGGTCGTGCGGCAGATAGCGCTGAACCGCGATGAAGCCGATCACGCCGACCGGCACGTTGACGATGAACACCCAGTGCCACGAAATCGCCTGCGTGAGCCAGCCGCCGAGCGTCGGCCCGACGATCGGGCCGAGCTGGCCGGCGATCGACACGAACGCGATCGCCGCGACGTACTGTTCGCCCGGCACGCGGCGCAGTACGGCGAGCCGCCCGATCGGCAGCAGCATCGAGCCGCCGATGCCCTGCACGGCGCGCGCGACGACGAGCTGGCCGAGCGTGTGCGATGCCGCGCAGCCGATCGACGCGAGCACGAACACGAGGATCGCGACCGAGAACACGCGGCGCGTGCCGAACCGGTCGGCGAGCCAGCCGGAGGCCGGCGTGAGCATCGCCATCGTGAGCGTGTAGACGACCACGACGGGCTGCATCGCGAGCGGCGACGCATGCAGGCTTTGTGCGATCGAGGGCAACGCGGTGTTGACGATCGTCGTATCGAGCGACTGCATGAAGAAGGCAGCGGCGACGATCCAGAGCAACGCGGAATGTGTGGGTTCCCGGGACATGGCGAAATCGGTGGTACGAAGGTCGGTGCCGGTGCAGGGTCGTGCGGCGCCCGCTCGATGGTACCGATTCCGCCGGTCGTCGGGAAGCGGTCTCGCCAACCGCATCGAGACATGATCCGGCTTTCCGCTTCTGCATCCGTTCGACGACGTCGCACGACCTGAGCCGACCGGGCTCGCGCAGCATGTCGCGCGTGGCCGGACAAGATGCATGCGCATGCATCGGTATTCATCCTGCTTCGTCGCGCCGGATCGTGCATCGGCGACGCCCGGGCCCGGCACGAAGCTGCATTTTTGCAACGCATTTTCAATGCGCCGCTCCGTATGCGACCGATCGCAACGGCAACGCGCGTGCGCTGACGGCCGTCCGGCTTCGCTCCGCGGGCATTGCGCCATCAATGCGCGGTCGACACGCAACACGGTACATCGCGTGTTTGGGTGTCGCTCGCCGAATACGGATACGTTCATGAAACATTTCCGCTCGATTGCGACTCGCGCCACCACCTGTGCCGACTGATGGCGCTTTTTCCGCTTCGGTCAGCGCCGCATGGCACGCCCTTTGCGGTTCACCCGATGCCGCCCGCGCCGACGAATTTCGCCAGAACGATCCGCGCATCGGCGGCATGTAACGACATCGAAACAAACGGGGAACCGGATCGGGTCGCGCGCGCCGTGTGCTACGGCGCATGCGCAGCGCGTGTCGTATCGGCCACGCGCACCGCGCACCGCGCTCCGATCCGTCGAACAGCAAGCGTGCTTGCAAGGTGTCGTGCCGGGGTTCGCATCGCGCATCGCGACGAAGGCCGCGTGTGCGTCGCGTCGCGCCCGGCACATGTCGGGGGAGGTGCCCGTGAAAACGACGGTGAATCAATGGGCAGCGGTCGCGGCGATGTTCGTCGCGAGCGCGCATGCGCAGGAAATCTACCTGCAGGGCGGCACGCAGGGCGTCGGCATCGGGGCGGCCGTGAGCTTCAATTCGATGCTGGGCGCGCACGCGGATTTCAACGCGATCGATCTGACACATGACTTCACGGTGGCCGGCAATCGCTATCAGGACGACCTGAAGCTGCGCCAGGGCGGCCTGTATGCCGATGTCTTTCCGTGGCGAGGCAGCGGCTTTCGCGCGACGCTCGGGTTGCGCTTCAACGACGACGAGCTTCACGGCGTGTCCGTACCGACCAACGGAACCTACGTATTCGGCGGCAAGCGTTATCCGGCGCTTCCGGGCATGTATGCGGTCGCGCAAGCGCGTTATCCGACCGTGATGCCGTATGTCGGAATCGGCTACGGGCATCGGCCGGCGTCGAAAGGGCTCGGGTTCGTTGCCGATATCGGCGTCGCGTACGGGATACCGAAATGTTCGTACACGCTGTCGCCGGCACTGGCCGCGGCGGCCGGACCGGCGAAGAGCCAGGTGCTGATCGCGAGCGGGCTCGACTCGCTGCGGCAGACCATGTCGCGCTATCGGTGGTATCCGGTCCTGCAGATCGGCATCTCGTACCGTTTCTGAGCGCGCACGGGTCACGGCGTGACCGTTTGACGCTCGCGAGCGGGCTCCGCCGCGCGGCGTGCCGGGCGGGCGTCGTGGCGCTTGGCGATGAACGGATGCTCGACGTAGCGGTAAGTCAGCAGCGCACAGAAGACGGCAACCAGCGCGCACGCCAGCGCGAGCGCCCAGATGCCCGAATCGTCGACCGAATTGATCGGGAAGACGAAATGGTTGAACGCGTGAACGATCATGTACACGATCACCATGTGGATCATGTAGATGCTGAAACTGGCGGTGCCGAGCAGCGCGAGCGGCCGGGTCTTGAGCACGCCGTAGAACGTGTTCCCGCTGGCGATGCAGAGAAACGCCGGTAGCAGCGGCAGTGCGCCCGCGATCGAATACCGTTCGGCGGGAGACGGAGACATCGCGAGAATCAGCAGCGCGACCGTCGCCGCCGGTTTCGTGGCGAGCCGCGCACGGACCGCGGGGTGCCGCGACACCTCGTAGGCCACCGCGCCGAACGCGAACAGCAGCGCCATGCCGCCGGGCGGCCCGAACAGCGCCGCGCAGGCCGTGACGATCGCGAGCGCAAGCAGCTTGCGCCACGCACGCGTGGCGACGAACCACGCGAGAAACGGAACGGCGACGTAGAACCGCCATTCGTAGGCGAGGGTCCACCAGACGCCGCTCAGATACGGCGTGCGCTGCGCCCCGTTGATCGGGAACGCGCCGAACCAGCCGAGCGAAACGGTCTTGAGCAAGTCGGTCAGCAACTGCGTCGGTGCGTCGACGGCATGGCGGGGAAACCAGTAAAGCGTGCAGACGACGATGACGGCCGCGTAAAACAGATAGAGCGGCGCGAGGCGTCGTACGCGTCCGACGAAAAAGGTCCGCACGTCGAACGTGCCTCTGCATGCGCGTTCCCAGAACAGCAGGCCGGTGACCATGAAGAACATCGCGACGGGAATCGTCCCGAGATTGCGCAGGAAGTCGGTGCCGGCGCCCCAGACGCCGGTCGACAGCAATGCCTGGTTGCACGCGAAATGATGGAACACCACGGAGGTGGCCAGGAGGCCGCGGAACCCGTCGAGATTGCGATAGCGCATCGACAGCGACTTGTCGACGGCCGCTCGGTAGAACGGCACGTGCCGGGCAACCAGCCACGCGATGATCGCCACGGCCGCCACGCATGCCGGGAAGTAGAGTTTGTCGGGTGTCGGGGAGAACAGGGTTTCGAGAGAGGGCGTAACGAAGTCCACTGAAGAGCGTCTCGTGTCTTGGATCGGGATTTCAGGCACGGAGGGTCCGCGTCGATGCAAGGTCTTCTGCGCGCTTCGCACGGCGTTCGATCGCCGGTCTTGTGATCCGATGGTATCAAACGATGGCGACGGCCGCGGCCGGTTGTGCAACACGATGTTTCAGCGCGAATCGAGGCGACGGCCGGATTCGTGACGCTTGTCGCCGGCGGTGCTCGCGGCGCAAATCCCGTTCCTGGCTGGCCGGACATGTGTCGTGATCGACGGCGCTCGACTGGCCATCCGGCCGGCTTCCACGCCGTCCCGCTCCGGCTTACCTTGAGCGACAGCAGTTCGATGCGTCGGACCGGTGGCGGAAGATGGACGAAATTCTTGTCGTCGATTGCCGCAGGTCCGCGTCGACTCAGTGGTCCGTCCGGCCATGAAGGTGATAGCAATGCTTGCAATTTACCTTCATGGTGCTATCATTGATAGCAAATCTGGATGGAGGTACTCATGGCAAATCTTCTGGTGCGTAACGTGGATGACACTATCGTTCAAAGCCTGCGCGAGCAGGCAGCGGCCAATGGCAGGAGCGCCGAGGCCGAACACCGGGCCATTCTGGCCGACGCGCTCGGCCGGCCGAAGCGGCGGACTTTCGTGCAAGTGCTGATGAGCATGCCGGAGGTTGGCGAAGACGCGGATTTCCAACGTATTCAGGATTCAGGCGAGGTCCGGCGTGTTTTTGATTGATACGAACGTCATCAGCGAAATCAGGAAGGGCAAGCGAACCAACCGCGGCGTGCGGGCGTTCTTCAGGCAGGCCGAAGCGGACGCGAGCCCGCTTTACCTGTCGGTCGTGACGGTGGCCGAGTTGCGGCGCGGTGTCGATCTGATCCGTCATCGCGGCGATCACAGCCAGGCGTCGGCGCTCGAGGCCTGGATGACGATGATCCTGTCCGGCTATGCGCCGAACATCCTGCCGGTCGATATCGAGATCAGCCAGATGTGGGGGCATTTGCGTGTGCCCGATCCGACGCACGAACTCGACAAGCTGATCGCAGCCACCGCGCTGATCAACGATCTGACGGTCGTCACGCGCAACGTCGACGATTTCGCCCGCACCGGCGTCCGGTTGCTGAATCCGTTCGACTAGTGTCGCAGCGGCCGCCCGACGTCGTGTGAAGTCGGGCGGCCAGGCTACGCACGACGTCTGGCTCCCGTGGCCGGCTCGACACGGCCGCCACATTTCGCGCTCCGGGCACCGAATCGTCTGCCGGCGCGCTTTCGCGGCGCAACTCCGCCTTTTACCGTCCATGCTCCCGTCCCGACAGACGATGTAACGCGCTCGACCGATCGGCCTCCTTGACGGCGCCTGAAGGTCCGCGCTTGTGCGCTGCATCAAAATAACTTGACGAGGCGGTCGTTACCGCGTAGTGTCCGAGACCGAAGTCGTCAAGAAGTCCGATTGCTCATCATTGGCCGCACACCGTGCGGCAGTCGTTGGTCTCTCCCTCTTTGATTCTTTCTGTGCCCGTCGCGGGCGCATGTTCAATTATTTGTATTAAGGAAGTATTTGTGGATACCGGTACCGTCAAGTGGTTCAACGAAACCAAGGGCTTTGGTTTCATTTCCCCGGACAACGGCGGCGACGATCTGTTCGCCCATTTCTCGGAGATTCGCGGCACGGGCTTCAAGACCCTGGCCGAAGGCCAGAAGGTCAGCTTCGAAGTGAAGCGCGGCCCGAAGGGTCTGCAAGCGTCGAACATCACGCCGCAGTAAGCCGCATCGGCAGCGGTCGCCGAGCGGCGGCCGCTGCCGGATGGAGTATCGCGCGGGGCGCCGCATGACGGCGGCCTGTGCGTTCCGATGCGCACGACCGATGCATCGCGACATTCACGATGCATCGGTCGTGACGCCTCCCTCATCGCATGCGTGACCCGCGTGCGACGCAACGCCCTCGCGAAGCGCCTGGCGCTTCGCCTGCGCATCACCGCTTCAACGCATCAACCCGAGCAGGCCGCCGCCATGCCCCGTAGCCGGCGCGGTCCCGACTTGCGCGGCGCTCATTGCGCCGCCGCCACCGACCGCCCGAACGCCGCAACGCGCCGGGCTCCGATCGCAAGACAGGCCAGTGGCCCGTCTGAACGAACCGATCCCGGCCGCCTGCCGGCCGCCGTCCCGTTTGGGGGAGCCGGCGCCGGGCAGTCGCCGCGGCCGCGGTCAATCACCTTGTCTGGAGGAATTGGTTTGGCAAAAGAAGAACTGCTGGAACTGGACGGAATCGTCGACGAAGTGCTGCCGGACAGCAAATACCGTGTCACGCTGGAAAACGGCGTCGTGGTTGGCGCGTACGCGTCGGGCCGCATGCGCAAGAACCACATCCGCATTCTCGCGGGCGATCGCGTGACGCTGGAACTGTCGATGTACGACCTCACCAAGGGCCGCATCAACTTCCGGCACAAGGACGCGAACTCGCCGCGTCCGCCGCGAAGCGGCCAGCCGCGCCGCTGAGCGGCCACGACCGGTGCGCATCGGCGCGCACCGACCGACACCTGTTCGGCCGCATGGCCGGATGAACCGGATGAACGGCGCACGGTGCGCCGTTCATCGATCGCCGGCGGCGCCGTCGCGCCGCGGCGGCTTTTTCCGCCTCTCCCGCCTTTACCGGCGCCGCGCGTGTTCCACGCTCAGGCGGCCGCGTCCCGCAGGAAACTCCATCATCACGGTCCGCACGCGTCGGCGAAACGCATCGTCGTTCGCACCGGCCGACGACTGAACGAACGCGTTGCGACGCCGTTCGCCTGCGGCTTTACGCACGGGCAGGTGCGGCAATACATCGAGGAACTGATGCCGGCGCTGTTGCAGAAGCGCGCCGAACATCGGGCGCGCAAGCAGGGCCGGGAGCATCGTTGATTCGGGCGGCGGGTATAGGCTATGGCCGTCATTTGCGACGGTCGCATGCGATGCGCGCGGGCCTTCGTGCGGCCGGCCGCGCAGCGTCACGCCGATTGCTGCGCGCGTCGCACACTGACCGCCGATCCGGCAGCGCCCGCCAACTGCACCGCGGCACCGGCGAACATCGCCGCGCGCAACCCTGCGGTGCCGCCATGCGCGACTGCGAACAGCGTGCCGAGCACCGCGATCCCGAGCGTCGCGCCGGTCATCCGCGCGACGTTGACGAGCGCGCTCGCGGTGCCCGAGCGCGCGGCATCGACGGCGCCGACCGCGACGGTCATCAGCGGGCCAGTCGCGATCCCCATCCCGAGCCCCGTCATGGCGAGCCCGATCTCGGCACCGAGCAGGCTCGACGAACCGGCCGATGCACCGATCGCGGCGAGGCCGCTTGCGATCACCGCGACCCCACCGGCCGTCGTCACCTGCGTGCCGATGTGCTCCGACAACCGCCCCGAGCATGGCGATACGGCGACGAACACGAGCGCCATCGGCAGCAATGCGAGGCCGGCGCCGGTCGAATCGAGGCGGCCGGTGCTCTGCCACGTCAGCGGCAGCAGGAACAGCACGCCGTACATCCCGAACGTCATGCCGGTGGTCGCGGCGATCGCGCCGCGAAACGCGCCGATCCGGAAAATGTCGAGCGGCACCAGCGCGGATTCGCCGTGGCGGCGCTCGATCGCCACGAACGCGACGAACGACGCGACCGCGATGCAGCCGGCGATCGCGCATGCGACCGGCGTCTCGCGGAACACGATCGCCGCATACGCGAGCGCGCCGAGTGCGAGTGCGCCCATGACTTGCGCCGCGCCGTCGAAATGCCGGCCGTGCGGATCGGACGACTCGGGCACGGCCGGGATCGCGAGCAGCATCGCGGCGATGCTCAGCGGCACGACGACGAAAAAGATGCTGCGCCAGCCGAAGTGCCGGATCAGTACGCCGCCGAGCGTCGGCCCGATCGCCATCGCCACGCCGTTGCACGCGGCCCAGATGCCGAGCGCGCGGCCGCGTTCGACCGGGTCGCGCCACACGACCCGCACGATCGCCAGCGACGCCGGCAGCAACAACGCCGCGCCGACGCCGGCCAGCGCGCGGGCGGCGATCAGCACCGACACCGACGGCGCAAGCGCGCACAGCAGCGACGCGATGGTGAAGACGGCCGCGCCGGCCACGAAGACGCGACGGCGGCCGTACAGGTCGGCGAGCAGCCCACCGGTCAGCAGCAGCACAGCGTACGTGAGGTTGTAGCTGTCGACGACCCATTGCAATGCGCCGACACCGGCATGGAAATAGGCGCCGATCGCGCGCGTGGCGAGATTGACGACGGCCGTGTCGACCTGGGCCACGAGTACGGCGACGCACAGCGTGAACAGGGTCACGCCGCGGCGTTTGACGGTGCGTTCGGCCAGTGCGGCCAGTCCTTCGGTATGGGCCAAGGGCGGTGCTCCTCGGGTGTCGGTCGATCGAGTCTGGACGTTGCCTGCTGACAGCGTGGTGTCAGCAGCCGAGAAACATCCGGCGTGCAAGCGGCATGCCCGCGCGTCACATGACGACGTGGTTTGCGCCCCGGTTTCCGTCGGCGTCAGTGGGGTCGTGAGGGCCGGCGCGACGATCGTCGCGACCCGGGGCATTCGTGAGGCCGGCTACGACGTGCCGCTTGCGAGCATGCCCGCACGTGTCGTGAGGCAACAGAGCGACGCGAAGGCGAACGGCACGCGGATTCATTGGCAACCGGCGGCGGACTACCTGAAGACCATCAGGTCGATCGCCGGTTGGGCGGGGGCGCTTTGAGCCGCCCGCGATTCATGCGGCGCCGCGCTTGATCGCTCGAAATCCTTCCACCGTCGACACGAAGCCAGAAAATCCGAACGCGTACAACGCGTGTCGCAGGCGCGCGGAAAGCGGCGTGCCGTAAACCGCCAGAATCGCGTGGCCGTCGAGATGCATCGCGTCGCCGTGATGGTCGTCCACCGCATCCAGTATTCCGGCGCACCAGCTTTCGCGGTCGTCGCCATGACGCAGGAACAGGGTCACGCCGCCTTCGGCGGCTCGGTCCGACTCCGCCCGGCGCGTATTCCAGATCTGCCTGATCACGGGATCGTTCGTGTCGCTCGTCACGACCCACGTATGCCGCGCGTGCGCGGCGATGTCGTGAATTCGCTCGCCGCTGTCGGGATCGACGATCAGTGCAATCGTGTTCCGTGTGGTCATGGTGGTCCGCATTGCCGGCGCGAGTTCGATGGGCATTCCTGCATGCCGGTCAATCGGGTCGATACCGGGTCGATTGCGTCGCGCATTGCCATTGACTTAAGATCGGTCGGGAGATCATCCCAAGCCTTCAGCGCCAATGAAAAAGAGCATACGCCTGCGGGTCGCCGTCATCGCGTCGGCCGTTGCCGTGTACAGCATCTACATGCATATCCAGCAGTTGATCAGCGGTTGCATGTGGGTCAGGGGCCATCAGCGCTGCAGTTTCGAAAACAGTACGAATTTCCAGGGCCTGATGGATCTGGACCTGATGATCACCTGTTGCTGGGTCGCCGCGGCGGTAGTCGGGTGGATTTCCGTTGCGCAGGGCACGAAGAAACCGGGCTAGCAACGTCATGGTCGTGCTGCCCGATTGAACGGGCACGAAATACCGCTCGTCCGGACCGAACCCGTCAATCCGTGACAACGCGCATTCGCCGAAGAGTGGAGACGGTGTGCTCATGCATGCGAGTCCGAAACGAACGCCTGATTCCGCTGCCGGCGGACAAGATTATGCCGATCTCCGGAGACAGGCGTTGCATCGCGCGCCGCGCGAGGGGAGGTTCCCGTGCAATTTCCAACAGGATCGGTGGTTGCGCTCAGCTCGGCCGCGGCGACGATGTTCTCGATCGGCATGCTGTTTCTCGGCTACTGGGGATTGCACGAAGCATCGCCCTGGCGGTTCGGCGACTACGTCGTGATCGTGCTCGCGCTAGCCGGTTTCGCATGCCTCGCCAGCGTGCCGTTTCTCGCGACGTCGCCGATGAAAACACCGGACGACGAATCGCGAATGTTCGTCGCGCGGCGCGTGTTTCTGTGCGGCGCGGGCGCGGTGTGGTGGGCGATCGTCGCGTCGTTATTCGTGTGAGAACGGATGACGAGACGGTTTCCGGAACCGCGCGGCGAACGCATTCGGAAATGTCTTACGTGAGGCCGAAACCCACGTTTTTCACGCTGCCATTACCGCTTTGCTTTCCCCGATGGCGTGCACTAGATTCGAAGCGTTCGTCCGTTTCAGAGCGCGAGGTGGAGCCATGACGCCGTGGGAGATTCAGGGCACCGAAATGATCAGTTGCAATTGCTCATACGGTTGCCCTTGCCAGTTCAATGCGCTGCCGACCAACGGCAACTGCGAAGCGATGGGGGCGATTTCGATCGACAGCGGCCATTACGGCGACGTGGTGCTCGACGGCGTCAGGATCGCGGTGGTGTTCCAGTGGCCGGGCGCCGTTCACGAAGGCAAGGGAAAGTGCCAGCCGATCGTCGACGAGCGCGCGAGTCCGGCGCAACGCGATGCCGTGCTGAAGATCATGACCGGTCAGGATACCGATCCATTCGCGACGATGTTCTCGGTGTATGCGTCGACGCTCGAGCACGCGTTCGATCCGATCTTCACGAAGATCGATTTCGACGTCGATGTCGATGCACGGCGCGGCCGGATTCACGTGGACGGCGTGTTCGACGTCGCCGGCGAACCCATCCACAATCCGGTGACGGGTGCCGAGCATCGCGTGCGGATCGACCTGCCGAACGGTTTCGAATACGAGCTTGCCGAGGTCGGTTCGGGCACGGGGCGCTCGCAGGGCAACATCGCGCTGAATCTCGACGGAACGTATGCGCAATTCGCGCGACTGCATCTGAACAACCACGGGCTGATCCGGCATCGCGCCGCGGCATGACGCCGTTCGACACCTGGCTCGCGCGCGAGCGCGCCGTCATGCTGATCGGCATGGCCGCGCTCGTCGGCCTGTGCTGGTTCTACCTGTGGACGGGCGCGGGAACCGGCATGTCGGCGCGGGAGATGACGGCCGTCGCGCTGTTTCCGCATCGGCTGGCGGACGGCATGGGCAGCATGGATCCGTCTCTGCCGATCGTGATCGCGATGTGGTGGGTGATGATGATCGCGATGATGACACCCGGCGCGGCGCCGGTCGTGATGCTGTACCGGCGCGTGCTGCTGCAGCACGGCAACGGGGCGGCGGGATCGGCGTTCACGTCGGTGGCGCTGCTGGCCGGCTATCTGACGACATGGCTCGCGTTCTCGATCGGTGCGGCGTTGCTTCAGGCGCTGCTGCAGCCGGCCGGGCTGATCTCGGCGATGATGTTGTGGTCGAAGAGCGCGAGCCTTTCCGCCATCGTGCTGGCGCTGGCCGGACTCTATCAATTCTCGCCGCTGAAACGCGCGTGTCTGCGGCAATGCCGCGCGCCGGCGGCGTTCCTGATCGCGCACTGGCGTCCCGGCGTCGCAGGCAGCTTTCTGCTGGGCGCGCGGCACGGCATGGTTTGCGTGGGCTGCTGCTGGTTGTTGATGGCGCTGCTGTTCGTCGGCGGCGTGATGAATGTCGTGTGGATCGTCGCGTTGTCGCTGTTCGTGTTCGTGGAAAAGGTCCTGCCCGGCGGCGATCGTATCGGCCGGGTGCTGGGCGTCGTGCTGATTGCCTGGGCCGGCGTGACGTTGATCGTGTAAGGCGCGGCACCGGCTGGCAGCAGAAACACGCCGGACGCGAAGGGAGGCGCTCGATGAAGATCCGCTTTCACGCTGTCGCGATGTCGTGTGCGATGGCGGTCGTTGCAATGTCGGCACTCGCAGGCGGCGACATGTCGGGCATGAATTCAGGCGACGCGAGCATGTCGACGCAGGATGCGAAGCTGACCGATGCCGAAGTCAGGGAAATCGATGCAGGGCGCAGACTCGTGACGCTGAAGCACGGCGCACTCGACAACATCGGGATGCCGCCGATGACGATGGCATTCAAGGCCGGCGACGCGGCGATGATCCCGTCGCTGCATGTGGGCGACAAGGTCCGGGTTCGGGTGGAAAACGTCAACGGCACACTGACGATCGTGAAGCTGGTGAAGCGGCCGTGACGACGATGCGGCGCGTGTACGGTGCGCCGTCGATTTTCTCTTCTCGTGCTACGTAACGCGGGGGCGGTGTTACGTCAGCGTTATCGGACGGCCTGCACGGGCCGAGCCGGGCGGCACGATCCGGATCCGATGCGCGCTGCCCCGCAGCGCGGCCCGGACGGCCAGTGTAAGGCAATTGTGAAACTGTGAAGGAGGCCGATGGAAATGGCACGGTAGATGCTTGATGAAATGCTTGCGCTGAATAATGGACGGGGGCTTCCATGCGAAATCATTTCATCACGGCGAACGTTGCGCTCGCCGCTATGGCCGCGGCGTGTACGCTCGCGGCGTGCGGCGGAAGTGACATTACGGCGCCGACGCTTGCTGGTAACAACATTGGGACGAGCACGAGCGGGACGAGCGGTAGTAGTGGCTCAAGCGGCAGTAGCGGCACCAGCAGTAGTGGCACCAGCAGTAGTGGCACAAGCAGCAGCGGCACGAGCAGCAGTGGCACGAGCAGCAGCGGCACAAGCAGCAGCGGCACGAGCAGTAGCGGCACGAGCAGCAGTGGCACGAGCAGCAGCGGCACAAGCAGCAGCGGCACGAGCAGCAGTGGCACGAGCAGCAGTGGCACGAGCAGCGGCAACACCAGCGGCTGGGGCACGAGCGGCGCGCCGGGTACGAACGGTATCGTCAGTTCCATCGGCGGAATCGTGATGGACGCGGGCGCCACGCTCGGCAGCGTGAGCGTGCCCGGCGTCAGCAAGGGCGTCACCGTCGGGCCGGCCGATACGGTAACCGGCGTCGGCACGATCATCCGCGATACGTCGAACGCCGTGAGCGGCGGTCTCGGCCAGATCGGCATCGTACCGAACCCGGTCGGCACGACGGTCGGCAGCCTCGGCACGGTCGTTGTCGCGACCGGCAATCCGGTCAGCGGCATCAGCGAAACCGTCAAGGCGCTCGGCTCCGGCCCGCTGTCGCCGCTGGCGCCGATCACGACGCCGGTCAGCGGGCTGCTCGACACGGTGGCGAGCGGTTTGCGCACGGGCGGCGCGACGCTCGGCGCGTCGCTGTCGTCGGCCCCGGTCCAGCAGGCGACGCAGGCGGTCAGCACCGCGATCACGCCGCTCGTGACGACGGCGGGCCACCTCACGCAGCAGGTCGGCACCGCAACCGGCCTCGGGCAGCCGGTCGCTGGCCTGCTCGGACAAGTCGGCGGGGCGATCACGTCGGCCGGATGGAAAGTGACCGCCGCGTCGCCGCAGCCGATCGTCGGTGGCGTCGGCGACCTCGTCCGTGCGGTCGGCAACACGGTAACCAATGTGGGCGGCCTCGTGAACCCGGCCGGTGCGAACGGCGCGGTGCCGATCTCCGGGCTGGTGACGAGCGTGGTCGGCGGCATCCCGGCCACCGTGCACGACGGCGCCGCGACCGGTACGGGGGGCAGCTCGCCGCTGGGCGGCCTCGCCAATCCGCTCGCGCCGGTGACGTCGCTGGTGGGCGGCCTGCTCGGCGGCGCGGTCGGCAAATAGCCGGCGCGTACCGATCGTCATGCGGGAACCGGTCGCATGAGTGCGGACGGCCGCCGTCGATCGTCGCCGGTCCCCGCACGGAACCGGCCGACGATCGCGAAACCGCGACTCGCTACCTGCGGCCGTCGCCGGGCTTCGCAGCCGGGCGCGCCATCCCGCGCGCCGGCAGCGGCGTCGACATCACGATCGACGTGCGCGTTTCGCCGTACAGGTTGATGCGTTCGATCAGTCGTTCGAGATGGGCCATGCTGACGGCAACGAACCGCATCACATACGAATCCGCGCCTGTCACGTGATGGCATTCGACGACTTCGGGAATCGTCTCCAGCAGCTTGAGGAACTTCGCTTTCGCCGGTTGCGGCACCGTGATGCCGATCAGCGCGCTCACCGGATAGCCGGCCGCGGACGGATTGACCCGGGCGGTGTAGCCTTCGACTACACCGGCCGCTTCAAGACGCTTCACGCGTTCCGTCACCGCCGGCACCGACAGGTGAACCTGGCGCGCGAGCTCCGTATAGCTGATGCGTCCGTTGTCCTGCAACAGCGCCAGTATCTTCCAGTCCAGATCGTCCATCGCAGCGGGAATTTTTAAGGTGGAGCCGCCATTTTTCCTTAAAAACCGCATTCAACGGGGAGCGGACTTTCCCTACGATGCCTGTTCGATCCATGGGATGTTGGAAGGGGCAGGCGATGCTGTTCGTCAAATCCGTCGTGATGGGGTTGTCGATCGCGGTGCCGGTCGGCCCGATCGGCATGCTGTGCATTCAGCGCAGCCTGAGCCGTGGCTTCCGGGCGGGATTCGCGACGGGCATCGGCGCCGCATGCGCCGATGCGATTTACGGCCTGCTCGGCGCGCTGGGCGTCGCGGGCATCGTCACTGCGTTCCCGATGCTGACCGTCGGCCTGAAAATCGGCGGCGGCGCGTTTCTCGTGTGGCTCGCGTGGACCATCGCGCGCCAGGCGCCGGCCGCACCGGCGGGGCAACGCGAGCTGCCGCGTACGACCGTCCTGCGCGATTTCCTGACGACGTTCGGTCTCACGCTGTCGAACCCGATGACGATCGTGTCGTTCGTCGGGATCTTCGCGGCGCTCGGCCCGCTGCCGGGTGCGCGGGAAGGCGCGATGTGGGCGACCGTCGCGCGGATGGTCGCCGGCGTGTTCGTCGGCTCGGCCACGTGGTGGCTGTGCCTGAGCAGCGCAACCGCCGCGCTGCGCGCGAAGCTGTCGGTCGCGTTCATGCACGGGTTGTCGCGCGCGTCGGCAGCCGTCGTCGCGATATTTGGTGCGATCCAGGTGGTCGCCGGCCTGCGCGGGCTGATCTAGTCGTGCGGGGCTGCGCGGGCCGACCGGATCGCGTCGACAGCATGCCCGTGGCCGCCCGCGAGACCGCCGCATTCGATCCAGCGATCCGGGCCGATGCCGATGTCGTCTTCGTGTGCTTTTCCGTTCATCGCCGGCTCAATTCGATGCGTGCAAATGCAAGTGCGCATGCACGAAGCGTGCGATTTCCCGGCTCAGCTCGATATCCTCCGGCGCGCCCATGAACCCGCCATGCGGCATCGCCTCGAACACGTGCAGCTCGGTCGGCACCTGCGCACGCCGCAATGCGCGATGCAGGCGAACGGCGTTCGACAGAAACAGGTCGCGTGTGCCGCTCTGGATGAAGGTCGGCGGGAAGCCGGCGGCGAAATCGCCGAACAGCGGCGACAGGTACGGATGCGCGAGATCGGCGCCGTTCGCGTAGAGCAGGTTGTTCGCCATCAGTGGCCCCGGCAACACGACGTCGACGAGCCGGTTGGTCTCGAAACTGTCGCCGGATTCGGTCAGGTCGGCTTCCGGCGACAGCAGCACGAGCGCGGCCGGCAGCGGCAGGCCCTCGTCGCGGGCCCGCAGCACCATCGCGGCAGCGAGATTGCCGCCGGCCGACCGGCCGCCGATGACGACGTTTTCCGGGGCGTAACGCTCCAGCACGTAGGCATAGGCCGCGATGCAGTCGTCGAGCGCGGCCGGATACGGGTGTTCCGGCGGCATCCGGTAGTCGACGCCGTAGCAGCGAATGCCGAGCCGATCGGCCTGCATCTGCGCGCCGGCGCGGCACGCGGCGCCGCCGCCGACGACCAGCGCGCCGCCATGCAGATCGATGATCGCGCAGGCGTCGGAAGCCGCCGCTTCGGGGGTCGCGACATGCACGTCCGCATCGCCGACGCGGACCGTTTCGACGTGCGAACGCAAATAGCCGGCGAGCTGCTCGACTGCGGCCGCGTAATGCGCGTCGGCGCTGGCCTTCACGCGCATCCACGCGTCGATGTCGTCCGGGGCCGGCATTACGTGCGCTGCGTTCAGCGGCACGCCGTCGTCGCCGGTCAGGCGTTGCAGCGCCGCGCGCGCTTCGTCGCTGATCGAGGTCGGGAAGGGGACGACTCGGCTCGGCAGCACGACGCCGTCTGGTTTGTCTTTCATCGCCTGGGTTGCGTTCGGGGCGTCATGCGGCCGAAGGCCAGTGGCGCAACATCACGTCGAGCGCATCGAGGCAGCGCGACCACGACGCGTCGGCATCCGGCGCGCTGTGCGAGAAGCCGCCGGCGTTTTCGAGCGTCACGTAGCCCATGAAGAAGCCGCCAAGCAGGCGGATCGCATGCGCGTGTTCGGTATCGGGCAGGCCGTAGCCGCGCAGCACCGCCGACGTCATCCTGACGAGCTGCCCGCCCGCGCTCGCGGCGGCGCGCTCGGCGCTCACCGGATGGCGAGCGGCCGCGAAGCGGCCCGGATGCGTACGCGCGTAGTCGCGATAGACGTTCGCGAGCGCGGCCAGCGCGTCCTTGCCGGTGCGGCCGGCCAGCGCGTCGGTGGCGCGATCGGCCAGCTCCTGCAGCGCGAACAGCGCGATGCGGCTCTTGAGATCGTCGAAGCTCGGGATATGGGAATACAGGCTCGCGAGCTTGACGTCGAAATGCCGCGCGAGCGCCGCGCCGGTCAGTTGCTCGAAGCCGGTTTCATCGGCCAGCTGCGCGCCGGCTTCGACGAGCTTGTCCACGGTGATACCGGCACGCGCCATGACGAATACCATGCGGGTGAGTCAAAAAACTAATTCTATTAGCTTTTGCCGCGATGTCAATTTCCCGCGCGTGCCGGTGTGGCGCGTTTCGTCGATGCGCCGGGCCGTCAGAACGTGTAGCTGACCTTGCCGAACGCGGTGCGCCCGAGCGTGTTGTAGCCGTACGCGGTCATGTATTGCCGATCGAACAGGTTCGACAGCGACGCCGACACCGTCAGGTGCGAATTGATCCTGTACGACGCGCGCAGGCTCACCGTCAGGTACGACGCCAGATACTGCCGGTTGGCCGGATCGTCGAACGTCGAGCCGCCGTACAGCAGCGACGCACCCGTGCTCAACGCGTGCAGCTTCAGTTCGTCCCACGTGTGGTCGACGTTTACGCTGACCGTCTGGCGCGGCCGGCGGCTGAGCCAGGTCTGGTTGGTCTCGTCCTGTGGATTCAGGATGCCGACGGCAACGCTCACCGGCGTCGAGCGGCCGATCGTCCCCTTGTACGACAGGTCGATGCCGCGAATGTGCGAACGGCCGATGTTCATCGGCGAGAACGTCGCCGGGTTGTACGCGATCAGGTTGTTGACGCGCGTGTCGTAGATCGCTGCGGTGAACGTACCGTATGCCGTGTTCGCGTCGAGCGCGGCCTCGACCGACGTGCTGCGCTCCGGGCTGAGGTTCGGATTGCCGTAGCCGGGGTAGTACAGGTCGTTGAACGTCGGCAGGTGGAACGCATTGCCGTACGACACGCGCGCCGCGTAGACCGGCGTGATCGCCCACGACAGCGCGGCGTTGCCGGTGTTCACGGCTTGCCCGGCGATGATCTCGTGACGGCCGGCGACGAACATCGTCACGCTGCCGAGCGTCGCCGACTGGTGCAGCGAGAACGCGGAGTCGTTGCGTGTCGGCACGCCGCCGGGAATGTCGACCGGCAGGAACGCCTGTTCGCGCGTGAAGTCGTAGGCGAGCTTCGATTCGCCCGACAGCGGCAGGCCGAACAGGTGAAACCCGCGCTCCTGATGGGTCAGCGACGTCGACGTGCTGATCCGCTGCGAGTCGATCTGGTCCGTCGCGAGGGCCGGGTTGTCCGCATGGATGAACTGGCGATCGTTCGCATAACCGAACGACTGGTCGAACTGCGTATCGGGCGTGATGTCGAGATGGAACGCAACGCCGGTCGTCAGTTGGTGATCCAGCTCGCGATTGGCGTAGCCGCTGTTGTCGTAGGACAGATCGGAGCGGTGATACAGCGCGAACGTCGAGATCGACCAGTTGTCGCGCGCATAGCCGAGCCGCGCATCGAGATCCTGCGCGTGATACGGATTGCGGCCGTCTTCGTGGCCGTAGAAGAACGGCCGCGTCGCATCGATGCCGGCCGTGTTGTAGTCGTGCAGCCCGAGCGAATAGGTGAGCCCGCCGAGTGCGGCGAGGGGCCCCGTCGACGGCACCGTGCCCGACGTGCGGAACTGCGTGTCGAACGTCTTGTTCGAGCCGCCGCCGAACGACACGGTGGTCTGGTTCGGCTGGTTGGCGGCGCGGCGCGTGAACAACTGCACGACGCCGCCCATCGCGTTGTTGCCGAACGATGCGGCGGCCGGGCCGGAGATCACTTCGACGCGCTCGAACGCTTCGGTCGGCAGGTTGGCCCACGGCGCGATGCCGGTGGTCGGCGAGCCGATCCGGATGCCGTCGATGAATACGGCGACTTGGCTCGCCGACGCGCCGCGAATGCTGACCGTCGCGGACGAGCCGGGCCCGCCGTTCTGCGCGACGGTCACGCCCGGCAGCGTCGCGAGCGCCTGCGTGATGCTCGGGTCGGTCGGCGACAGCCGGTCGAGATCCTCGCGCGTGAGCACCTGCGTCGACGCATAGCGCCGGTCGAACGATTCGGGCAGGTGCCGCGTGTCGGTCACGCTGATCGTCGGCAGGTCCGTGCCGTCGGCGGGCGCGGCGGGCCGTGCAGGCGCAGTGTCGCCGGCCGCATGGGCGAGCGGGGAAAACAGCGCGGTGGCGACGGACGTGGCGAGCAGGTGACGAATGTTCATGAGGCGGCGGGACAAAGCGTAGGGCGGGTACGGCGATCGTGAGCGCAAGGCGGACAGGGGGCGCATGCCGACGGCGTGTCGGTGCGACGCTTCCGGCCGGGAAGCGGATTCGGGAACGATGGACATCTGGCGGATCCTGAGGTCGGGTCGTCCATGCAACGGGCGGCCGCCAACGGCGGTGCTTGCACATCGGGACACCCCGCCCGGTGCGGCTGCTGGACCTCGGGTCGATGGCAGGTCTCCTGGCTCGCGGGTCGCCATCCGTGCAGGCCTTCCCGGTTTCCCAGTGGCACGCGGTGGCACGGATTCGCCGCTCACAGTTGCGGGGGCAGCCGCAGATTCGAGGCGTCGCCTCGCCTGCGTTCCCTTTTGATCCCGTCTCCGGGAACCATCAGCGCGCAAGGGTAATGGCGTGCGCGCGGGCACGTCAATCGTTCGTCTGCGCGCGGATGCGAAAAAACGTCATCGATCGGCGCCGGCTTTCCAGATCCTTTCGTTCGATGTGCGCGGACGGCGTTTCAGGTCTGAAGAAACGGCCGGGTTCGACCGCATGCCGCCGTGCCGGAACCGGCTGCCGTCGTTCAGAATCCCGACGGCCGGCGCGTGTCGTTACATATGCGTGCCGGCGTGCGTGCGGCCGCCCGGTTCGCCGCCGCGATCGGGCGGCGTATTGTTCTGATCGATCTTCGCGAGCACGAAGCCGGCGGGCGGCCACGCGGCGGGCGAACGGTGCATCGCGTGCCCGACTGCGGGGTGAGGCGAGGCGGCGGAAACACCGGATGACGTCACGTCCGGTTGAGCGAACGCCGACAGGGAAGCGGCCGCGAGGGCGGCGGCGGCGATCGCGTGCGTATTCATGAACACTCCTGCATGACCGATTTCGGGGCGACGTAATCAGTCTAGGGAGCGAAACTTACGCGGCGTGAAGGCCGGGCGGCGCGCGCATGACAGGATCTTCATGCGCGCGCAGACGGTCAGGCCGGTGCCGACACCAGCGCGCAGAAGTTCTCGAGATCGACGTTGCCGCCGCTGATCACCACGCCGACGCGCTTGCCCTGCAGCGCATCCTTCATCCGCCGCGCGGCGGCGAACGACAGGCAGCCGGTCGGCTCGACGACGATCTTCATCCGCGTGGCGAAGAAGCGCATGCAGTCGACGAGTTCCGCGTCCGTCGCGGTCAGGATGTCGTCGACGTCGCGGCGCAGGATCGGGAACGTCAGGTTGCCGAGATGCTGCGTCTGCGCGCCGTCGGCGATCGTACGCGGCGTGTCGATGTGCACGATCGTGCCGGACCGGAACGATTGCTGGGCGTCGTTGCCGGCTTCGGGCTCGACGCCGTACAGCTTCGCATGCGGCGACAGCGCACGCGTGGCGAGCGCGGTGCCCGACAACAGCCCGCCGCCGCCGAGCGGCGTGAACACCGCGTCGAGCGGGCCGACTTCGTCGAACAGTTCCTTGGCCGCGGTGCCTTGGCCGGCGATCACGTCCGGGTGATCGTAGGGCGGAACCAGCGTGAGCCCGTGCTTCTCCGCGAGCGCGCGCCCGATCTGCTCGCGATCCTCGGTGTAGCGGTCGTAGGTCACGACATTGCCGCCGTAGCCGCGCGTCGCGGCCATTTTCGCGGCCGGCGCGTCCTGCGGCATCACGATCGTCGCGGGAATGCCGAGGATGCGCGCCGACAGCGCGATCGCCTGCGCATGGTTGCCCGACGAGAACGCGACGACGCCGTGGCGCCGCTGTTCCGCGTTGAAGCGCGACAGCGCGTTGAATGCGCCGCGGAACTTGAAGGCGCCCATGCGCTGCAGGTTTTCGCACTTGAAGAACACCTGCGCGCCGAGTGCGTCGTCGACCGTGCGCGACGTCATGACCGGCGTGCGGTGTGCGTGGCCTTCGAGCCGGGCCGCGGCGGCGGCGACGTCGTCGTACGTGGGAAGCATCGGAGAGTTCATGGTCGCTCGAGAGCCGAAAAGATCAGTCAACGGGAAAACTCGAAATGGGGAAGTCGGACGCGCGGCGCGTCACTTCGCGTCGTTGTAGACGGTGGCGCGCGAGACGCCGAGATGCTGCGACACGATCTCCATCGCGCGGCGCACCTCGAGGAAGCCGTCGGCCTTCAGCGCCTGCATCAGCTCGCGGCGCTGGTCGGTCTTCAGCTCACGCGGCGTCGTCGCGAGGCGCGTCGCGAATGCGTCGATGCGCTGCCGGATCGCGTCGGCACCGGCCGGGTCGAGCGTTTCGACGACGGCTTCGCCGTCCGTGCGGCAGAACTGGTTGAGCATGCCCTGGAAGCCGCGGAACAGCGTGACGTCGGCATTCAGGCACAGCGCGGCCACGTAGCGCCCGGTCGAATCCTTGATGCCGATCGACGTGCTTTTCGCGGTGCGGCCGTCGGCGAAGCGGTTCGGGTAATTCGCGAGCACCTGCGGGAAATCGTCGTCGGCGATGCGGGCGAGGCCGAGTTCGGTCGCGGGATCGCCAACCGCGCGTCCGGACAGGTTGTTGTGGATCGCGAGGATCGCATGCTCGGGCGTGCGCAGGTCGTGCACGACGACCTCGGTGAACGGCGCGAACATCTCGCCGAGCCCTTCGGCGATGCGCTGCACCTGCTCGATCAGCGATGCCTGCTCCGACGGCGGCGGTTTGCGGTTCGTGCTCATGCGTGGTCCCGGGAGGCGGGCGTGTCCGTCGTTTCCGGCCGCGTGATGTCGGCCAGCAGCGGGCGCGCGATCCGGACATAGTCGGCCGCGTCGAGCACGACCGAGCGGTCGAGGCGGCCCGCGTTGAACGCGATCTCGGCGTTGCGCTCGACCAGCGCCGGATCGACGACGAGCGTCACGTTCGGATCGAATACGAATGGCGGCACGGCGCCCATCACGCAGCGCGTGACGGCGGCCGCGACGTCGGGCGACGCGAGCGTCGCCTTGCGCCGGCCCACCGCATCGGCGACCTTGCGGAAGTCGATCTTCAGGTGGCCGGGAATCACCGCGAGTGCGGCGGTGTCGCCGCCATCCTTGAACGTGCAGAGCATCGCCTTCGCGCCCTGTTCGGGGCGTGTGCCGCGCAGCGCGGCGATCGCATCGGATTTGCCTTCCGCCGGATGCTCGAGCACGCGGAAACGCGCGCCGGACGTATTCAGCAGTTCGCAAAGGGTGTCGAAAACGGGAGAGTCGTTCATGTCGATCCGGGACGCAGGCCGATGCGCTGACACGCGTGTATCAAATAATCGTCCAAGTATAGACGTTTTGTCATGGCGATGACAAAGCCTGACGGTCGTCGTTGCTCCCGGCCTGATCGAAGCGTGCCCGTCCTTCAGCAGCCGAAAGGGCATTTCATATCGCGAGATGCTGGCCGGATTCCTGCCGCCGCGTTTTACCGCCGCTTGAAACCGTGTTTTGCATCGCAAAAACGCTTGGCTATCTCATTGAAAAACAATAGAAATTTATATCTTATGTCTTATATAAGACTTGGCCGAAATCGCGCCGGGCAGGATTACTATTGAGTCCATGCAGTTCGCTTCGTCACACGCGGCGGGCACGCTGAACCCTTTACTCAAATGCGCTTCGTTCCCAGGAGATAGACATGTCCCAATATCAAGACGACATCAAGGCAGTGGCAGGTTTGAAGGAAAACCACGGCAGCGCGTGGAATGCCATCAACCCGGAATACGCCGCCCGCATGCGTGCCCAGAACAAGTTCAAGACCGGCCTGGACATCGCGAAGTACACCGCGAAGATCATGCGCGCCGACATGGCCGCGTACGATGCCGATCCGTCCAAGTACACGCAGTCGCTGGGCTGCTGGCACGGCTTCATCGGCCAGCAGAAGATGATCTCCATCAAGAAGCACTTCAACAGCACCGAACGCCGCTACCTGTACCTGTCGGGCTGGATGGTCGCCGCGCTGCGCTCGGAGTTCGGCCCGCTGCCGGACCAGTCGATGCACGAAAAGACCTCGGTCAGCGCGCTGATCCGCGAGCTGTACACGTTCCTGCGCCAGGCCGACGCCCGCGAGCTGGGCGGCCTGTTCCGCGAGCTGGATGCCGCGAAGGACGCGGCCGCCAAGGCCGCGATCCAGCAAAAGATCGACAACCACGTCACGCACGTCGTGCCGATCATCGCCGACATCGACGCCGGTTTCGGCAATGCGGAAGCGACCTACCTGCTGGCCAAGCAGTTCATCGAAGCGGGCGCATGCTGCATCCAGATCGAAAACCAGGTGTCGGACGAGAAGCAGTGCGGCCACCAGGACGGCAAGGTCACGGTGCCGCACGAGGACTTCCTCGCGAAGATCCGCGCGATCCGCTATGCGTTCCTGGAGCTGGGCGTGGACGACGGCATCATCGTCGCGCGCACCGATTCGCTGGGCGCCGGCCTGACCAAGCAGATCGCCGTGACCAACGCGCCGGGCGACCTGGGCGACCAGTACAACTCGTTCCTCGATTGCGAAGAGCTGTCGGCCGACCAACTGGGCAACGGTGACGTCGTCATCAAGCGCGACGGCAAGCTGCTGCGTCCGAAGCGCCTGCCGAGCAACCTGTTCCAGTTCCGCGCCGGCACGGGCGAAGCGCGTTGCGTGCTCGACTGCATCACGTCGCTGCAGAACGGCGCCGACCTGCTGTGGATCGAAACCGAAAAGCCGCACATCGCGCAGATCGGCGGCATGGTCCGCGAGATCCGCAAGGTGATCCCGAACGCGAAGCTGGTGTACAACAACAGCCCGTCGTTCAACTGGACGCTGAATTTCCGCCAGCAGGCCTACGACGCGATGAAGGCCGAAGGCAAGGACGTGTCGGCTTACGACCGTGCGCAGCTGATGAGCGTCGAATACGACGAATCCGAACTGGCCAAGCTGGCCGACGAGAAGATCCGTACGTTCCAGGCCGATGCATCGCGTGAAGCAGGCATCTTCCACCACCTGATCACGCTGCCGACGTACCACACGGCCGCGCTGTCGACCGACAATCTGGCCAAGGAATACTTCGGCGACCAGGGCATGCTCGGCTACGTGGCGGGCGTGCAGCGCAAGGAAATCCGTCAGGGCATCGCCTGCGTGAAGCACCAGAACATGTCCGGTTCGGACATCGGTGACGATCACAAGGAATACTTCAGCGGCGAAGCGGCGCTGAAGGCAGCAGGCAAGGACAACACGATGAACCAGTTCTGATCGTCGTCCGACCCGAAGCACGACGCCAGCCCCTTGGGGTTGGCGTTTTTTTTGCCTGCCCGAGCAGGTGCGTTACCCGTGCACGCCCTTCGCGACGTGCCGGTTCGTCGGCACACCGTCGATCTCGTCGAGATCGACGAAGCATTCGCCACTGTCGATCATCCCGCCCACGTCGTGCCGGAATCGTGCGTCGTCGCCAACCGCGTCGAACAATGCCGGCGGACCGTCATCGCGGGACCGGCAGTACTCCTCGACGATTCGCGTCGTAGCCGGGCGCGTATTACCCCGGATTGCCACGCGCACCGTCATGAGCGGTGGCTGCATCGGGGCATTCGATCAGGATGTTTGTGTGCGCAACCTAATTCAGGGTTTGCCTGAGTAGCGAAAACGCGAATGGGCGCTGTGCGTGTTCGCATTGCCGGCATGGACGATACGCAGGTTGAAATTACCGCTCGCGCGAAACCCTTGCCGGGCGGCTGTCGCGGCCGTTTTGTCCCCCAGTCGCCTGCGATGACACCGTAAAAAAGCACCTGTCTGCAACGCGCGTGCCGGTGCGCCGTCACAGTTGTTTCTTGTTGCAACGCAACGCCCGCCCAATAACGGCGATGGTATGCTGGCCGGCATGGAGTTGTATGGCAGGTTGCTTGCATGGCGAAACTCGCGTTCGCACCCTCTAACGAGACTTCACCTTCTCTCGCACGCATCGCGGCATCGACGCGCGCTCCGCTCGCGCGTCCCGTTCCACGTGCCGCATCTTCCTGCGCTCCGCACGCATTCCCCATCTCGCGGGCTCGCCCGCATCCCCATCCCTGCCCAATAATCTGGAGACATCCCCATGTCGCAAAACACTTTGGCCGAAGCGACGCACGGCCCGCTGATCGCTCCGCCGGCTTTCGTCAAACATCGCAAGCTGATCGACTGGGTAGCGCGCATTGCGGCGCTCACGGAGCCCGAGCGCATCGTATGGTGTGACGGTTCGCAGGAAGAATACGACGCGCTGTGCCAGGCGATGGTCGACCAGGGCACGCTCACACGCCTGAATCCGGCGAAGCGCCCGAACTCGTATCTCGCGCAATCCGATCCGTCGGACGTCGCGCGCGTCGAGGATCGCACGTTCATCTGCGCGGCGTCGCGCGACGACGTCGGCCCGACCAACAACTGGATCGATCCGGCCGAAATGCGCGAGACGCTCAACGGGCTGTTCCGCGGTTCGATGCGCGGTCGCACGTTGTACGTCGTGCCGTTCTCGATGGGGCCGCTCGGCTCGCCGATCGCGCACGTCGGCGTCGAGCTGTCCGACAGCCCGTACGTCGCGGTGAACATGCGGATCATGACGCGCATGGGGCGCGACGTGTACGACGTGCTCGGCGAGGACGGCGATTTCGTGCCTTGCGTGCACAGTGTCGGCCATCCGCTCGAGGCCGGCCAGCAGGACGTGCCGTGGCCGTGCAATCCGGTCAAGTACATCGTGCATTTCCCGGAAACGCGGGAGATCTGGAGCTTCGGCTCAGGCTACGGCGGCAACGCGCTGCTCGGCAAGAAGTGTTTCGCACTGCGCATTGCGTCGACGATGGGCCGCGATCAGGGCTGGCTCGCCGAACACATGCTGATCCTCGGCGTGACGTCGCCGGCCGGCAAGAAGTATCACGTCGCGGCCGCGTTTCCGTCCGCGTGCGGCAAGACCAACTTCGCGATGCTGATCCCGCCGCAGGGCTTCGACGGCTGGAAGGTCACGACGATCGGCGACGACATCGCGTGGTTGAAGCCCGGCCGCGACGGCCGCCTGTATGCGATCAATCCGGAAGCCGGCTTCTTCGGCGTGGCGCCGGGCACGGGCGTGAAGACCAATCCGAACGCGATCGCCACGCTGAAGGAAAACGTGATCTTCACGAACGTCGCGCTGACGGAAGACGGCGACGTGTGGTGGGAAGGGCTGACCGACACGCCGCCCGCGAAGCTGACCGACTGGCAGGGCAATCCGTGGACGCCCGAAACGGCCAAGGAAACCGGGCGCAAGGCCGCGCATCCGAACTCGCGCTTCACCGCGCCGGCTGCGCAGTGCCCGTCGATCGACGACGACTGGGAAAACCCGGCCGGCGTGCCGATCGACGCGTTCATCTTCGGTGGCCGCCGCTCGACGACGGTGCCGCTCGTGACCGAGGCGCGCGACTGGGTGGAAGGCGTGTACATGGCCGCGACGATGGGTTCCGAGACGACCGCGGCAGCCGTCGGCAAGCAGGGCATCGTGCGCCGCGATCCGTTCGCGATGCTGCCGTTCTGCGGTTACAACGTCAGCGATTATTTCGCGCACTGGCTCGAACTCGGCAAGCAGCTCGAAGCCGCCGGTGCGAAGCCGCCGAAGATCTATTGCGTGAACTGGTTCCGCAAGGATGCGAACGGCAAGTTCGTGTGGCCCGGCTTCGGCGAGAACATGCGCGTGCTGAAGTGGATGCTCGATCGTCTGGAAGGCACCGGCGGTGGCGGCGAGCATGCGTTCGGCGTGTCGCCTTCGTATGAAGACCTGCACTGGGACGGTCTCGATTTCACGCGCGATCAGTTCGATGCGGTGACGTCGATGAACGCGGACGAATGGCGTGAGGAGCTGAAGCTGCATGCGGCGCTGTTCGAGACGTTGAAGCTGCGCTTGCCGGCTGAAATGACCGACACGATGAAGAAGATCGAGCAGCGTATCGGCGGCTGACGCGCGGAATCGGCGTCGCGCACGTTGCGCGCGGCGCATGGCCCGGCGCCGCATGGCATCGCCGGGCCGAAAACGAACGACGCCCCGGGCCATCCATCGCGTGGCCCGGGGCGTCGTTGTTTCCGGTGATCGACGGGCGATCAGCCGAGATCGAGCGCGTTCGTCAAATCGCCCGGCGGCGTCGCGCCGCGTGCGGCGAACGCGTTGTTGCGCAGGACCACGCCGTCGAGCGGCGCGAGGCCGTGCACGCGGCTGATGAAGCGCAGGATCGAGTTCGTGTCGTACAGCGTGTGATCGACGAAGCCCTTTTTCGCGAACGGCGAGATCACGAGCGCCGGGATCCGCGAGCCGGGGCCCCAGCGATCGCCGACCGGCGGCGCGACGTGATCCCACCAGCCGCCGTTCTCGTCGTGCGTCATCACGATCACGGTGTTTTCCCATTGCGGCCCGCGCCGGATATGGTCGATCACGGTTGCGATGTGACGGTCGCCCGATTCGATGTCCGCATAGCCCGCATGCATGTTCAGGTTGCCCTGCGGCTTGTAGAACGTGACGGCCGGCAGGCGGCCCGCGTCGATGTCGGCGATGAAGCGGTTGGTCGACGGCGCGTCGCCGAGCCCTGCATCGCGCAGGTGCTTGCGGCGGGCTTCGGTGCCGGGCGCGTAGTTCGCGAAGTAGTTGAACGGCTGGTGGTGGTACTGAAAGTCGGGCACGGCGCCGGTGTCGCGATGCTCGAGTGCGTACTGCCACGCGCCGCTGTACCACGCCCAGTCGATGTTCTTTTCCGACAGGCGGTCGCCGATCGTCGCGTAGCCCTGCGGCGGCATCACGCGATGGTCGGCCGGATCCGCATACGCAGCGTTGCCCGGATCGGGCGGCGGCACGTAGCTCGGCTGGTACGGCGGCGCCATCGTGTTCACGCCGTAGCCGTCCGGCGTCAGCGGGCCGTCGGCCGCGAACTTCGGCGGGCCGTCGAGCGCGGACGCGGGCGAATCGTCGGCGAGCTTCAGGCGCGTGCCGGCCGGGTCGTCGCCTTCGACCTGCGACAGCAGTTTCGCCGCATGCGGATGCTTGTGCGCGTCCGGATACCGCGGCGGCTGCGCGGAGATCAGGAACATGTGGTTCAGCCACGAACCGCCGAAGGCCGCCATGAAGAAGTTGTCGCACAGCGTGTATTGCCGGGCGAGATTCCACAGGCGCAGCGTGTCGGCCGAATTGCGGTAGTGGCCCATCACGAGGCCGCCCGAATCGGCCCATGCGGCGAACTGGTCGTTGCGGCCGCCCGCGATCTGCATCTGGTTCTGGTAGAAGCGATGCCATAGATCGCGCGTGATCACACCGTTCGGCAGCGGCTTGCCCTGCGCGTCGGTAATCGGGAACGGCGCGTTCGGCAGCTTGTCGATGTCGCGCTCGGCGATCGCGTAGCGCTTGCCGTCCACTTCCTGCGCCTGCGGCACGAGCCCGCCCCAGATCTTCGGCAGCACCGGCAATGGCGTCTTGCCGTCGCGATCGAGCTGTCGTGCCTGTTCGGGCCGCACTTCGCCGAGCGGATAGCGCACGCCCGGGAAATCGCCGTACAGGTTCGCGAAGCTGCGATTTTCCGCATAGATCACGACGATGTGGCGCACGCGCTGGCGCAACGCTTCGTCGATGCGCAGGTCGGCGGCCGAACGCGGCGCGTTGCCCGCGGTGGTTTCGCAACCGGCGAGCGCGACGCCGGCACCGAACGCAGCGAGGCCGCCGAGCACACGGCGGCGGTCGGGATCGGCGGGCAGGTCGTCGGGGCGATCGGGGGTGTCGTTCACGTCGTGGGCTCCTCGGATGGGCGGTGGGCGTTGTCGTTCGATGCGCGCCGGCGTCGCGCGGGTTGCCGCGACACAGGACGGAATGCAACGGCTGGCATCGCGCGGTGGCGCGACGCGGCTGTCACATAAATGTCATGAACGCGACTATAGCGCGCCAAGGGGGCAGATGAAAGCCGTTCGTCGGACGATTCGACGCTCGCGCGGCGAGCGGTGCGCGACGCCCGCGCGCGAACTAGACTGGAACCAGGGGCGGCGCGTCGCGGCGTGCCGCCCGGGCGAGGATCGCCCCGCGACGCCGGCCGACGGTGTTGCCGAGGCGGCATCGATGCAGCGAACGATTCGAGACAGCGAGGCGACGATGGCGTGGATGCTTGCCATTTTCGCATGGCGGCCAAGTACCGGTTCCGCGCGCGTGCCGGCGTGAGCGCACGCCGCGCAGCAGAGACGGCCGGCCCGATGCCATGGACAAGAAATTCGACTACCCGGGATTGCTGATCGCGGCGGGCTTCTTCGTGCTGTTCGCCGCGCAGTTGCTGATGCTGCACCCGACGTCGACGCCGATCGCGTACAGCGATTTCCGCCGGCTCGTCGCTGCGCGGCTCGTCGACGATCTCGAGGTCGGCCCCGCGTCGATCTCGGGCGCGCTGAAGATGCCGCAGGCCGGCACGATGCTGCCGGCGTCCGACGCGGCGGTCGTGCAGCAGGCCGGCGCGCCGTGGCGCTTCACGACCAGCCGCGTGACCGACGAACACCTGATCGACACGCTGACCGCCGCCGGCATCCGCTATCACGGCACGCCCGATACCGGCTGGATCGCATCGCTCGCGTCGTGGCTGCTGCCGCTCATGCTGCTCGTGTTCGTGTGGAACATGATGCTGCGCAAGCGCGGCGGGCTGCAGGACTTTACCGGGATGGGCAAGAGCCGCGCGCGCGTGTACGTGCAGCAGGAAACCGGCATCACGTTCGACGACATCGCGGGCATCGACGAAGCGAAGGCCGAATTGCAGCAGCTCGTCGCGTTTCTGCGCAATCCCGATCGCTACCAGCGGCTCGGCGGCAAGATTCCGAAAGGCGTGCTCGTCGTCGGCGCGCCGGGCACGGGCAAGACGCTGCTCGCACGCGCGGTGGCCGGCGAGGCGGCCGTGCCGTTCTTCTCGATCAGCGGCTCGGCGTTCGTCGAGATGTTCGTCGGCGTGGGCGCCGCGCGCGTGCGCGACCTGTTCGAGCAGGCGCAGCAGAAGGCGCCGTGCATCGTGTTCGTCGACGAGCTCGATGCACTCGGCAAGGTGCGCGGCGTCGGCCCGATGTCGGGCAACGACGAGCGCGAACAGACGCTCAACCAGTTGCTGGTCGAGATGGACGGCTTCCAGGCCGGCTCCGGCGTGATCATCATGGCCGCGACGAACCGGCCCGAGATCCTCGATCCCGCGCTGCTGCGGCCGGGCCGTTTCGACCGGCACATCGCGATCGACCGGCCCGACGTGAACGGCCGCCGCCAGATTCTCGGCGTGCACGTGAAGCACGTGAAGCTCGCGGCCGACGTCGATCTCGGCGAGCTTGCGTCGCGCACGCCGGGCTTCGTCGGCGCCGATCTCGCGAACGTCGTCAACGAGGCCGCGCTGCATGCGGCCGAACTCGGCAAGCCGGCGATCGGCATGGCCGACTTCGACGAGGCGATCGACCGCGCGCTGACGGGCCTCGAGCGCAAGAGCCGCGTGATGAACGAGCAGGAGAAGCTGACGATCGCGTATCACGAAGCCGGCCATGCGCTCGTCGCGGAAAGCCGCGCGCATTGCGACCCGGTGAAGAAGGTGTCGATCATTCCGCGCGGCGTTGCCGCACTCGGCTACACGCAGCAGGTGCCGACCGAGGATCGCTACGTCCTGCGCCGCAGCGAGCTGCTCGACCGGATCGATGCGCTGCTCGGCGGGCGCGTGGCGGAAGAGCTCGTGTTCGGCGATGTCTCGACCGGTGCGCAGAACGACCTCGAACGCGCGACCGCGATGGCGCGCCACATGGTCATGCAGTACGGGATGAGCGAGAAGATCGGGCTCGCGACGTTCGACGACGGCGACGCGCGCACGGGCACGCCCGGCACGTGGCATGCGGACGGCGGCCGCTGCAGCGAGCACACCGCGCGCATGATCGACGAAGAAGTGCGCACGCTGCTGACCGATGCGCATGCGCGCGTCGCGACGACGCTCGGCGAACGGCGCGACGCGCTCGAGCGCATCGCGCGACGGCTGTTGCGATGCGAGGTGCTCGAACGCGACGCGCTGCAGGCGCTGATCGACGGACGCATCGAACCGTCGTCGGCGACGTCGGCATTACCGGGCGACGAAACGAATGCGCGCGGCGGCGCGATCGGAACGGAGGGGGGCTCCACCGTCGAACGCGATTTCGTCGCGTACGGACGGCCGCACGAATCCGATCGCTGAAGTCGTTGCGCGGGCCGGCGACGGCGCGCGTCGATATTCCTTCTATTTCGCCATGGAGTCACCATGAGCGGCGCGCACGCATCGATCGAACGGTGTCGTGCTGGCATGCACGACGAAGGGGGCGCGAGCGCGCGTCAGCGCGTCAGGATTCGGTCGCGGCCGCAACTTCGGCCGCTTCGGCGAGCGCGTCGAGAAAGCGCGTGCGCCACCAGTGCACGTCGGTCTTGCGCACGATCGCCATCAGCGCGGCGTGACGCTGGCGGCGCTCTTCGAGCGGCATCGTGAGCGCGCGCTGGATCGCCTGCGCGGTGCCTTGCGTGTCGTACGGATTGACGAGCAGCGCCGATTTCAGTTGCTCGGCCGCGCCCGCGAAACGCGACAGCACGAGCACGCCGGGGTCGGCCGCGTCCTGCGCGGCGAGGAACTCTTTCGCGACGAGATTCATCCCGTCGCGCAGCGGCGTGACGAGGGCGACCCGGCTCGCGCGGTAGAGGCCCGGCAGGCGCTTGCGCGCGACGGTGCGGTGAATGTAGCGCATCGGCATCCATTCGAGCTCGCCGTAGTCGCCGTTGATCGCGCCGCACAGGCTGTCCATCTCGCGCCGCAGGTCGTCGTAGGCGCCGAGATCCTCGCGGCTCGGTGCGGCGATCTGGATCAGCGTCGCACGGTCGCGGTTCTCCGGATACTGCTCGAGCAACTCGCGGAACGCGTGCACGCGCTGCGGCAGCCCTTTCGTGTAATCGAGCCGGTCGACCCCGACCAGCAACTGGCGGCGCGAATATTCGTCGCGCATGCGTTCGAACATCGCGAGGCCGTCGCGGTCGCGCGCGAGCGACTCGAATTCGTCGACGTTGATGCCGATCGGAAACGCGCCGGCCGACAGCGTGCGGCCGAACGCGCGCAGTCGGCCGTCCGGCAGCCGTGCCGCCCCGGCTTCCGCTTCGACGTAGTGCTCGAAGTGGAGCAGATCCGATTCGGTCTGGAAGCCGACGAGGTCGTACGCGAACAGCGCGCGCATCAGCCATTCGTGCTCGGGAATCGCGGCCATGATCGGCGGCGGCGGCATCGGGATGTGCAGAAAGAAGCCGATCGGATTCGTGCAGCCCATCGCGCGCAGCTCGGCCGCGAGCGGAATCAGCTGATAGTCGTGGACCCAGATGGTGTCGTCGGGCCGCAGCAGCGTGCGCAGCTTGCGCGCGAACAGCTGGTTCACGCGTCGGTAGCCGTCGGCGAAGCGCCGGTCGAACTGCGCGAGATCGAGCCGGTAGTGAAACACCGGCCACAGCACGTTGTTCGAGTAACCGAGATAGTAAGCGTCGTAATCCTGCGGATCGAGATCGACCGTCGCGAGCTGGATGCCGCCGACGTTCTGGACCTGCACGTCGTCGCCATGCGCGCTTTGCTCGTCGCCGCCGCGTAGCCTCCCGCTCCAGCCGAACCAGACGCCGCCGGTTTCCTGCAGGCTGTCCTTCACGGCTACGGCGAGGCCGCCGGCCGCGGCTTTACGGGGATCTGCGATGCGATTGGATACGACGACGAGTCGGCTCACCAGCTCTCCTGACGATTGTTGGGGAAGGTTCGTGCGGCCAGGGCGCAAGAGGCAGACGCCGCCATCGGCGCGCGGTGCGCGATACGACGGGGCCGCATGGCGATCGGACGGGAGTCAGGGCACGCGATTCGCCGTCCGGTCGAAAAGTGCTTTTTTAGGATACTCGTCATTCGTGCGTTTTAAAAGTCCGTGTCGACGAACGGCTCGGACGAACAGGTCGCGCGGTATCGATGGCGCCTATCCTGCAACCGGCGCTGCCCGGGCGGGACCGAAACTTGCGCCGCGCTGCGACGCAGTGTGTGCCGGGTCATGCGGCGCGTCGGGCGCAATGGTGCGGACGACGCGCATGCCGTTACGCGGCGGCCGGTTGCCAGTGGCGCGTGTCGGCTTCCAGTGCATGCGTGCCGGGCGATACCGCATGCACGCCAGCCGGCATCCGGAACGCGGCGACCGTTTCGGACAACTCGCGGCCCTGCGCCTCGAGCGACTTCGATGCGGCGGCCGCCTGCTCGACGAGCGCCGCGTTCTGTTGCGTCGTCTGGTCCATCTGCGTGATCGTCAGGTTCACCTGGTCGATGCCGCGGCTCTGCTCGGCCGACGCGGCCGCGATCTCGCCCATGATGTCCGTCACGCGCGCCACGGCCTGCGTGACGTCGGACATCGTCTTGCCGGCTTCGCCCGCGAGCGCGGAGCCGTCGCGGATCGTCTGCACCGACGCGGAGATCAGCGCCTTGATTTCCTTCGCCGCCGTCGACGAGCGCTGCGCGAGACTGCGCACCTCGCTCGCGACGACCGCGAAGCCGCGACCCTGTTCGCCCGCACGGGCGGCTTCGACCGCCGCGTTGAGCGCGAGGATGTTGGTCTGGAACGCGATGCCTTCGATGATGCCGGTGATGTCGGCGATCTTCGACGAGCTGTGGCCGATCTCCGTCATCGTGTCGACCACGCGGCCGACCACCGAGCTGCCGCGTTGCGCGACGTCCGACGCATTCGCGGCGAGCGTGCTCGCCTGCTGCGCGTTTTCCGCGTTCAGGCGCACCGTGGACGTGAATTGCTCCATCGTCGCCGCGGTTTCCTGCAGCGAAGCAGCCTGTTCCTCGGTGCGCTGGCTCAAGTCGAGGTTGCCCGATGCGATCTCGCTCACCGCGTGCGCGATGCTGTTCGACGAGTCGCGCACGCGGCCGACGATGCCGGTCAGCCGCTCGTTCATCGTCCGCAGCGCATCGAGCAGGTCGCGCGTTTCGTCGTTGCCGCGCACCTCGATGTGGCTGCCGAGATCGCCGTTCGCCACCGTGCGCGCGACGTCGACGGCCGAGCCGATCGGTGCCGTGATCTTGCGCGTGAGCCACAGGCCGCCGCCGGCCGCGATCGCGACGGCGATCAGGCAGATGCCGGCCAGCAGGTTGCGCTCCACCGTGTAGCGATCCGCGAATGCCTGCGCGATCGCGATTTCGCGTTCATGCGTATAGGTCGCGTAGGCGTCGGTCGCACGCACCAGTTGCGCGAGCAGCGGGCGGCAATTGTCGTCGATGTCGGCGATCGCGTCGTCCCTCCTGCCGGCCTGCGCGAGCCCGACGATGCGCAGCGCAACGGGCCCGTAGCGGGTTTCGATGCGCACGATCTCGGCTACCAGCTCGCGTGCGCGATCGGACGTGTCGGTCGCGTTCGCCATGAGGCCGTTGAGCTTCGCGAGATGGTCCTGCACGTCCTTGTGCGCGTGGTTCACCTCGGCCAGTTCGGCCTCGATGTCGGACGGCCGCGTGGCGAGCACGAGATTGCGCGCGGCGATCGCGCGCCGGTCGACCGCGGTGCGGATTTGTGCGGCCAGGCTGGCCCGCGCGTTGATGCCGTTCATGTAGCGTGAAAACTCGGCGTTCGTATCGGACAGTGCCTTGAGCGCCATGCCCGATACGGTCACGACGACCGCGGCCAGCAGGCCGAAGCCGCCGAGGAGTTTCGTTTTGATGCTGATTCTGACGATTTTCACGTTTCGGCCCCTGTGCGTGTGGTTGTAAATGGAATTTATCGTTCGACCAGATACGGGTTCGTGCCGGTTTTAACGGGTATTCGGGATGATTCTTTACCCTTCGAAAACCCTTACATTCATTTTTCTTGGCACTGACGGCCTTATTGGGCGGTCGTTCTTGATCTTGATCAAAAGGCTCGTGGGGCGCTTTTATTCGATGTGTTATGCGCGGAATTTGAATGTGTTTTTACTGGTGAAACAAAAAACATCTTTTTTATAATATTTGTCTGATGATTTCGTTCTGATTTGCCGACGAATAAGGGAATTTCGTTGCGGTGCGCGCGTTCGACGTGAGCGACGTAATCGAAGTAATCGGCGCGATGGATTGACGAATAAACGGAGCGGCGCGGCCGGTTCGGTTCGCGCCGGTAAAAGGCCCGCGGCGGGCGCCGCGAGCCGTACGAGGGTCAGAACGTGGTGCGCAATCCGGCCATCACGCTGCGGCCGCCTTCCGGTGCAAAACCGCGTACCACCGAAGTCGAGTAGCGGATCTCCTGGTTCGTCAGGTTGTCGCCGCGCAGGTACGCGAGCCAGTGCGTCGCGCCGACACGGAACTTGTAGGTCAGCATTACGCCGAGCGACGTGTAGCCGTCCGTCGAGAAGTCGTTGTCGGGTACGCGATGCTGCGACCAAGCGTGCGTGACCTGCGCACGCGCACCGAACGGGCCGTAACCGTAGTCGGCCGCAAGCGTCGCACGCAGCGGCGCGATGCGCGGCAGCGGCTGGCCCGTATCGACGTTGCGCGCGTGCGTGTAGTCGGCCGTCAGTTCGAGATCGACCGTATGGCCGCGCCGCGCGAATGCACGCCACTTGCCGTCCAGCTCGATGCCGTAGAACTCGGCGCGCACGCCGCGATAGATCGCCTCGTTGAGCGAGCCGTCGGTGCCGGGCGCGACGGGCTCGCCGTCGTCGTCCACCACGCGACCGGTGTTGTACTCGGTCAGGTAGTTCGAGAAGCGGTTGTAGAACACGCCGACGCTGCCGCGGTTCGGCCCGCTCGCATAGCGCAGCGACAGGTCGGTCGACACGGCTTTTTCTTTCGACGCGTTCGGGTTGCCGATCAGGAACTGGCCGGTCGCATCGTGCGGGCCGTTCGAATACAACTCGTAGAAGGTCGGCGCGCGTTCGGTGTAGGCGACGTTCGCGGCGACCGACCATACCGGCGTCAGCGAGAACAGCGCGCCGGCCGACAGGCTGCCGGCGTTGAAATCGCGCGGCTGCGCGAGCGCGAATTTCTCGATGCCGGCCGGATCGGGGTCGACCTTCACGTGCTCGAAGCGGCCGCCGAGGCTCAGTTTCAGCGCCGGGACGACCTGCCATTCCTCGAGACCGAACAGCGCGACGCTGTTGGTGCGCGTGGACGGCACGAGCATTTCGTCGCCGAGCGCGGAAAAAGTGTTCTGGCCGAACTGCACACCGATCGCACCTTCGAACGGGCCGATCTTGCGATGGCGCGCCTCGATGCGCGCCTCGTAGCCGCGGTTGCGGAAGGTGGTCGCCGTCTCGCCGTTGTCGACTTCCTTGTGGCGGTAGTCGGTGTACGCGAAGTCGAATTTCAGCGTCGTGAAAGGCCCGCTCAGGTTGCGCACCTCGGACGCGAGCGCAAGGCGTTCCTGGCGCATCCGCAGCCGCACGTCGCTTTCCGCGACGGAGCCGTAGTTCGATTCGTATCCGCTGTACGACAGGCCTGCGAAACCGTCCGCCCACGTGTACGACGCGCCGACCGCACCGCCGTGCACGCGGCCGTCGCTGTTCGGCACGCTGCCTTCCGGTTGCGGCGTGTCGGGGCCGTCGATCGCGCGTTGCTGGCTGCTGCGCGCGTAGCCGGGAATCCGCAGCTTGCTCGTTTCGCGATCGAATGCATCGACGTGGAACGCGAAGCGGCCGTTGCCGCCTTCGACCTGCGCGGCACCCGCGCGCACGGAATTCGCGCCGCCGTAGCGCGCGTCGAGCGCGCCGGTCACACCCTCGATCGCTTCGCGCGGAATCCGGTTGTCGATCGTGTTGACCACGCCGCCCACCGCGTTGCCGCCGTACAGCAGCGCGGCCGGCCCGCGCACGATTTCGACGCGCTCGATCGACAGCGGATCCTGCGGCACCGCATGGTCGTACGACAGCGACGACGCGTCATACGCCGCGACGCCGTTCTGCAGCAGCCGGATCCGGTCGCCGTCCATCCCGCGGATGATCGGACGGCCGACCATCGGCCCGTAGGTGGTGGTCGACACGCCGGGCAGCCCGTTGAGCGTTTCGCCGAGCGAATCGGCCTGGCGGCGCGTCAGCGCATCGCCGGAAAGCTGGACGGTCGGTGCGATCAGTTCGGTGTCGCCGAGCGGGTTCGCGGTCACGAAGATCGGTGCGAGCGGCGCGGGTGCGGCGGCCGGCGTGCCGGACGCGGCGGGCGCATCGGTCTGCGCGTGGGCGACGGCGGCGAACAGTATCAGCGACAAGGACGAGAGCGGGCGAAGCGGTAAGCGAGGGAGGTCGCGCATGGTCGGTGAATCGGTTGGAATCGGATCGGATAACGAGCCATGCGGATCATCGCTGGATACGATATATTGTTGCGTCACTGACGCGCAATGACCCGTTGGAACATGGCTCGGCGAGGCGCAGCCACCTGGGTTGGAACGGCGTCAGGCGGACGAGCACGCGAAATGATATGTTATATCATGTCAAATTCCAAGCCGAACGGCAGGATCCCGTCGGGTTTCTGTCGGATCGGCTAGGGTCGCGGCAGCAGCGGGGCGGCGTGCAACCGCCGGCGCGGGCTTTCGCGTCGACCGGCGCGAAGCCGCATCGACCGGCGCGGTGGCACGGTGGGCGCTAAACGGCCTGCCTCCGGGCGATTTCCCGTTGCCGATCTTCTCGACCGTGCTGAATGGCATCACCGTACGCAGGTCGATCGTCGGCACGCGGCGCAATCTGCAGGAGTCGCTCGATTTCGCGGCGCACGCCTGGTGCGCGCGTATCCGCCGCGACCGGCTCGCCAGCATCGACGACGTATTCGCGAAGCCGAGGGAAGGAACGGTCGACGGACGCATCGCGCCGATCGCCCTGCATCGATGCCCTGAACAAGCGCACGGCGCCGCGCGACGCATGGCGTCGTGCGGCGCAGGAACGGTCATCCTCGCATCACGGCGCGAAGAACACGTCGGTGCGGTTCGTCAGGTTGCCCGCGTTGGTCTGGACGAAGAACGGATGGAACGACGACGACGGGAGGACGTCGAGCCCCTGGTAGTCGCCGATGAAGAACCCTTCGGCGTTGGGCGCGAGCTTCATGTCGAACGGGCCGCCGACGCGCCGCTCGTCGACGAACGTGGCGCCGCCGTCGTGCGAGATCTTGCGCCAGAAGCCGGTCGGCAGCGTCGTCGTGTTGCCGGCCTGCAGGTCGCGGAAGTCGTAGTACGTGACCATCACCGCGCCCGTGTTGTCGACGCGCACCGACGGATTGAACGCGGGGCGCCCGGTCGGCGTGTTCACCTGTAGCGGCGCACTCCATGTCGCGCCGCCATTCTTCGACGTCGATATCGCGATCTCGTCGTACGTGCCGCCGTTGAAGCGGCTGTCCTGCCACACGACGTAGAGTTGCCCCGATGCCGGGTCGATCGCCGGCTCCGGAATGATGTCGCCGGTGCGCACGGGTTCGCCGGTGTTCGGATCCGTGACGCCGACCGTCTGCAGTCCCGCGATCACCTGCGGCTTGGTCCACGTCGCGCCGTCGTCGGTCGACTTGATGAACGCGACCTTGCCGGCCGCCTTGCTGAACGGCGGCTGGATCAGGTCGAAGAAATCGTAGAGCGTGCCGCTCTTCGGATCGACGACGATCTGGTTGCCGATCGTCTGCTGACGCGAAGGAACGTCGACGATGACCTTCGCGGCGCTCCACGTCTTGCCGCCGTCGGTCGTCTTGGAGAATAGCGTCGGCCCGCGGAACGCCTGCGTGTGCAGGTTCGCGTACGGGTTGCCGTTCGGCAGTTCGAGGCGGTCCCATACCGCGTACGCGGTGCCGGCCTTCACCGGGTTGGCGGTCACCGATTCCTTGTCGTTGAAGAATTGCGTCGTCGGTTCATCGTTCGCGATCAGCACGGCAGGGCTGCTCCACGTCTGTCCGCCGTCGGTCGAGACCGATGCGCCGACCGCATTGCTGTTGTTCGACTGATTGAACGAGATCGACACCGAATACGCGGTGCCGTCCGGCCCGAACGATACCCATGGATCGGATGCGCGCTCGTACTTGAGTCCGCCCGGCGCGCATGCGCTGAACGGCTGCGGCGTGCGCGCCCAGGTTGCGCCGGCATCGAACGAGTAGCCGGCGACGAGCCCGTGGGCGCCGCCGTTCGACCAGCGGTCCTGCTGCCACACGCCGATCATGTTGTTCGGGTTCGCGGGGTTGACCGCGAGCCACGGTTCGACTTCAGCATTCACGTAGTTCACGCCCGGGCCGCCGATGGTGCACGCGGCGAACGGGCTCGGGCCGGACACGACGGTGGGCTCGGCGTGCGCCGCGGCAGCGGCGGCCAGCGCCATCGCGGCGGACAGGCGGGTGACAAGCGGATGGGACACGATCATGCGTCGCATGGACGACTCCTCGATGAGGTGCGGATGCGCTGGCGGGGCACGACGAGGCGACCCGATCCGGGGCGCGGCCGATCATGCCGCGCACGTCGTTACGGGGCGTTCAGCATGCCGCTTCGGTCATCGCCATCCGCGTGCGCTGGATGCCGCCAGCGCTTCGGTTAAGACTCCTCTTCATTTTCATTGCTTGTCGGGTGTGCCTGCGATGTCGACCCGACGGGAAAGCCGGTCAGAGCATGCGACGAATGTGTCGAAGTGGATTGCAATGTAGGCGATTCGAATGCGGCGCGACAGGCGGTTTTTTGTAACAGAGCGTAGCCGGAAAGCGTTGCCGGAAGCGGGCGCGGGCACGCAAGATTTGCCGCTGCGCCGGCATGAAAATCGAATCGAAAACGCGAATCGCAATCGCTTGCGATTGCGGCCGGCGCGAGCCGGTTGCGAGCGCGCGATGCGCTGCTCAGCGCTCGGCCGGAAACCGCTCCTGCAACGCGTGCAGCCAGCGCGCGACGACATCGAGTTCGTCGTCGGAAAACCCGTCGCACAGCTTGCCGTTGAGTTCGCGCAGCAGCACGCGCGCGCGCTTGAGTGCCGCGTGGCCTTCGTCGGTCAGGTACAGCCGCGTCGCGCGGCCGTCGTCCGAATCGGCATGACGCGTAATGAGGCCGGCTTTCGCCATCCGGTCGGCGAGCCCCGTCATCGCGGACGGCGCGAGCTGCAATGCGGCGCCGACTTCGCCGATCAGCGCGCCGTCCTGCTTCGCGAGGCAGAACAGCACGCCGGCCTGCGCGGCGCTCGCGCGCGTCTCGGTTTCGGCCTTGCGATCGATCCAGCGCTGCACGCGCCGCTGGCCGATGTTCAACATGAAAAACAGGCGTCGGTCTTCGCTCAAGCTGGGTTCCCGGCTGCGATGGAAAGGGAGGGGCGGCCCGCGGCGCGAGGCGTGTCGAGCGCCTGCGCGAGCCAGTCGGCGACCTCGGGCCACAGCACGGCGCCGGGCCGGCTGCGAAAGAAGCCCATGTGCCCGACCGGGCCGCTGCCTGCCGCGCGCGGATCGATCTGGCGGCGTTCGACCTTCGCGCGGGTCAGATAGCTTACCAGCAGGCCGATCGCGGCAGGGTTCGCCCACGGATCGTCGTCGAAGCCGAGCGCGAGGATCGGCAACTGCTGCTTCGAGAAGCGCTCGGCCGCGCCGAGTGTCGGATCGTCGAAGAAGTAGTGCGGCAGCGTCGTCCAGCGGCTCCATTCGCGAAACACGCCGGCCGGCAGATCCTCGCCGAGCCCGAGCCGCTTGCCGGGCACGTAGCCGAGCAGCGCGGACATCAGCGGCCCGAGCACGCGCAGGATCAGCCGCACCTTCAGGCGTTCGGCCGCCTGCGCGATCAGCCGCGTGCTGCCCGCATGCGCGGCGACCAGCACGGCGGCGCGCAGATGGGGCGTCGCGCCGGACAGCCCGATCGCGTGGCCGCCGACGCTATGGCCGACCGCGAGCAGCGGCAGCCCTTCATGCGTGTGCCGGGCCCACGCGGTCGCGGCGCCCACGTCGAGCTCCATCCAGTCGCGCATGCGGGCCTGCAGCGCGCCCAGACGCGCAGGCCGCGAGGCGCCGATGCCGCGATAGTCGTAGGTCAGCGCCGCGAAACCGCGTTCGGTCAGAAAGCGCGCGAAGCCCGCATACAGCCGCTCGGGCACGGCCGTGGCCGGATGGATCAGGACCAGCGCACGCGGCGTCGCGGCCGGCGACCACAGCGTGCCGTGCAGGACATAGCCGTCGGCGGCGGAAAATTCGATGGGGTGGGAGGTCATGGCCGTCCTGGGGCAGTTATTTCGTATGCGAACTATAGTCCGCGATTTATTTCGTGCGCGAAATATTTATCGAGGAATCGTTCGAACTCCGTAGTCCGGCGGCCGGCGGCGAGCGCCGCGCAAGTGCGCGCGATTCATAAAATATTTGCATCTTTGCATAGAAGAATATTGCGTTTGTGTCATGAAGTGGATCGACGTATCTTCACCGGTTCCATCCGTTCCGCCGGCCGTCGCGCAGGCGGAAAGAGGGCGCGCCGTCGCGCGGCCGTCCGCCAACCTTCCGGGAGATCATGTTGCTGAGCCGAATCGTCACGGCGCTCATGCTGGCGCTTGCCGCGCAGCCGGGCATCGCCAAGGACACCGTCACGCTGCGCGTCGGTGAACAGAACTACTTCAACATCCAGGCATCGATGGAAGCGTCCGGCGTGCTGAAGGACCTGCCTTACGCGATCGAATGGAAACATTTCCAGGCCGCCGCGCCGGTCGCCGAAAGCCTGAACGGCAACGCGATCGACATCGGCTTCCTCGGCGATTCCGCGCTGCTCACGCTGGCCGCGCGCGGCGCGCCGGTCAAGGTCGTCGCGGTGTCGCGGCAGAGCCTCGACGGCGTCGCGATCCTCGTGCCGAAGCATTCGCCGGTGCGCACCGTCGCCGACCTGCAGGGCAAGACCATCGCGGTATGGCGCGGCGCCTGGAGCCAGCAGCTCGTGCTGCGCGCGCTCGAACACGCGGGCCTGCGCGCCGATTCGGTGAAGTACGCGTACCTGATGCCGATCGACGCCACCAATGCGCTCGCGAACGGTTCGGTCGATGCGGTATCGCTGTGGGAGCCGTTCGTCAGCACGCTCGCGTTGCGGCAGGGCGCGCGGCCCGTGACGACCGCACAGGGGCTGATGCCGGCGCTGAGCTTCGTCGCCGCGAACGAGCAGGCCGCCTCGGGCAAGCGTGCCGAGATCACCGATTTCCTGCGGCGCGTGGTGGCCGCGCGCCAGTGGGTCGACAGCCATCCGCGCGAGTACGCGGACCTGTGGGCGAAGCGCGCGAAGCTCGAGCCCGACGTCGCGTATCGCTGGCTCGGCAACGCCAAACAACGCGTCGGGCCGGTAGACGAAGCGGCCGCCAAAGATGCGCAGAACACGGCCGACTTCCTGCACAAGGCCGGCGTGATTCCCGCCGCGTACGACACGTCGAAGCTGCTCGACCGCTCGTATGCGGGCGCGTTCGCCGTGCCTGCGCAAAAGACGGCCGCCGCACAATGACCGTGCGGCACGCTTCGCGATTTCCGATCGATATATCCAAGGACATCCCGACATGCCAGTCGACATCATCGGCATGATCACCGCGACACCCGGCGCGGAGGTCGACGTACCGGGCGGCGCGGCTGTGCAGCCCGACTACGTGCGCCGCTTCGCGCAGGCGCACGAGGCCGCCGGCTTCGACCAGATTCTGGTTGGCCATTTCAGCAACGCGGCGGACGGCTTCATCGTCGCGTCGTTCGCGGCGGCCGCGACCGAACGCATCCGCCTGCTGCTCGCGCACCGGCCGGGCGTGATCGTGCCGTCGGCCGCCGCGCGGCAGATAGCGACGCTCGACGTGTTCAGCGGCGGAAGGCTGGCGCTGAACGTGGTGTCCGGCGGCGACGATGCGGACCTGCAGCGCGACGGCGACTTCGTGCCGCACGATGCTCGCTATCGCCGCACCCGCGAATATCTCGACGTGCTGAAACGGATCTGGCTGGCCGATGCGCCGGTAGACCACGACGGCGCGTTTTATCGGCTGCGCGGCGCGTCGCCGGTCGTGAAGGGCGCGCAGCGGCCGCATGTGCCGATCTATTTCGGCGGCTCGTCGCCGGCCGCGCTCGCGGTCGCGGGCGAACACGCGGATGTTTACATGACGTGGGGCGAACCGCTCGACGCGGTGCGCGAGCAGATCGCCCGCGTGCGGGCCGCGGCCGCGCCGTTCGGGCGGTCGCCGCGCATCAGCGTGTCGTTCCGGCCGATCGTCGCCGATACCGAGGCGGCCGCGTGGGAGAAGGCCGAGGCGATTCGCGAGCGCGTGCGCGCGGCGCGGCTCGCGAACGGCCAGCCGATCGCCGGCCATGCGCCGCAGAATGCCGGCTCGCAGCGGCTGATGGCGGCCGCCGCGCAGGGCGACGTGCTCGACGAGCGCCTGTGGATGGGCGTCGCGAACCTGACCGGCGCGCGCTGGAACTCGACCGCGCTGGTCGGCACGCCCGAGCAGGTCGCGCGGGCGCTGGGGGCGTATTACCGGCTCGGCGTATCGACGTTCCTGATCCGCGGTTTCGATCCGCTCGACGATGCGCTGGCCTACGGGCGCGACCTGATCCCGGCGATTCATGCGCATATCGCGGAACTCGATCGATATCGGGCCGCGGTGCCGGTGTAGACGAGCCTGCCCGCGAGTCGCGTGCCCCCGGCATCGCCGTCACGGCATGCCGGGGCGCTTGCATGGCGCGTTCAGAACGACGGCAGCCCCGGCGGATTGGTCTCCGCCCGCGCGATCGCCTCGCTCTGCAAACCCCAGCGCGCGAGCGCCTGCCCGTAGCGGCCGTTTCCGATCAGCGCATTGGTCGCGAGCGTCAGCGCGGGCGCGAGCCCGCTGCCGCGACGCGTCGCGATCGCGACATCGGCATTCGCCGGCCAGCCGGCGTTGACGACGCCGACGCGGCGGATCTTGCCGCTGCGCGCGGCCTCGTACGCGAGTGACGCGTTCGGGTTCAGCTCCGCGTCCGCACGGCCCGACAGCAGCGCGACGCGCGCCGTCGCGTCGTCGTCGAAATAGAGCAGCTCGGCCGGCTTGAGCCCCTGCGCGACGTTGCGCTTGCTCCATTCGAGCAGGATGCGCTCCTGGCTCGTGCCGGCGCCGGTGATGATCCGCAGGCCGGCGACGTCCTTCGGTTCCGCGATCTTCGCGATCGGGCTGCCGATGCGCACGTAGAAGCCGTGCAGCCCGAGCCTGTAGGTCGTGAAATCGTATTTCTCCTTGCGCTTCTCGGTCACGCCGACGTTCGAGATCACCGCGTCGTACTTGCCGGACGTCAGGCCGAGCGGCCAGTCGGCCCATGCGATCGGCACCAGCACGAGCGTACGGCCGAGCGCGTCGGCAACGAGCTGCGCATAGTCGGGATCGGCGCCGACCACGGTGCGCGCGTCGGTCGCATAGGTCGATACGGGCGGCGCATGCGGCGAAATCGCGACCGTGAACGCGCCGTCGCGCACCCAGCGGTAGCCGCTTGCCGCGCGAATGGCCGCGTCGTCGGGGCCGGCGCGCACGCGGCCGGCCTGGCGCGGGTCGAGGTCGGCCGTCGCGGCGGCTGCGCGAGCCGCACGCCACGGCAGGCCCGATGCCGCGACCAGCGCGGCCGTGACGAACTGGCGTCGATCGGTCATCGTGCGGCACCTCGCGAGTCGGAAGCGGCGCGCATCACAGCACCCGCGACAGGAACGCGCGCGTGCGCGCATGTGCCGGTGCATCGAGCACGACAGCAGGCGGGCCGGCCTCGACGATGCGCCCGCGTTCCATGAACAGCACGTTGTCCGCCACTTCGCGTGCGAAGCCGATCTCGTGCGTGACGATCACGAGCGTCGTACCCGAGCGCGCGAGTTCCTTGATTACGTCGAGCACTTCGTTGACGAGTTCCGGATCGAGCGCCGACGTCGGTTCGTCGAACAGCAGCACCTTCGGCCGTAATGCGAGCGCCCGCGCGATCGCGACGCGTTGCTGCTGCCCGCCGGACAACTGGCGCGGGTATGCATCGGCCTTATCCGCGAGGCCGACCCGCGCGAGCAGCGTGCGCGCGGCGCGCTCGGCCGCATCGCGCGCCATGCCGGCGACGGCGACCGGCGCTTCGACCAGGTTCTCGAGCACCGTCAGGTGCGGGAACAGGTTGAAGTTCTGGAACACCATGCCGACGGCCGTACGCCGCTTCAGCACGTCGCGTTCGTTCAATTCGTGCAGCACGTCGCCGTCGCGGCGATAGCCGATCAATTCACCGTCGATGTCGATGAACCCGTCGTCGACGCGTTCGAGATGGTTGATCGTACGCAGCAGCGTCGACTTGCCGGAGCCGGACGGCCCGACGATCACGGTCACGCTGCCGCGCGGCGCGACGAACGACACGTTGTCGAGCACGCGTTGCATGCCGAACTGTTTCGACACGCCATGCACGGCCACTTCGCCGCCGGTGCGCGACACGGCGGCCGCGGCATCGGCATGCGTGCCGGCATCGCTTCGTGCACTGGCGCTCGATGCCGCGCGGCGCGACGCGACGCGTCGCCACAGCCCGCCGATGCGCGCAAGCGCGAACGTGACCACGGACGGCGGCGGATTGCGCAACGCGCCGCGCGCATAGTGCCGCTCGACCTGCACCTGGATCGCGGACAGCACGGTCAGGATGATCAGATACCAGACGGTCGCGACCATCAGCAGCGGAATCACTTCGAGGTTGCGGCGATAGATCACCTGCACCGTATAGAACAACTCCGGCATCGCGAGCACGTACACCATCGACGTGCCTTTCGCGAGCGTGATCAGGTCGTTGAACGCGGTCGGCAGGATCGCGCGCATCGCCTGCGGCAGCACGATTCGCGACGTTTGCCGGCCGCGCGGCAGCCCGAGCGCGGCGGCGGCTTCGAGTTGCCCCTGGTCGACCGCGAGAATGCCGCCGCGAATGACTTCCGCGGAAAACGCCGCATGGTTCAGCGTGAGGCCGAGCACGGCCGCGAGGAACGGGCTGATGAGATCGGTGGTCGGCGCGTCGAACCAAACGATGTCGGTGAACGGGACGCCGAGCCGCACATGTTCGTACAGGTAGCCGAGGTTGTTCAGGATCAGCAGCAGCACGATCAGCGGAATCGAGCGGAACAGCCACACGAAGGTCCACGCGCTGGCGGACAGCAGGCGCGAACGCGACAGCCGGGCCAACGCGACGAACGCGCCGAGCACGAAGCCGAACACCGCGCCGAGCAGCGTCAGCATCAGCGTGCGCGCGAGCCCCGACAGTACCGGCGGCGACAGGAACCATTCGGCGAACACCGGCCAGCCCCATTGCGGGTTGCCGAGGATCGAATGCAGCGTGATCGCGATCAGCACGAGCGCGAGCACGGTGCCGGCCGTGCGCGACCGGTGGCGCGCGGGTACGATCCGCAAACCCGCGCCGGGCGCTCGGGCAACGGGGGAAGAGAGCGGCGGCAGCGCGCCGCCGAGATGGGTCGTGTCGCTCATGTCGTTTGAATCCTCGAATGGATGATCGGCGGGTGCCCCGCGCACGGGCGGCGTACGGCGTCAGGCGTGCGCTTCGGCGGCCGTTTCCCGTGCGGCGCCGGGCGTCGCGTAGCGGCTCGCCTTGCGCGGCAGGCCGAGGTGATCGCGCAGCGTGACGCCGGGCAGGTCGCGGCTGTAGCGGCCGCGCGCCTCGAGCACCGGAATCACGAGTTCGACGAAATCGTCGATGCCCTGCGCCTGTACCGGAAAACCGAGGATGAAACCGTCGCCGGCGCCGGCGTCGTGCCAGCGGATCAACTCGTCGGCGACGTGCTCGGCCGTGCCGATGAAGTTCGGGCGCGGCGTCGCGACCGCAAGCGCGGTTTCGCGCAGCGACAGGCGTTTTTGTTTCGCATCGGCCTTGATCCGGTCGGTGGTCGAGCGGAAGCTGTTGCGGCCGAGCTCGCCGAGTTCCGGGAACGGCGCGTCGAGCGCGTACTGCGTGAAATCGTGGTGATCGAAATAGCGGCCGAGGTACGCGAGCGCCTCGTCGATCGTCAGCAGGTCGCGGATCGCCTGGTATTTGTCCTCCGCTTCGGCGGCCGTGCGGCCGACGATCGGCCCGACGCCGGGGAAGATCTTCACGTCGCCGGCTTGCCGCCCATGCTCGATCGCGCTCCGTTTCACGCGCTGCGTGAACGCGGCCGTCTCCTCGATCGACGGCGAATGCGTGAATACTGCATCCGCGTATTTGCCCGCGAGGCCGATCCCGGTGTCGGACGAGCCGGCCTGGAAGATCACGGGCTGCCCCTGCGGCGAGCGCTGGATGTTCAGCGGGCCCGCGACCTGGAAGAAGCGGCCGCGGTGATCGAGCGTATGGAGCTTGTCGCGATCGAAGAAGCGGCCGGTCGCGCGGTCGCGCACGAATGCATCGTCGTCCCAACTGTCCCACAGGCCCTGCACGACCTCGAGGTATTCGTCGGCGATCTCGTAGCGCAGCTCGTGATCCGGGTGCGCCTTGCCGAAATTCTTCGCGGTGCCTTCGAGCGGCGTCGTCACGACGTTCCAGCCCGCGCGCCCGCCGCTGATCGCGTCGAGCGACGCGAGTTGGCGCGCGACCGTGAACGGCTCGCTGTACGACGTCGAGATCGTGCCCGCGAGCCCGATCTTCTTCGTCGCGACCGCGAGCGCGGACAGCACGGTCAGCGGCTCGAAGCGGTTCAGGAAGTGCGGGATCGACTTCTCGTTGATGTAGAGGCCGTCCGCGACGAACGCGAACGCGATGCCGGCGGCCTCCGCCTTGCGCGCGACGCCGATCGCGAAGTCGAGGTTGATGCTCGCGTCGGGCGGGTTGCTCGGATGCCGCCACGCGTTCATGTGGCTGCCTGCGCCTTGCAGCATCAGGCCGAAGGGGATCGATCGTCGGGTCGTCATGATGGGAGCGTCACGCGTTCTGGTCGGGGGAAAGGGAACGGTCGGCCGCGAGGGCCGCCTGCAACGGCGTGGTCGACAGCGCGCCGCCGAGCCATTCGGCCGATGCGAGCCGTGCCGCGTAGTCGGACACCGGCGAATCGATCACGAACGCATCGACGTCGAGGCGCCGGCTCAGCGCGTCGAGCGCGCGATGCACGCGGTCGGGCGTATCGGCCAGCACCGTCGGGCGCAGCTCGTCGATCCGGTAGTCGGACGCGCCGCTTTGCCGCGCGAATTCGGCGGCCGCCTGCGCGCTGGCGAGATTGAAGCTCTGGCCGCCCGCGAACTGCAGCTTGAAGATCTTCAGCGGCCCGATCAGTCGCTCGGCCTCGTCGCGCGTCGGGGCGGCGACGGCGTACAGCGCGACGAGCGGCTTCTGGCCGCCCGCGCTGCGGTATGCGTCGAGCGAGCGTTCGAGATTCGCGTCGTCGCCGTTGAAATGGCCCGCGTAGCAGAAGCGCCAGCCGTTGCGCGCGGTGAGCGCGCCGCTGTCCGGCGAGCCGCCGAGCAGGATCCGTTCGGGCAACTGCGGCGGCACCGGCATCGCGACCGCGCCGGCGAGTGGATGATCTTCGGCCACGCCCCAGCCCAGAAACGCGTCGAGCTCCGCGAGCTGCCCCGCGAAGTCGGGCTTGCGCGCCTTGTCGTGGAACCACTGCAGCGCGCGTGTGGTCAGCGGCAGCCCGCCGGGCGCCTTGCCGATGCCGAGATCGACGCGACCCGGCGCGAGCGCGGCCAGCAGCTTGAACGTCTCGGCCACCTTGAACGGGCTGTAGTGCTGCAGCATCACGCCGCCCGAGCCGACGCGGATGCGCGACGTGCGCGCGAGCAGATGCGCGACGACGATCTCCGGCGCCGAGCTCGCGAAGCCCGGCGTGCCGTGATGTTCGGCGACCCAGAAGCGCGCGTAGCCGAGCTGTTCGGCGCGTTGCGCGAGCGCTGTGGTGAAGCGCAGCGCGTCGGCGGCGTTCGCGCCGTCGGCGATCGGACTCTTGTCCAGCAACGAAAGCGAATAAGACATGGTGAGCGGCGTTCCTGCGTGAGCGTGGATGGACGGTTGCGGGCGTACGGCACTCAGCTCTTCGGCAGCCCGGGCGGATTCGTGCGCGACTGGTCGATCGCTTCGGACGCGAGGTTCCACCGGTCGAGCACCTGCCGGTAGCGGCCGCTCTTGATCAGCCCGTTCAGCGCGACGGTCAGCGGCTCGGCGAGACCGCTGCCGCGGCGCGTGGCGATCGCGATGTCGGCCGTGCGCGGCCAGCCGCCGCTGATCGCGCCGACGAGCCGCGTCTTGCCTTGCTGCGCGCTTTGATATGCGAGCACCGAGTTCACGCTGAACACCGCGTCCGCCCGGCCCGACTGCACGGCGACGATGCGCATCGCCTGGTCGTCGTAGTACTGGATCTGCACGGGTTTGAGCCCGTGCGCGATGTTCTCGCGGTCCCACGCGAGCAGGATCTTTTCCTGGTTGGTGCCGGCATCGGTCACGATGCGCAGCCCGGCGACGTCCTTAGGCTCGCGGATCGCCTGGATCTTGCTGTCGTTGCGCACGTAGAAGCCGACCTGATCCTTGCGATAGGTTGAAAAATCGAACTTCTGCTTGCGTTCCTCGGTGACGGTCACGTTCGAGATCACCGCGTCGACTTTCCCCGATTCGAGCGCCAGCGGCCAGTCGGCCCAGGCGAGCGCGACGATCTTCAGCTTGCGGCCGAGGCTGTCGGCGACGAGCTGGCCGATGTCGGCGTCGAAGCCGACCACCGTGCGTGCGTCGGTCGCATACGAGCTGATCGGCGGCAGGCTCGGCGCGATGCCGATCGTCAGCGTGCCGGGTTCGGTGAACCTGAACGACGCAGGCACCGCGCGCTCGACCGCCGCATCGGCTGCGCCGCGCGGGCGGCCGCGCTGCTCGGGGCTCAGGTCGAACGTCGCGGCGGATGCGGCCGCGACGGCGGCGAAGGCGCTCAGGCCGATCAGCGCGGTGGCCAGCGTACGCACGGCACGGAATGAAAGCGGTACGGCTCGATGCATGAAAACGTCCTGTCGTGAAAGCGTGGAAAGCGGAATGGGCAACGTGAAAGGCGGGACGCCGTGCGCTCAGCGTGGCAGCACCGGTTCGGGCACGGGCGCCCAGAGGTCGGCCAGCGTCGACGTGCGCGACGGATCGACGAGGTCCTTGCCGAAGCGCAGATGGAAATACGCTTCGGGATCGATCGACGAGTCGAATAGCCGCGTATAGCCGGTGCGGTCGTACAGCGCCCACGCTTCGGGCTGGCGAAAACCGGTCGTCAGGTAGAGGCGGCGGTAGCCCTGCTGGACGGCGCGCAGTTCGAGCGCTTCGACGACGAGCCGCGCGAGGCCCTGGCGGCGCAGATCGGTGCGCGTCCAGATGCGTTTCAGTTCGGCGGTCTGCGCGTCGTAGCGCTTGAACGCGCCGCCGCCGATCGTTTCGCCGTCGCGCAGCAGCAGCACGAACGCGCCGTCGGGCGGCGCGAACAGTTCGGCCGGGTAGCGCGCGAGCTCGTCGCGGGCCGACGCGCGGCTGTCGGGACGGTACGCGTCGTAACGGGTCGAATACTCGTCGATCAGCGCGTCGATCAGCGGTTGCGCGCGGACGTCGAGCGGCGTCGTGTCGATGATGCGGTCGTTCGTGGCCATGGGCATCGCGAATGGCGCGCGATGCGGACGTTCCTGGCCCGGGTGCGGGCACGCGACCCGTGCGGTCCGTTCCGTTATCGCGACGCAGTTGTCGTGATGGCGGCGGCTGTCGTGCTTCGTGCGAGGCATCCCGGCGCGCCGCCGTGTTTCGAACACGTTAGCGGCGCGGCCGGCAAAGGCGAACGAAGCAATTTCGATAAGGATTTCGCGGGAGGCGGAAGAAGGCTTGCAGCGGGAGTGGGGTGGGGCGAACGGGGGGGGCCGGCGCCGTGCCCGTTCGAAGTGTGGGCGACGCAGACGAGCGCCGCGGATCGGCGGCGTGTCGCCGTTTCGATGGCCTGCCGGTCGCGCCGATTCGGGGCGGGTTGTTCAGGATCGCGCGCGCCCGACCGCGATTCGCCGCCGCCAGGGTGGCGACGGTTCTCCTCCAATCGTCGCGTCGGCGCGAAGCCCCACCGACGCGGGGCGATGATCCTCGACGACGACGGCGTTCAGGCTGCTTCCTGACGAGTCGCGTCCTGCCGCTCGCCGCCCAGGCTATCGACGAGACTCGCCAGCATCCGCGCCAGCTCACCCGTCATCAGCGCGACATCCGAGTCGAAGCGTTCGTCGTCGTTCTGCGCGGTCGGATCCGCCGCCTCCTTGATCACGTCGAGCGGCGTGACGCGCTTGATCGTCAGCGACGGGGTCAGCACGAACGAGATTCGGTCATCCCAGGTCATCGCGAGGCGCATGCATTGCTTGCCGGCTTCGATGTGCCGGCGCATGTCGTTCGCTTCCAGCGCGTGGCCGACGTATCGCACCGTGGCGCCGCCTTCGCCGCTCGAGCGCAACTCGGCGTCCTGGTCCACGGTGAATCCGCCCGGCGCGTCGCCGGACAATAGCCAGTCCGTCATCGCGGCGACCGGTGAACGCGCCACCTGCACGCCCGCGAGCGGCAACGCTTCGATCGATTTGACGAGCAGGCTGCGAACGTCGTCGGCGAGCGCCTGGGCAGCCGCATCGATGACGAGCCAGCCGTTCGCCGTGTCGATCCACACGCGGGTATCGCGGCGAATGCTGAACGCGCGCGGCAGCAGTTCGTCGGTAACCTGTTCCTTGAGTTCGCGCAGTTGTTTGCGGCCAACCTTGAAGCCCTGCTGCTCTTCGACTTCGAGCGCACGCGCCTTGGTCACCTGATTGACGACCGACGCCGGGAGCAGCTTCTTTTCGGAGCGGAACAGCAGCAGCATCTGCCGGTTGATCGAATACACGAGCGCGCCGTCGTCACGCGGCGATGCCCAGCCGACGCGCTGCATTTCGACGCTGCTGCCCGGCTGGAACGCGTGAGGCGCCAGCCATTTTTCCATCTGGTCGGGGGTAACGGCCCAGGGTGCCGGAAGACGGTGAAGCTGAAGATTCTTGAACCACATAGGCGTACGGGCAAAGCGCGTCATTCTATCTGACGGCGCGATTGCCAGTCGGTTGCGTCACGCGATGACACGCGGCGGCGTCGACAACTCCGCCAACTGAAACAGGCAATCTCCTCGCCGCACCTGCGCGGGCACACGCTTGCACACCACCTCGCCGTCGCCGTTGAACCGGTGCAGCACCGGTTCGCGCAACGGCGTATCGGGAAAATGCACCCACGCGGCCGGCTGCCCGGCCTTCACCTGGTCGCCGAGCTCGACGAGCGGCTCGTACAGCCCGCGCTCGTACGCATAGACGAAATGGCGATCGCCGTCGACGCGCATGAAGCGCGTGACGGTCGGCGGCGCGTCGGGCACGAGCGCGCCGTGCAGCAGCCCGATATAGCCGAGGTAATGCAGCAACCCGTGCCGGCCGAGCCGAATCAGCGACGGATCGGCCATCCCGGCGCCGCCGAGTTCGGTGACGATCGAGATCGCGCCTTGCCGGCGCGCGGCCGACGCCGAATGCACGGGATTCGGCGCGTGCAGCAGCGCATTCTGCAGCCCGAACGCGTTCAGCAGCCCGTTGAGCTTCGCGGCTTCGTCCGCGTCGAGCGGATCGATCGCGAGCATGTTGCCGCCCTGGTAGAGCAGCGAACTGCCGCCCGAGTGCAGATCGACCAGGTACTGCGCGCGCGACAGCAGTGCGTGCTCGATGTAGTGGGCGATCATCTGCGTCGGCGTGCCGGTCGGGTCGCCGGGAAAGCTGCGGTTCAGGTTGCCTTCGTCGAGCGGCGACACGCGCAGGCCCGCATCCGCCGCCGGAAAATTCGCCATCGGCAGCAGGATCAACTGCCCGCTGACCATCTCGGGTTCGATCTCGCGCATCAGTTGCGACACGATGATCTGGCCTTCGTACTCGTCGCCGTGGTTGCCGGCCATCACGAGCGCGACCGGGCCGTCGCCGTTGCGGATCGACGCGATCGGGATCGGCAGCCAGCCGTATGCGGAGCGGTGCACGGAGTGCGGCAGCCGCAGGTAGCCCGCGTGCTTGCCCGGCGCGTCGAGATCGATTTCGCAGTGAATGGGATTTCGGTGTGAGGAGGAAGCGGTCATGGCAGCGTCGTTCGATGCATGGAATCTGCCATCTTATAGAGGAAACGAGCGCTGCGCGCCGCACCGGGCGCGCTCGGTGCCGAACGCCTGCACGCGTCGATCGAAACACAGTTCCCGTATCGACGACGATGCCCCGCCGGACCGATGCGGATGTTGCAGCGATGAACGCATGCCGGCGCGCCGGCCGGCCGCATGCATACGTCGGATCTCGCGCCGATCCCTTGCCGCGACGGGGTCGGCGCGCGCAACCGGGTTACCGGCCGGATGTTTCAGCTTCGAGACGTCCTTCTTCCCACAGGGCCCAGAAACGGCTGCCGGCGCGATACGGATTCGCGCGCCCCGCAGCGTGATCGGCGACGCCCTGGCGAAACGCGCCGTACAGCGTGAGCGGCGGATTGTCGACGCATGCGGCTTCGTACGCGGCCGGCGGCCGGCTGTCGGACACGAGCCGGCGAATCAGCGATGCGCCGTCGATCACTGCCTGTTCGTCGATGATTTCGGTTCGTGCGAGGACGTCGACGGTATTCATGTGGGGCTCCCTGAAACGTGCTTTCCTCATCAAGGAGCAATAAGGGTGCCAGCCGCGAAATGCCGCACTCGGCCTCGATCGTGCAGGCTTCTGCAGTCATCTTTCGGCGTGCCGGGCGGCGATGTTACGGAACACGTCACGTGACACGCGAACGCGCGGCGCCGCGTGCGAACCGGCAAAACGTTTCGGCATTGAATCGTCGGGAGGCCGCGCGGGTGAGCAAAGGGCAATGCGCGGCGCGGCGCGGCGCCGGCTCAGCTTGCGGTGGCCGGCGCCATGCGGCGGCTGCCGCTCGAATAGAAGCAGTAGATGCCCTTGCCGGCCGATTTCGCGTCGTACAGCGCGCTGTCGGCCTGCCGGATCAACTCGTCGGGCGAGCCGTGCCCGTCGTCGAGCGCGATGCCGATGCTGATGCCGATGCAGACGGTCTCGCCGATCGACAGCGCATACGGCGCCGAAATCTGCCGGATGATCCGCGCGGCGAGGATCGAGCATGCTTGCATCGTCGTGTCGTCGATCGCGACGATGAATTCGTCGCCGCCGATACGTGCCGCGAGCTCGCCCGGCGGCAGCGTCTTGCCCAGCCGCTCGGCGACCTGCGTGAGCACTTCGTCGCCGGCCTGGTGGCCGAAGCGATCGTTGATCGATTTGAAACCGTCGAGATCGAGATACATGACCGCGAACGCCGGGCTCGGCAACCGCGGCCGGCGCGCGAGCATCCGCTCGAGTTCCGCATGCAGTTCGTGGCGATTCGGCAAACCCGTCAGCGCGTCGTGTCGCGCGAGGTGCCGGATGTGCTGTTCGGTCTGTCGGCGCGCGGTGACGTCCTCGACGATGATCACCGCGTTGCCGTCCGGCACGCGGTGACGCGTCAGTTCGAGCTGGCGGCCGTCGGCGAGCGCGATGTCGAGCGGCCCGGGCTCGTGGCGGCTCAGCCAGTCGTCGCACTGCGCAGCGAGGCCGGCGCCGCCGGGATCGATCGCGGCATGGGCGCCGAGCGCGGCGACGACGGCCGGAAGCGGCGTATCGAGCATGATCTCGCGCGGCGAGCCGAACAGTTGCGCGGTGCGTCGGTTCGCGACGATCACGCGGCTGTCGCCGTCGATCATGCACAGGCCGTGCGGCATGTAGGTGAGCGCGGCGTCGAAGCGGGCAACGAGTTCGGCGTTGCGCTGGCGCGCGGCGATCAGCGCGACGAGCACGCGATAGTGGCGCTGCACGACCGTGCGCATCGCCGCGAGATAGATCGCGAGCGGCGGCACGAGCAGCCACGCGCCCGGCCGAGGGGCCAGCAGCGCACCGACACCGATCGGCAACACGCCGAGCGCGATCTGCGTCATCGCGAGCCGCGGCAGCGCCGAATTGCGCGATGCGATCCCGCCGAACACGCCGCCCGCGACCATCACGGACAGCGTGCCGAGCTCGACGTCGGCGGCCTGCACGCAGCCCATCGCGCCGAGGCCGAGCACCAGGCACGCGACGAGCGACACCGGCGCATAGCGCATCGCCCAGTATTCGGCGCGATCGTCGCCGGCGTTGCGCCGCACCGTGTACGCCCGTGCGATCGACAGGCGCGCAACGAGCAGGCCGACGTCGGCAACGAGCCACGCGAGGCACCACAGCTGCTGCAGCCGGAGCAGCGCGACGGCGGCGACGAAACCGCTCGCGAGCCCGGACAGCGCCATCGGACGCACGTCCTCGAACAGCGTCACGAGCATCGACGGACGCAGCGCGGCCGTCACGCGGTGGTTGCCGGAGGGGGGAGTGGCGAGAACGGAGTTCAGGAGAGATGCCCTGACTGCCATGGTTATTGACCTCGACACGATATCGCGATGGCTCGCGGCACCCGCACGGCACGTGGCGGAAGCCCGGCCGAGCCGGATGCGCACGACATTACCATGAAAAACCCGCGGCGCGGGCCGGCCGGCGGGCGCCGCGCACTGTCTCGCGCGAGGGTCGTCGACCGCGGCCGCGGGCGGCTTGCGGATTCGTCGGTGCGAAGGCGGCGTCGTTGCGAACGGAACGATGCGGGCGGCGGACCGGCGACCGCGAAGCCGGCGCGACGGCATCCAGCCGCACGCAAACGGCCAACGGGACCGCCGGCCGCAGTCTGGCCGAGTCCAGTTATAAGAAATTCAATAAGTATTTCATGCGGGAAATACTATAGGCGATATATCGAAAACAATGCCAGAATGCGCGCCGCTCCGAACGCCGCGACACCCGATCGCCGTCCGAGCCGCCTCAGGAGGTTCCCCCCAATGAAAAACCACGGCCTGTCACGGCGGGGTTTTCTGAAAGCCAGCGTGCTGGCGGGCGTCGCGGTGTATGTCGCGCCCATCGGCAGCCGCGCGTTCGCGGCGCTCTTCGAAGAAAAACTCCTCACGCCCGTCAAATGGGATAGCGTCACCGGCATCCCCCAATTCCGCATCGACGGCATCGCGAAGGTCACGGGCGCGAAAGTGTTCGCCCGCGACGTGCGCGCCGCGGACATGCCGCACTGGCCGCAGCAGCAGTCGCATGCGCTGATCCTGCGCGTCACGCAGGCCGACCGCACGTACGAAGGCTTCGACCTGTCGCTGCTCGGCGACGAGCTGAAGCCGGACCGCGTGGTCACGGCCGACGATCTCGCGCGCGACGGCGTCGCATTCCCGGCGTTCTACGGCGACGACATGCTGTTGCCGGCCGGCAAGACGCCTGCGTATCTCGGCCATGCGGTCGCGATCCTGATCTATCACGACTTCGCGCGCTTCCGCTTCGCGAAGAACGCGCTGAAGTTCCGCGACGACGTGATCCGCTACGGCGCGGTCACCGGCCCGCTCGAGCGCGATCCGTGGGGCACCTTCCGTTACGTGCGCGTGGGCGGCAAGACCGCCTATGACGACGACGTCTATTCGAGCCTGAAGGACGCGCCGATCTTCCCGAGCATGATGCGCAAGCACCTGCCGGTCTGGCCGGACGGCAAGGAGCACGGCAAGCTCGACGAGCAGGGCATGTTCCTCGCCGGGCAGATCGCCGGCGAGCTCGACCGTCCGCCGGCCGACTGGCTCGTGTTCGATCGCGAATACAACACGCAGTCGGTCGATACGGCCGCGCTCGAACCCGACAACGCGAACTGCTGGTACGACGCCGCGACGCAAGCGCTGCATCTCGTCGTGCCGACCCAGTCGCCGCGCGAAGTGTCGGAGAACGCGGCCGCGATGGTCGCGAAATGCCGCTTCCCGGTGAAGAAGCTGTTCGTGCATCCGTGCTACACGGTCGGCTACGGCTCGAAGGATCACTTCAACGTGCCGTTCTACGGCCTCGTCTGCGCGCTGTACGCGGACGGCCGCCCGGTGCGTTTCGCGAACGACCGCTACGAGCAGTTCCAGACCTCGCTGAAGCGTCACGCGTTCAAGATGCGTTACCGGATCGCGGTCGACCGCAACACGGGCCTGCTGCAATCGTTCAAGGGCGACTTCGAGGCGAACGGCGGCGGCCGCTCGAACTTCTCGCCGTCGATCGCGATGGTCGGCGCCACCGCCGCGCAATCGATCTACTACTTCCCGAAGAGCGACCTCGCGGCGGTCGCGATCGCATCGCGCGCGATCGACGCCGGCTCCGCACGCGGCTACGGCACGCTGCAAAGCATGGCCGCGACCGAGATGGCGGTCGACGAGATCGCCGCGCAACTGCACATCGACCCGATCGACTTCCGCCTGCGCAACGCGCTGCGTTCGGGGATGAAGAACACGCAGGGCGCGATCCCCGCCGGCGCGCTGCGCGTCGACGAAGTGCTGGAGCGAGCGAAGCAGCATCCGCTGTGGACGCGCCGCGCCGCGCGCAAGGCCGAATTCGAGGCCGCACATCCGGGCAAGCGCTACGGCGTCGGTTTCGCGTGCGTGCAGAAGGATTTCGGCACGGGCGCGGAAGCGTCGTTCGCCAAGGTCGAATTCGACGCGCACGGCAAGGTGTCGCTGCAACACACGGCCGCGGAGATCGGCACCGGGATGTCGACGTCGCAGGCCGTCGCGGTCGCGAAATGGCTCGGCCGCCCGGCGACCGACGTCCGCGTGGCCGTGACCGAATGGCCGGACCTGCCGGTCGAGACGAGCGGCGATCCGTACCTGATGTCGCAGGCCGACCAGGACCGCCTGAGCACGAACCCGCGCTGGTCGCCCGGCTATGCGTCGCCGTCGAGCGCGACGAACTCCGCGTACTACTTCACGCACAGCACGCGCGAGGCTGCGCGCGCCGTATTCCGCTACGGGCTGTGGCCGGCCGCGATGTCGATCTGGACGCGCGGCCTGGGCGGCGGCCAGGCCGCGCCGTACACGATTCGTATCGAAGATGCGCGCTGGGTCGACGGCAAGCTGACCGCCGACGGCCTCGAGCCGCTGACGTTCGAGCAGCTCGCGAAGCAGGCGCATGCGCTCGGGTTGCCGACCGGCGCCGTCGTGCACGTGTTCAACCGCTGGCAGTGGACCGATGCCGAATTCGAGATCGGCGGCGCGCTCGAGCGTCTGCCGATCGACGGGCTGTCGCTGCGTATCGGCGCGCCGAAGACGGGCGCCGACGACGGCCCGTTGCCCGGCACCGCCGCACCGGCCGGCGCGACCGCGCTGCACGGTACGCTGCCGCCGACCGCGAACGGCTATCGCGTGCTCGATCGCAAGCGCGTGTTCATCCCGCCGACGAGCCGCAACAACGCGGCCGTCACGTACTACACGGCGGTCGGCACGCTCGTCGAGCTGGCCGTGCACGAAGCGACCGGCAAGGTCGAACTGCTCACGCACCACTCGATCATGGAATGCGGCAACCAGATTTCGCCGCAGCTCGTGTCGGGGCAGTTGCAGGGCGGTCTCGCGATGGGCATCGGCCATGCGCTGCACGAGTACCTGCCGCTCTACGAGGACGGCCCCGGCAACGGCACGTGGAACTTCAACCGTTATCGGTTGCCGCGCGCGTCCGACGTCGCCGTCTGGACGCAGACGGGCGACGTGCTGCCGCCGCTGTCGGAAACCGATCCGCCCAAGGGTGTCGCCGAAGTGGTGATGATCCCCGTCGTCGGCGCGATCGTGAACGGCATCGCGCACGCGATCGGCCATCGTTTCACCGACTTGCCGGTGACCCCGCAAAAGATTCAGGAGGTGCTCGCATGACGACCGCCCAAACCGCGGCTTCGGCCGCGAGCGCCGGCGCGGCTGCGACCGGCGCTGCCGCGCCGAATGCGGCTTCCGTCGCACCGGCGTTTGCGCCTGCCGCGCCGGCATCGGCACCGGCAGCCATCGAGCGTCCGCTCGTCCGGTTTCAGCAGAAACCGCTGTCGGTGAACATCAACGGCAAGTCAGTCGGCCCGATGCAGGTGCCGGAAGGGCTGATGATGATCGAGTTCCTGCACGAGTACGTGGGCCTCACCGGCTCGCGGCTCGGCTGCGGGCAGGGGATCTGCCACGCGTGCGTCGTGATCGTCGACAAGCCGGACGGCACGAGCGAGGAGATGCGTACCTGCATTACCGGCGCGCACTTCTTCCACGGCCGTTCGATCCGCACGATCGAAGGCCACGCGAAGCGCAACGAAGCCGGCGAAGTGGTCGAGCTGTCGCCGATCCAGCAGAAATTCCTCGAGCACTTCAGCTTCCAGTGCGGCTACTGCACGCCGGGCTTCGTCAACGCGGCGACCGTGCTGATCGAACGCCTGAAGCGCGAGCCGATCGCGAAGACGGACGTGGAGCGCACGATCACCGACGCGCTCGACGCGCATCTTTGTCGCTGCACGGGCTATGTCCGCTACTACGAAGCCGTCAAGGACGTGGTGCTGACGACGCCGGGACTCGTGAAGGACAGCGCATGAAACGCACATTCGCTCATCGTGCCGCGCGGGCCGCGGGCCTGCCCGCGCTCGCAGCGGCCTGCGCGTTGCTGCTCGCCGCCTGCGGCGGTCGCGACGCGCCGGCGTCGAGCGCGGCGTCCGGCGCCCCCGGCGCCGACCAGATCGCGCGCGGCCGCTATCTCGTCAAGGCCGCCGACTGCGCGGCGTGCCATACCGCGAAGGACGGCGCGCCGTTCGCCGGCGGCGCGGCGCTCGAATCGCCGTTCGGCACGTTCTACGGCTCGAACATCACGCCCGACAAGGATCACGGGATCGGCAACTGGAGCGCGGACGACTTCTACGCCGCGCTGCACGACGGCAAGGCGCCGGGCAAGCGCCTGTATCCGTCGATGCCGTACACGTCCTACCGGCAGCTCACGCGCGCTGACGCCGACGCGATGTACGCGTACCTGAAGACGGTCAAGCCGGTCGCGCAGGAAAACCGCGCGCATGAACTCAAGTTCCCGTACAACCTGCGCTTCGGCATGGTGTTCTGGGACATGGTGTTCCTGAAGGACAGCCTGCCGGATGCGTCGGCCGGGCAATCCGCCGACTGGCAGCGCGGCCGCTATCTCGCGGGTGCGCTCGGCCACTGCGCGGAATGTCACACGCCGCGCGCGTTCACGGGGCAACTCGACGGCGCGAAGCCGTTCGCGGGGGCCGCGCTCGGCCGCGTGGCCGCACCCGACATCACGCCGGCCGGCCTCGCCGCGCGCGGCTGGACCGGCACCGACCTGCAGACGTTCTTCGGCGTCGGCATCGCGCCGCAAGGCTCGGCGTTCGGCGAGATGTATCCGGTCGTGCACCTGAGCACGCAGTACCTGACGAAGGACGACCTGCGCGCGCTGTCGACGTACCTGCTCGGCGATACGCCACCCGCGCCGCAACCGGCGAAGCCGGTGTCGGCCGATGCCGCGCAACTGGCCGCCGGCCGCTCGGTGTATCTCGCGGTCTGTGCCGGCTGTCACGGCTTCAACGGCGAAGGCAAGCCGCACGTAGCGGTGCCGATGAACGGCAACTCGACGGTGCGGCAGGGCGATCCGCGCAACCTGCTGGTCGCGATGCTCGACGGCATCGACGAGCAGAAGTTCGCCGGCGTCGAAAACCTGCAGCCGATGCCGGGCTTCGCGCACACGCTGAGCGACGACGAACTCGCGCAGCTCGCGAACTACCTGCGCGCGACGTGGGGCGGCCAGCCCGCGAGCGTCACGCCGGCCGACGTGAAGGCGATGCGTTGAGCCGTGCCCCGGGGCGGGGCGTCGCGAGCGAGGCAGCCGGTTTCCGGCGATCGCGCGCGATGCGCCGCCCCGTTTTCCTTGCCGCGGCGCGTCAGTAACCGCCGCCTCCGCCTCCGCTTCCGCCCGAGCCGCCATACCGGCTCATGCCCGGTCCTTGCGACACGCCGCTGCCCGACGACGTACAGCCCGCCGACAGCACGAGCACCAGCGCCGCGATCAGCGCCGCAACCAACGTTACCGATTTCATTGCAATCTCCTTGCAGCGCGCAGGCGCCAGGAAAGGCGGCTCGCGTGAACCGCGCGTCTGCGCGATGAGAAGACGTTTCGGCGAAGCGGTTATTCCATGCTTTTTACGTATCGCCGCGGCGGCGGCGCGTGGATCAACGATAGACGAGATCGGCGCGGCGGTTCTGCGCCCACGCTTCCTCGTCGTGGCCGAGCGCGACCGGCTTTTCCTTGCCGAGGCTGACGGCCTCGAGTTGCGTGGCCGGCACGCCGAGCGTTTCGAGCGCGCTCATCACGGCCTGCGAACGGCGCTGGCCGAGCGCCAGGTTGTATTCGGACGTGCCGCGCTCGTCGGTGTTGCCCTGGATCAGCACGCGCCGCGCCGGGTGGCTGCGCAGGTAGTCGGCGTGCGCCTGCAGCAACGACTGGAATTCGGGCTTCACCGAGTACTGGTCGAAATCGAAGTAGATGCTGCGCTTGGCGAGCGGGCTGTTCGGATTGTTCAGATCGTCGGCCGTCACCGTCGCGACGGCTTCGCTCGATGGCGTCGGCGCCGCGCCGGCATTCTCGGGCGTTTTCGCCGCGTTGTGACAACCGGCCAGCAGTACGAAAGTTGCCAGGACCGCAATTCGGTTCATTTTGCTCATCGTTCGTTTCTCCAGCGGTTGACTGCGTTGAAAGCGGGGCGCGTGTCATCCGCACGCAGCCGTCCGGCCGCCGTGGCGCGAAAGGTCCGGCTCCGTTGCCGTGATGCGGGCTCGTAAGCCGATGGTGCGCCAGATGAAAGAATGTAGCGACCGGAACGCCGGATCGCGGCGTCGCTGCAAATAGATTAGGAAAAATGTCACAACGTGCCCAGTTTCTCCGCATTTTTTGCGCAAATGCGACAGCCGGGCGGCATTCTTGCTGCCGCGAGCGGTGTGCGGCATGCGTCGCATGCCACAGCGAAAAAAGGCCGCGCACGGGGGCGCGGCCTTGTCGGTGGCGGCGACGGGGAGCGGGTGATGCGGGGAGCACTTGCCGGATGCCGTCGGTCGTCCGCGTGACGCCGCAGCGCACGCGGCCTCGTCAGAATTTGTGCCGCAGCCCCAGCGCGACGACGGCCTGATTGCCGTTCGCGGAAGGGGTCAAGGTCCAGACGGCCGCGTTGAACGCCGGATGGCCGTTGCCGCCGCTCACGCTCTGGTACGTGCCTTCGAGATACGCATCCGTGCGCTTCGACAGCGCATAGTCGGCCTGCGCGACGACCTGGTTCCATTTCGGGCGCGTCTGACCCGTGCGGGTGTCGAAGCGGCCCATCGTATATGTGTACGCGGCGGCGACGCTCAGCGCACGCGTGACGAAATAGCGTCCGTCGATCGTGACGTTGTCGAACACCAGCGATTCGCCCTTCAGCGGCACGATGTTGCCGCCCTGGAGCACGCCCGTCGCGCCGTCGGTGGTCGAATGCGACCACGCGGCGCCGACCGAGTGCGGCCCGAACGCATAACGCCCGGCCATCGCCCAGATCTGCTGATTGCCGCCCGTGATCGTCGCCGAGCCGTCGACCGTGCTGAGCGCGCCGTCCGGGTTCGGCGCATTGCGGTCCCGGCTGATCTTCAGGTAGCCGGCGCCGAGCTTCAGCGGCCCGTTCGCATACGACACCCCCGTGCTCCACACCGCGTTGTTGGAGAACTGGCCGGCCGTGTTCGAGAACCCGACCATCGCGCCGAACCTCAACCCGCGAACCATCGGGCTCGTGTACTTCACCGCGTGGTTGATGCGCAGGTTGCGGTTCGAATCGTCGTTGTCGTACGGGTGGACCGCGAGGTTGCCGCCCCAGCCGGGACCGGACGCACCGAGCGGCGTCACGAAATCGAGGATCAGGTCGTACTGGCGGCCGAACGACAGCGTGCCGGCCGTCTGCGAACTCAGCCCGATCCATGCCTGGCGGCCGAACAGGGCGACGCCTTTCTGCGACAGCTTGCCGGTGGTGCCCGAGAAGCCGTTTTCGAGCGCGAAGACCGCGGCCATTCCGCCGCCGAGATCCTCGCGGCCGCGCAGCCCCCAGCGCGACGCGTTCAGTGCGCCGCTCGTCATCGCGACGCCGCCGCCGCCGGGCGAACCGGCACCGCGCGTGCGCTGGTTGGTCGAGTAGGTGATCGACGTGTCGATCAGGCCGTACAGCGTCACGCTGCTCTGGGCAAGCGCGAGATCCGGCACGAAGCCGGTCAGGCAGGCGGCAATGACGGTCCCCGCGACGCGTGCGCCGGCGTGCTGGTTCGTTTGGGAGAAGGGCATAGGCGTTTGTTGTTGTTGGACCGGCCAGGCGGCCGATGGATCGGGCGGCCATTATTGGAATCTTTCGGCAGCCGATTAAGGCGTCGCACAGGAAAGGTCCTCTGCGGAATCGCTCGGAATCGCGATGCGTCGGCTGCGGAGAGGCGGTCGGGGAGGGGGCGTGCGTGGCGGTGCGTGCGAGTCGGCGCGCCATCGCGCGAGGGTGTGCCGAGCGCTAGCGGCGGGCGATTGGCAGCGCGGCCCGGTGCGCGCCGCGCCAGCCATACTGCATGCCGCGTGTCAGGTCGGGGGATCGCTCCGGGTATGCCGTCCGGATTGCTTAACGATCGCCGGACATCAGCGCCGTGTAACGCCGCTGCATTTCGTCGGGTTCGACCGCTTCGATCGTATGCCCGATCAGCCAATCGTAACCGAACGGATCGCGGATCCTGCCCGAACGCTCGCCGTAGAACTGGTCCTGGAGCGCACGTGTCACGCGCGCGCCGGCAGCGACGGCGGCGGCGATCGTCGCATCGGCATCGTCGACATGAAGATGGAGCGCCATCGGCGCGTTGCCGTCCGGATCGAGGGCGAAGAGATCGTATTCCGGGAACTCGTCCGAGATCATCAGCGTGCACGGCCCGAGTTGCAATTCCGCGTGACCGATGCGCCCCGACGGCTCGACGAGCCGAAATTTCTCTTGCGCGCCGAATGCCTTCGCATAGAACGCGATGGCGTCCTCCGCGCGTTTGGCGCGCAGATACGGAAAGACTTCGTGAATCGCCATGGTGCCCTCCGGTGGGGGTGTGGGTGTGGCTCGATCCTATCGCGCATTCGGTGCCCGGTCTTGAACGAAATTGATCGCCGCCAGATGGCGGAGAACGCCGCGATGCACGCGGCAAACCACCTCCCGGGGCCGAATCCGCTGAACTCGATCGATCCGAGGACCGGGTTGCCGTATCCGTCGCTGCAACAAGACACGCAGCGCTGGTGCACGATGATGGGCAACGGTGTGGGCGGTCGGGTTCCGTGTTGAAGCAGGGCGCTCAACGGAGGACTATTTCTCGATAACGATTACGTCGTATCGAAGGCTGGCGCCGGAGTGGGCAGCACGCCTGCGTTTGTTTCGGCGGCTTCCGCACACCGATGCCCGGCAAATTCCCGAAGCACCCAGTCTCGCAATATTTCGGTTGCCTGTCTCGTCGCGGAGCGAGGGCTGTAAACGAGATCGTACTGGAAGCTATCCAGCGCCAGGTCGAACGGCCGCACCAAGGTGCCGTTGGCCAATTCGTCGGAGACCAGGGTCAGGCTTATCAGGCCGATTCCCTGTCCGGCAAGGGTCGCCTGCATTGCATGGACTTCGTCGTTGAATCGGAGGCCATCGTTCGGATCGGTGCCGCGTATTTTGGCTGCCTCCAGCCAGCGTGCCCATGTAATTGCGCGTGGATCGTCGCGGACGGAGGGACCCCAATCGAAGTGAATCAGCGTCGCGCGCTGCAGGTCTTTTTCGTGTGCGATCGACAAATGCGGACGACACACCGGGGTAAACCGGTCCCTGAAAAGCGGTTCCGACATGAGCCCGGGATAGTAGCCCGAACCGTAACGGATCGACGCATGCGCGGACTGGTCGAGGTCCACGATGGCATTGGTGGCGTCGAGCCGAAGGGTCCAATCGGGATACGCGGCACGAAATCCGCCTGCTCGAGCCGCGAGGCATTTCGCGGTGAATGCCACCGTGGACGTGAGCGTTGCAACCTTGGTTTCGTCGATGTTTCGCGCTGCCTCGATTGCGCGCTCGAAGCTGTCGAAGCCGTCACGAAGAGCCGGGAACAGCGCCTTGCCGTTTTCCGTCAGCCGGACGCCGCGCGTCTGGCGCTCGAACAGTTTGACGTCGAGCCATTCTTCGAGTTGACGTATCTGGTGGCTGATGGCGGTAGGGGTGACGTTGAGTTCTTCAGCCGCCGCTTTAAAGCCGGCGCGCCGGGCCGCGGCTTCGAATGCACGTAGCGCGCTCAACGGAGGCAGTTTGCGCATGGGTTAGAAAAGCTCATCTGTAAGGTGAGAATTGACCATTTGTTGCGCTCGAAAGCTCCATCGATACTCCGATCCCTGACAATCACCCGGAACTCGACGGAGAGCCTTCCATGAAAATCGAACAGGTGCACACGAATCCCGATCCCTATGCGCCGTTTGCATTATCTCAAGCAATTCGGGTAGGCGGTTTCGTCTTCGTTTCGGGGCAGCCTGCCATTGGCGACGACGGCGAAATCGAAGGGCCCGGAGACTTCGATCGCCAGGCCAGACGCGCATTCGGCAATCTGGAGCGTGCATTGAAAGCGGCCGGTTCGGGCATGAACCAGGTCGTCAAGACGACGATCTTCCTGAAGTCGATGTCGTACCTCGACAGAATGGTCGACGTCCGTCGCGAATGGTTTTCCGCGCCGTATCCGGCGGAAAGTCTCGTCGAAGTCTCCGCCCTGTATTCGCCGGACGCGCTGATCGAGGTGGAAGCGATCGCGGTCGTCCCGGATGCGGCGTCGTAGAAACGTTGGCCGTGCGCTGCGGCTATTGTCGCGTCGGGCGCTGCGTATCCGCTGGCCGGACAGCTTGCGCAACCCCAAAGCGGACATTTGAACTTAGCTGCCACAACCAAAACTATCGATAATTCACGTTATGTAAAATTGAGTACCTTGGCTCATTAGTGTGTCACTTCCTGTCCCATTCCAAGAACTGCTTGATCCATCCAGCCAGTCCGATGCGTGACTAACGCCCGGCACCCCTCGGTTCCCCGGGCGGCTCACAACGGCTCGTCCCGAGCGTCCTTCCTCCTGTGTCCTTCATCCCGCGACGTCGGGCAGCGCTGTCGGCCCATAAGCCATCTGCGTGCGCCGGCTCGTCGTTGATGCATGCCCGCTCGCGGACCCTTTCCCATCCACGAAATCACCGGAGCCCGTTCATGGATATCGATTGTCACCGTATCGGCGGCACCTTGGGGATCGCCGCATGTTCGTTTGCCGCCGCACTTTCTTTCGCCGCGCAGGCGCAAGGGGCGACCGCCTGCTATGCCGTCGCCATGCGCGGAGGGCCGCTCTACGTCACGTCGGATGTGTTGCGCGAAGCCGCGCTCAGGGTCGCGAACGCGAAAGTCGACACTGTCGTCGAGCGTATGAAGCTGAGGCCGGAAGCGCCCCCGCCCGACCCGAAACGTTGCGACGGGGCGAACGATCACCTTCCTGCGGCCGGTCCCGACAAGCGCAACTACTTCGGCAACGTCGTGAGCCCGTTGAAATTCCTGCGTCTCGCGGCCTATCAATGCGCTGGTGCAGAAGGCCGGAGCCAGTTCTTCTCGATGAACGAGGCCATTTATTATCGCCAGTGCGGAGGCGGACAATACTCGAACTACATTCACTTCTGGGGCCGAGCGAACGGGAACCCGAGCACGTGTTTCGCCAGCGACTACCCGACGATGTTTGCCAGGGCCGCCAAAGACAGGACGTCGGCGGAACTGCTCAAAGCGATGAAGACGGTTTACGCGGGCGGCCTGAGCGGAGCCGCCGCGAACGATCAGGCGCTCGGCAACGCGATGGCGGCGATCCTGATCGCCGAAAGCAATCGCGACTATCTCGTCAATCTCGAGAACTACATGCTGCTGGACCTGGCCGACCTGAAGAAAGCCACGCCGGAGCAAATCATCGGGGGCCACTGCGTGCCGAATGCCGACTCCTGCCAGAACCGTCGCGAGTCGCAGGACGGCAAGCACCCGCTCGCGTGGGGCGGCGCGCAGGAAACCATGATGGTGAACGGCTGGGGCCAGGCGGCAGGCGCCAATAGCCCCTTCGGCATGAGATTCGAAGGCCATCTGTCCGGCGAGTGGGCGGTCGCGAAAGAAAAGGTCAAAAGCGCGAAGGTCGCCGAATGCGGCGAGTTTCCGCCCAGCTACGGAGATCTGAACCCCGACCAGCAGAACGCAGTGAAAAGTGTCTTCGAGGGCATTCTGCCGATCCGCTGAGGTTCGCCGCCGGTCGACGCGCCCGAAAAAAAGCCGCCGCCCCGTACTCGGAAGCGGCGGCCTCGCTATGCTCGACCTGTCGTCAAACCGCCATCACGGTCACCGACTTCGTGACGAGATACGGCTCCAGCGCTTCCGGCCCGCCCTCCGACCCGTAGCCCGAATCCTTCACGCCGCCGAACGGCATTTCCGGCCACGGCGTCGCGGGCTGGTTGATCCACAGCATTCCGACCTCGAGGCGCTGCGTTAGCAGATGCACGTTCGCGAACGAGCGCGTGAACGCGTAGCCTGCCAGCCCGAACGGCAGACGGTTCGCCTCGGCGATCGCATCCTCGAGCTTGTCGAAGCCGCGAATCGCCGCGACCGGGCCGAACGGCTCGTTGTTGAACACGTCCGCTTCGAGCGGCACGTTCGCGATCACGGTCGGAGCGAAGAAGTTGCCTTCCGCGCCGATGCGCTCGCCGCCGGTCTCGATGCTCGCACCGACCTTGCGCGCGTTGTCCACGACCGACGCCATCGCGGTCAGCCGTCGCGGGTTCGCGAGCGCGCCGAGCGTCGTGCCTTCGTCGAGGCCGTTGCCGACCTTCAGCCCTTCCGCATGCTTGACCAGCGCGCGCGTGAATTCGTCGCGGATGCTGTTGTGCACGAGGAAACGCGTCGGCGAAATGCAGACCTGCCCCGCGTTGCGGAACTTCGCACCGCCGGCGGCCTTCACCGCGAGCGCGACGTCCGCATCCTCGGCGACGATCACCGGCGCGTGGCCGCCCAGTTCCATCGTTGCGCGCTTCATGTGCTGGCCCGCGAGCGCGGCCAACTGCTTGCCGACCGGCGTCGAACCCGTGAACGTGACCTTGCGGATCACCGGGTGCGGAATCAGGTACGACGAGATTTCGGCCGGATCGCCGTACACGAGGCCGATCACGCCGGCCGGCACGCCTGCGTCGACGAACGCGCGCAGCAGCGCGGCCGGCGATGCCGGGGTTTCTTCCGGCGCCTTCACGAGGAACGAACAGCCGGTCGCGAGCGCCGCGCTCAGCTTGCGCACCACCTGGTTGACCGGGAAATTCCACGGCGTGAACGCCGCGACCGGGCCGACCGGCTCCTTCACGACCGTCTGCTGCGCACCGAGGTTGCGCGGCGGCACGATCCGGCCGTACACGCGGCGGCCCTCGTCCGCGAACCATTCGATGATGTCGGCCGCCGACAGCACTTCGACGCGCGCTTCGGTGAGCGGCTTGCCCTGCTCCTGCGTCATCAACTGCGCGATCGTGTCCGCGCGTTCGCGCACCAGCGCGGCCGCCTTGCGCATCGTCGCCGCGCGCTCGTGAGCGGGCACCTTGCGCCATGCTTCGAAGCCGCGCTGCGCGGCGGCGAGCGCACGGTCGAGATCGGCGATGCCCGCGTGGGCCACCTTGCCGATCGGCTTGCCGGTCGCCGGGTTCACGACGTCGATCGTCTTGCCGCTCGCGGCGTCGACCCACTCGCCGTCGATCAGCAGTTGCGTATCCGTATAAGTCACGTTAGCCATCCAGACACCCCTACATTGCGTCGATAAAACGCGCGCTGCCGCGAACGGCCGCGCGCCGGTTGACAGAAAAAGCCACGCCGCCGGGGCAGGCACGCACCGGGCGGCATGGGCGGCAGGCACGGCGGCCCGCCATCGTTGCGCAGCGTGCCGCGCTCAGTGCGCGGCCGCCGTCGCCTTGCGGAGTTTCGCGACGTCCGCCGCCTGCACCGCCGGCGCGCCGTTGTTCCAGCCGGCGCGCATGAACGTCAGCACGTCGGCGATCTGCCGGTCGTTCAACTGGTTCGAGAATGCCGGCATCGGATAGGCGGACGGCACGCCGCCGATCACGAGCGTGTCGCTGCCGTTCAGCGTCACGTTGATCAGCGACGACGCATCGGCCTCCAGCACGTTCGGATTGCCGGCGAGCGGCGCAAGCAGCGGCGCATAGCCGCGCCCGTCCACGCCGTGGCAGTGCAGGCAGTAAGCGTTATACACCTTCGCGCCCGGATCGGTTGCCGGTCGGCCCAGCGCGGCCTGCGTCGCCTTCGGATCGTAGCGGTACGGCGGCGCGCCCGTGCCGCCTGCCGCCGGCAGCGATTTCAGGTAGCGCGAGATCGCGGCCAGATCGTCGTCGGTCAGTTCCTGCGTGCTGTGGTTGATCACGCTCACCATCGAGCCGAACGCGGTCGCGTGCTGGTTCGCGCCGGTCTTCAGGAACTGCGCGACGTCGGCCTCGTTCCAGCGGCCGAGCCCCGTATTGTGCTCGCCGGTCAGGTTCGACGCGAACCAGTTGTCGATCGAGGCGCCCGACAGGAACGCCGCGCCGCTTTCGTCGAGCGCCTTCTCCTGGAAGCCGACGCCGCGCGGCGTGTGGCACGAACCGCAGTGTCCGAGCCCCTGCACGAGATACGCGCCGCGGTTCCACATCGCGTCCTTCGCCGGCTTGTCCGCGTAGGGCGTCGTGTCGAGGAACACCATGTTCCACAACGCGAGCGGCCAGCGCATGTTGAGCGGCCACGGGATGTCGGACGGACGGTTCGCCTGCTTCACCGGTTCGACGCCGTGCATGAAGTACGCATACAGCGCCTTCACGTCGTCGTCCTTCAGCTTCGCGTACGACGGATACGGCATCGCCGGATACAGGTTGTGACCGTCCTTCGCGACGCCCTTGCGCAACGCGCCGGCGAAATCGGCTTCGGTATAGCCGCCGATGCCCGTCTCCGGATCGGGCGTGATGTTGGTCGTGTAGATCGCGCCCATCGGCGTGACCATCTTCAGGCCGCCGGCGAACGGCGTGCCGCGTGGCGCGGTGTGGCACGCGACGCAGTCGCCGGCTTTCGCGAGATACGCACCGCGCGCGACGAGCGCGCTGTCGGCGGGCGCCGGCTGCGCGGCATGCGCGGCCGTGCCGACCGCCAGTGCGGACAGCGCGAGCAACGAGGCGCGGAGCGCATTCAGGCTCGGGTTCAGGGTGAGATGTCGCATGGTCGTCCCCTCCCCTCAGGCCGTTTTCAGCTGATTGCCGACCGGCAGCTTGCGCAGCCGCGTGCTGGTGGCCGCGAAGATCGCATTCGACAACGCCGCCGCGGTCGCGGCCGTGCCCGGCTCGCCGATCCCGCCCGGCGCTTCGCCGCTCTTCACCAGATGGACTTCGATCGGCGGCGTCTCGTTGATTCGCATCACCCGGTAGTCGGTAAAGTTGGTCTGCACGACGCGGCCGTCCTCGATCGTGATCTCGCCGTACAGCGCGCCCGTGATCCCGAAGATGATGCCGCCCTGCACTTGCGCCTCGATCGTGTTCGGATTCACGTACATGCCGCAGTCGACCGCGCACACGACGCGCTTGACCTGCACCTCGCCGCCATCCACCGCCACGTCGATGACGATCGAAAAGAAGCTGCCGAACGCGTGCATGACCGACACGCCGCGCCCTTGCCCCTTCGGCAGCGACGCGCCCCAGCCGGCCGCCTTCGTCGCGACGTCGAGCACGTTGCGCGCGCGCGGCGTCTTGTCGAGCAGTGCGCGGCGGTACTGCACCGGGTCGGTCTTGGTCTGCGCGGCCAGTTCGTCGATGAAGCTCTCGACGACGAACGTGCTGCGCGTGGGCCCGACGCCGCGCCAGAACGCGGTCGGCACGTGGCGCGGCTCCTGGCGCACGTAGTCGACGAGCTGGTTCGGCAGGTCGTACGGCAGCTCGGCCGCGACCTCGACCGCGTCGGGATCGACGCCGTCCTTGACCGCGGGCGGCGCGAAGCGCGCGAGAATCGACGAGCCGACGATCCGGTGCTGCCACGCGATCGGCTTGCCGTTCGCGTCGAGGCCGGCCGAGATCGTGTCGTAGTAGCACGGCCGGTACATGTCGTGCTGGACGTCTTCCTCGCGCGTCCAGATCACCTTCACGGGTGCCGCGACCTGTTTGCCGACCTTCACGGCCTGGCCGACCATGTCGGTTTCGAGCCGCCGGCCGAACCCGCCGCCGAGCAGATGGTTGTGCACGACGATCTTGTCCGGCGCCAGCCCGGTCAGTTGCTGCGCCGTGTCGCGCACGCGGGTCGGCACCTGCGTGCCGACCCAGATCTCGCAGCCGTCGCCGCGCACATGCACCGTGCAGTTCACGGGCTCCATCGTCGCGTGGGCGAGCAACGGCTGTTCGTAGACGGCGTCGACGCGCGTCTTCGCGTTCGCGAACGCCTTGCCGACGTCGCCTTCCTTGCGCGCGACCGCGCCCTTGCCGTTCGCCGCCGCATGCGCGAGATCCGCGAAAAGATCCTTCGTCGACACCTTTGCGTCCGCGCCTTCGTTCCACTTCACGACGAGCGCCGATGCGCCGCGCTTCGCGGCCCACGTGTGATCGCCGACCACCGCGACCGCGTTGTCGACGCGCACGACCTGGCGCACGCCGGGGATCTTCCTCGCGGCCGTGTCGTCGACGCTCGCGACCGTGCCGCCGAACACCGGACTGTTCACGATCACCGCATACAACATGCCGGGCACGCGCACGTCGAGCCCGAACTGCGCGGTGCCGTCGACCTTCTCCGGCGAATCGAGGCGCTTCGCGGGCGTGCCGATCAGCTTGAAATCCGCCGGCTGTTTCAGCACGACGTCCTTCGGCACCGGCAGCTTCGCCGCGGCGTCGGCCAACTGGCCGTACGATGCGCGCCGGCCGCTCTGCGCATGCTGCACTTCGCCGTTCGCCGCGCGGCAACTGGCCGGATCGACGTTCCATTGCTTCGCGGCCGCCGCGACCAGCAGCGTGCGCGCCGTGGCGCCCGCGCGGCGCAGCGGTTCCCACGCGTAGCGCACCGACGTCGAGCCGCCGGTGAGCTGGCCGCCGAGCAGCGGGTCGAGGAACAGCTTCTCGTTCGGCGGCGCATGGTCGAGTGTCACGCTCGACAGCGGCACTTCGAGCTCTTCCGCGATCAGCATCGGCAGCGCCGTATAGACACCCTGCCCCATCTCGACCTTCGGCATCACGAGCGTGACCTTGCCGGCGCGGTCGATCTGCACGAACGCGTTCGGGGCGAACACGCCGGGGGGCGCGGGTTCGGCCGCGTCGCCGCCGATCACCGAGCGGCGCGCATCGTCGCCCGCCGCCGGCAGGCTGAAGCCGAGCAGCAAGCCGCCGCCGGCCGCCGCGCCGAGCGACATCCCAAGTTTGAGAAACCCGCGGCGCGACACGCCCGCGCCGGCCCGACCCGCTTCGATCAGTCCACGTGACATGTCAGGCCTCCTTCGCGGCTTGTTTGACGGCCGCGCGAATCCGGTGATACGTGCCGCAGCGGCAGATGTTGCCGGCCATGGCCGCGTCGATGTCGGCATCGCTCGGATTCGGGTTCGCCGCGATCAGCGCGGTGGCGGCCATCACCTGCCCCGACTGGCAGTAGCCGCACTGGACGACGTCGAGCTCGCGCCACGCCTGCTGGACCTTGTGGCCGGCCGGCGTTGCGCCGACGGCTTCGATCGTCGTGATCTTGCGGCCCGCGACGGCCGCGACCGGCAGTACGCACGAACGCGCGGCAACGCCGTCGAGATGCACGGTGCACGCGCCGCATTGCGCGATCCCGCAGCCGAACTTGGTGCCGGTGAGGCCGACGACGTCGCGCAACACCCAGAGCAAGGGCATGTCGTCGGGGGCGTCGACCGAGCGGGTTTCGCCGTTGATGTTGAGGGTGATCATTCAGCCTCCGGGGCCGTTGTATTGGGGAAGCGGCGCGAACGGGGCGTGCTGCGCCGTGGGGTCGTCGTCGCCATTGCGTCGTGCGCAACGGCTGCCGCGCGGCCCGGGTGCGGGCGAGCCGCGGCGGTGGTGTTGCATGCTTGCGTCGTTACTCGGCCACGTCGATGCCCGACAGTACCTTGATGACCGGCGGTGCGGTGAACCAGTCGGCCGACTTCGTACGGAATTCGCCGAAATACGGGCTCGCGAGGTGTGCGTCGAACGCCGCCTGGTCGTCGTAGATTTCGTACAGATGCAGGTTCGGCGAACCGTCCTGCTCGCGGAACAGGTCATAGCGCCGGTTGCCCGGTTCGGTGCGCGTCTTGGCGACCATGCTGCGCAGTTCGGCCTCGGCGGCCTGCGCGTGTTCGGGTTTCAGGAACAGCGAAGCAATCACGTGAAGCGCCATTTTTTCCACTCCTTTGAAAACGGAAACGAGCATGCCACAAGCCGGCGCCTCGCGACGCCAGCGTGCAGCGGTGGTCTATCGCCGAGCGGGGATCAGGCCAGTTCGTCCGGGCCGACCCGCACGACGACCTTGCCGAAATTCTTGCCGGCGAGCAGGCCGATCAGCGCTTGCGGCGCGTCGGCGAGATCGGGAACGACGTCCTCGAGCGTCTTCACCTTGCCTTGCGCGACCCACTCGCTCATGTCCTTCAGGAACGGCGCATAGCCGGTTGCATAGTGATCGAGAATGATGAAACCCTGCACGCGGATGCGCTTGCGCAGGATCGCGCCCATCAGCGCCGGCACGCGGTCGCGGCCGATCGACACGGCCTTGTCGTCGTATGCCGCGTCGTTGTAATGCGCGATGATTCCGCAGACGGGCACGCGCGCATGGTCGTTCAGCAGCGGCCACACCGCGTCGAACACGGCGCCGCCGACGTTTTCGAAATAAACGTCGATGCCGTTCGGGCACGCGTCCTTCAGCTTGGCGGCAAACGCCGGATCGCGATGGTCGACGCACGCGTCGAAGCCGAGCGTGCCGGTCACGTACGCGCACTTGTCGGCGCCGCCCGCGACGCCGACCACGCGGCAACCCTTCAGCTTCGCGATCTGTCCGACCACCGCGCCGACCGCGCCACTCGCGGCCGCGACGACCACGGTTTCGCCGGCCTTCGGTTCGCCGATCGTCAGCAGCCCGGTGTACGCGGTGAAGCCCGGCATGCCCAGCACGCCGAGCGCGTACGACGGGTGCGCGAAGTCGCGGCCGAGCGGGATCAGGTCGCGCCCGTCGGACAGCGCATAGTCCTGCCAGCCGGCGCCGGCCACGACGAGATCGCCTTCGCGAAACGCCGGCAAGTTCGACGCCACCACGCGGCTGACCGTGCCGCCGACCATCGGCTGGCCCAGCTCGGCCGGCGGCGCATAGGACGGCGCGTCGCTCATCCGGCCGCGCATGTACGGGTCGAGCGACAACCAGACGGTGCGCAGCAGTACCTGGCCGGGGCCAGGCACCGGCACGTCACCGGTTTCGGCGCGGAAGTTGTCCGGCGTCGGTGCGCCGACCGGGCGCGAATTCAGGACGATCTGGCGGTTTGCGGTTTTGCTTTGCGGCATGTGAGCCTCCGTCAACGGGAATGAACGTGCTGCGTGCGCACGCTCGGATCAGGGATGGACCAGCGGAAAGGACGCGCCTGCGGCGGCGTCGGCGGTCGAGCCGGTGCGATCGCAGGCAGGCGATTGGAACGATCGGGACAGCGTAACGCGGTGTGAGGCATTCGTCATGAATGATTGAGTAGACCAGTCGTCTAGAATCAGGGCAAAAACAAGGCGCGCCCAAGCGCGCCCGGATTACGACTGCGCCCCGTTGCGTGGCGCGGCAGGCGGCAGGTTCAGCATGCGCCGCGTTTCGGCCATCGCCCTTTCGAGCGGTTTGCGGTTGCGGTGAATCTTTTCCAGCAGCGTCGCGCCCAGCCACAGCTCGTACAGGATCGCGGCCGTGTACGACGGATCGTCGACGCCGCTCAGCGAACCGTCGGCGAGGCCGGCCTCGATGCCGCCCGCGAGCCGATCGATGATCTGGCTGGTGCCGCGCCGCAGTACCGTGCGCATCGCTTCCGACAGATCCGACACTTCCGCACCGAGCTTCACCGCGAGGCACTTGCCTTCCGGATCGTCTGCGCATTGCGTGTGCAGCCAGTTGCCCCAGTACGTCATCAGGCGCTCGGCGCCGGTGCCGGCCTGCTGCTTGAGCAGGTTGTCGAGATGCGCGAGATAGCCTTCGAAATACGATTCGAGCAGCGCTTCGCCGAATGCCTCTTTCGAGCCGAAATAATGGTAGAACGAGCCCTTCGGGATGCCCGCCGCGGCGAGAATCTCGTTCAGACCGACCGCCGAGAACCCCTTGTGGAGCATGATCGGCTTCGCGATATTCAGGATGTGCTGGCGGACTTCGGCGCCTGAAGATGCATTCATGATGGCGTATGGTAGCAACGATTAGACCGGTCGTCTAGTAATGTCGAACCGGCATGTTGAGCGGCACTTTACCCGATCCCCGCCACGGGCCCAATGCCTGGCCGGCGCGCTTCTCGCCTGCCCGGGGCGTACACGCGTGGCACGACATCGCGGCGACTCGGTTGCGCCGTCAGCGCGGCGCTTCGTCGGCGCGCTTTCTCATGCGCGCCCGACGCTCGCTCCGTTCGGCGGCCGGGGCACTCTTGACCCCGCGCAACGGCGGCCGCCGCAACAGTGCCGCCATCTCGCGCCTCAACGCATCGAGTTCGTTGCCGCGCGCCGCCTCGGTCGCCAGTGCGCCATCGAGCTGCCCTTGAAGCACGCCGCAGCGATGCAGCGCGTCGCCGAGTTGCGCCTGTAGCGCGGCCATTTCTTTCCGCTGCTGCGCATCGCGTTGTTCCGCGCGCGATGTCGCCGCGTCGAGTTCCTTTTGCAATCGCGCGGCGGCGAGCCGCTCGCGATCGATTTCCTGAAGCGCCCGCTTCTCCGATGCGCGCAGGCGCTCCTCGGCGCGGCGGGCGTCGTCGCGCAACCGGTCGAGCTGGGTAGTGAAATCCGCACGGGCCTCGGCGAGCGCACGATCGCCCTCCGCGTTGTCGGCCGTCAGGCGTTCGATATCGGCTTGCAGCGCTTGCCGGGAGGCATCGTCGGCCGCCCTCGCCTGCTCCAGCTCCTGAATGCGGACCTGCGCGGCCAGCAGCGCGGCCGTGCGTTGCTCCAGCGCGGTTTCGGTGCGGGCCAGTTCGGCCTGCAACGTCGCGACTTCCGTTTGCGCCGTGGCTCGCTGCGCTTCGACTTCCGCGCGCAGCGCGTCGAGGGCCGCTGCCGCGGCGGTGCTCGACCGGTTCCACAGTGCCGCGACGAGTTCACCGGCCGCCGCCTGCAGATCGGCCGGCAGGTCCGGATGCTCGATGCGCACGCGGCTTTTTTCCCGCAGCTCGGCCCAGAACTCGCCGAGAACGGCCGTCGGCGTGCTCATGCTGCCCTTGCGAACGAGCTGGTACAGGCGGTTCGCCGTCGGCGTGATGCCGAAGCGGAAGAACAGCAGCGCGCAGACTTCGCGGTACAGCTCGCGCGTTTTCGGGAAGTCGGCCTTGAGGCGCTCGATTTCGGCGGTCAGGCGAGGTTCATCGGCGACGAGATCGGACATGGCGGGTTCTATCGAGGAATTTTGTCGATAATATAACGTAAACCGTTAAATATCCAATCATCGGCCGGTTTTAGTTTGACATTATTTCTATAATGTCGAGAATTGCTCAGGGGAAGATGAACGAAGCCGGCCCCGCTCGTTACGGCGTGGCGCGGTGCGGCATCGAAACGCCGGAATCCCCTATCGGGTCATGTCCGCAGATTTCACCGAGCGTCTCGGGGCATCCGCTGGATCGGGACAGCCACCCTTTGCACGGCAGCCGGACAAGTACGATCGCGCCACACGCGCGGCAACCAAACACCAGCGTGGGCGCGCCGGCGGCGCGAAGCGCGCCTGCCTTCAGTGGCCGGGCGCCGCTTCCCTGAAGAAGTCGATCAATTGGCGCGTCAGGAAGGCCGGATTCTCGTCCGGCAGCCAATGACCGGTGTTCGGCGCAACGGCTCCACGCACGTCCAGCGCCAGTTCCCTCGCCATGTCGAGTTCCTTGGCGCCGTTGCTCTTGTCGCCGGCGAGCGCCAGCACCGGCATCGGGAGCTTGTGCTTCATGAACGCCTTGAACTGCGTCTCGTCCTGCGCAAACGCGCGATAGAGTTCGAATCCGGCGCGTAGCGCGCCTGGCGCCGCATAAGCGGCGGCGTAGACGGCGATATCGTCGTCCGACAGTGGGACGTGGGTTCTCTTCTTGTAGAAATCGAGGATGTACGCGTGCTCCTTGCCCGCAATCAGCATTTCGGCGATATCGCGCTGCTGATGCAAGCCGAAATGCCAGATCTGCGGATCGGCACGGGCCTTCGCTTCGTCCCAGATTCGCGTGCCCGGCACCGGAACGTCGAGCATCGCAAGCTTCGCGATCTCGGCAGGCCATTGCGCGGCGTACGCGTAGGCGACCATCACGCCGATGTCGCGGCCGACGAGGTGAATGCGCGTCGCGCCCAACTGGCGGACGAGCGCCCGGATGTCGCCTGCCATCGAGGCCTTGTCGTAGCCGCCGAGCGGCTTGTCCGATTCGCCCGCGCCGCGGTAATCGACCGCGACGACGCGATACCCCTCTTCCGCCAGCACCGGCATCACGTGACGCCACGTGTACCAGGTTTGCGGCCAGCCATGCAGCAGGATCACCATCTCGCCGTCGTCCGGCCCGCCGGTCACGTAATGGAGACGCACGTCGTCGACCTGCGCGTAGCGCCGGCTGAATCGCTGATGGAAACCGGCCGGCAAGCCGGCCGCCGGCATCCCTGACATCGATCGTTCATTCTGCATGGGTCGTCATCCGTTACGTTGCCGGTCGCTCAGCCTGTCGACCTGCTTCACGCCCCGGAGCAGCCATGGCCGAAGTTGCCTCGTGAGGAGCGGCATGATGATCCAGGTCAGCGACGAAGTCAGGAGTGCGGAGCTGAGCGCGAGTTGGACAGGACGCTCCAGCGCGGGAAGGAGCGCGTTCAGAAGGAAGGTGATCGACAGCAGGACCGGATAAACCGCCAGCCACGTCACGAGAAACGTCTTCCACTTCGGTGCAGCGGGCTTGCCGGCAATCGCGAACCACGCATCCATGCCGACGGCGGCGTCGCGATGTTCGTCCGATATCTCGTCGCCCTTCGCAACCAGCTTTCGTCGTTCCCCGGAGGCCTCCCACGCATGCAGGTGCTCCGGCGAGTCGAAACGATAAACCAGATAGTTGATGCCGCTTGAATCGCTCAGGCGAACGTTTCCGAGATGCCCCGGGTAACGCCGCGCTGCCGCGTCGATCTCGCGCGCCCATCGATCGAATTGCCTTTCCCGTCCCGGATGAACGACGCGGCCGACGACGATCGTGCTCGACTCGCGAATCGTATCGGACGGGGAAAGGCGTTGGCTGTCGTGCATCTGATTGCTGAAGCGAAGGGGCGGTACATTTCGTCGCTCGGCGGTGCCCGATGGCGTCCGAGAAAAAACATACGCCGTTTGGGCGAACATGCCGGGCTGTCGCGCGAGCAAATCACGGTCCTGCCCGCACGCCGGCAGCGGCGCTTGTCGCGCTTCGACGCTCGCGCGAGCGGCCTGCGTCGACGGCGCGGCAGCCTCATGCGATGCCGTCGAATTCGCTACCAACGAACGCGCGCTGTAATTTTTTCAGCATGATCGAAAGCGTGGGGGCGCTACGGGTGAGCGGAAAGTGGATCGCCGGGGGCCTAATCGTCGCTCAGGGCCTTCGTTCGGTCTGTCATTCGCGTGCCACCGTAGGCCGGTAACGTTCGAAGCCGCCCCGATTCCGACAAGCGAACCGACATGCAGCGCCCGTCGCGCGCCACGCCCCACGTTTACGCAGCCACGTCCCGCGCCCTCGCTATCAGCCTCGCGATCAACCTGCTGCTGCTCGCCGTCGAGACGGCGGCGGCATGGTTCGCGCATTCGTCGGGGCTGCTCGCGGACGTCGCGCACGCCGCGATCGATCTTGCGGCCGATGCGCTGATCCTCGTCGCCTGCCGGTTCGACGCGCGCCTGCCGCCGGAGCGGCGCCCGACCTACGAGCCGCTCGCACTCGCGGGCCTCGGCGCGTTGCTGGCCGCGACCGGCGCGCAGATGATCTGGCATGCGCTGACCCGGTTCGATACGCCGCCCGTCGTGCAGCCGGGCGCGACCGCGCTCGCGCTGGCTGCCGTCACGCTCGCCGGCAAGGCCGTGCTGTCGTACTGGATGCTGCGCAAGGCGCGCGAGACCGGCTCCGCGCTACTCGAGGCGAGCGGCTGGCACGTGCGGACCGATGCGCTGTCGTCGTTGCTCGCGGCGCTCGCGATGAGTGCGGCGCTACTCGGCTTCGGCCGCCTCGACGATCTGGCGGCGCTCGCGATCGGTGCGCTCGTGATCCGCACGGGCGCCGGGTTCATCCGGCGCGGCTATGCGCAGTGGCCGGCACTGGCCGATTGGGCGAATCGCTCGACGCGCGGGTCGTGAACGCGGATCGTCGCGCCGCTCGTCGATGCTTCGATGCGCGTGATCGACTGCACGGAATGAAGAAGAGGCTCGCCCCCGCGAGCCTCTTTTGCGAGATGTCGCCATCGGCATGTCGTTCCTGGCGTACCGATGCTATCGCCCACCCGAACGGCACGACACTCCCGGGCAAAATCCGCACGAGCGCCGCCGGGCAACGGCCGCGGCATACACATCGGACGGTTTCGCGCAATGGAATATCGGGCCGCCTTGCACGGCATCCCGCGACGCACACGTGTGCGCCGCAGGCGGCGTGATGGGGCGATGCGCGGGCGTCGTGCGCGACGACCGCAGGCGGGTTGACCGATCGGGCTCCGCGTAACAGGCTATTGCTTGTATTTTGTTAATACAGTCTGTAGTTTGTATTTTGACGATACATGCCATAGACTGTATTTTCCGATTACAAACGATCACCTGTCATCTCGCGGAGCGCCCGATGGCCTTTCCTGTCCAGACCTTGACCCAATTGCGCCCGATCCTCGTCGGTTTCCGCAAATCCGCGGGGCTCACGCAGGCGCAACTGGCCGCCCGCCTCGGCATCACCCAGCAATCTTATGCTCAGCTCGAAGCCAACCCGTCGGCGGTCAGCATCGAACGGCTTTTCAAGGTGATGAACGCGCTTGGCGTTCGCATGTTGCTCAGCCTCGACGAGCGGGATGCACCGGCGGAAGCGGCCGATTCGGCTCCCGATGCCGAACCGGTGGTGCGCCGCAAGCCGGTCGCGAGCAAGCGCGGCACCACGGCCGCCACAACCCCGACCGGGGCCGCCGTTAGAACTGCGCGGAAGCGCCCGACAGCGACGACTCGGGCCAGGCCACGCGCGTCGGAGCGGGAGGACTGGTGACGATGGTCGCACGCGCCCGCAGCAACCGGCTCGACCTGTGGATGAACGGCATTCCTGTCGGCTACTGGGAAATCCGGCGTGGGGTCGAGCGTCTCGTCTACCTGCCGGACTGGCTCGACGATCCCCAGGGCCGGCCGCTGTCGTTGTCGCTGCCCTTCACGCCCGGCAACCAGCCGCACCAGGGCGCGATCGTGGCCGACTACTTCGACAATCTGCTGCCGGACAGCGAGCCGATCCGCCGTCGCATCGCGCAGCGTTACCGGCTCCGGTCGACAGCGCCATTCGACTTGCTCGCGTCGATCGGCCGCGATTGCGTCGGCGCGATTCAAATGCTGCCGCCCGACGAGACACCGGTCAATCTCAACGGAAGCGAAGGCGCGCCGCTCGACGACGCAGCCGTTGCCGATGTGCTGCGCCACGCGACCGCCGCGCCGCTGCCCGGCCACGGGGAACCGCACGGCGACCTGCGCCTGTCGATTGCCGGCGCGCAGGAAAAGACCGCGCTGCTGCGTCAGCGCAACCGCTGGCTGCGGCCGTCGGGCAGCACGCCGACGACCCACATCTTCAAGCTGCCGCTCGGGCGCGTCGGCAACATGCAGGCCGACATGCGCACGTCCGTCGAAAACGAATGGTTGTGCTCGAAGATCGTCGCCGCGTACGGCTTGCCGGTCGCACCGTGCGAGATCGGCCGGTTCGACGATCAGAAGGCGCTGATCGTCGAGCGCTTCGACCGGCGCCCGTCGCGCGACGGCTCGTGGATCCTGCGGCTGCCGCAGGAGGACATGTGTCAGGCGACCGGCACGCCGTCGGGGGCGAAATACGAAGCGGACGGCGGCCCCGGCATCGAGACGATCATGGGTATCCTCGCGAATTCGGCCGACGCTTCCCGCGACCGGATGAATTTCTTCGTCGCACAGCTCGTGTTCTGGGTGTTGGCTGCGATCGACGGCCACGCGAAGAACTTCAGCATTGCGCACCTGCCCGGTAATACGTATCGCAGCACGCCGCTGTACGACGTGCTGTCCGCGCATCCGATCATCGGTACGCGCCGTAATCAGATCCCGCCGAGCCGCGCGCGCCTGGCGATGGCCGTCTGCGGGAAGAACCGGCACTACGTGATCGGGGAAATCCGGCCGCGCCACTGGATCGCACAGGGCCGGCGCGTCGGCCTGACCGAAGACGACGTGCGAGCCGCGATGACGGCCGTCGCAGCACGGACGGAGCCCGCGATTGCCGAAGCCGCCGCACAGATCCCGGCGGATTTTCCGGCGGACGTGGCAGACGCGATATTCGCGGGCATGCGTCGGCAAAGCCGCAAACTCGCGGCGGCCGGCGCGGCGTGACAAATCGACCGGCTGCGACGGGCTGCCGGTCTTCACCGCAATACTTCGACCCTCGGTCGACGGGCGGTCCTGGCAGGACCGAAGCGGTTATGCCGCCGCAGATACGGACATCGAACGCCCCGCCCCGAACCGCTTGCCGGCCGCCGGCGCCTGATCGTTCAGCCGGCGTCGCGCGCGCGGGCGAGTGCCGCGAGGTTGCCCTCGCCGAACCCGTGGTGCCCCTTGCGCTGCACGATCTCGAAGAAGATCTCGCCGGGGCGGCGTTTGACGAAGGTCTGGAAGAACAGTCTCGGCACCCCGTCGTCGCCGATCTCGCCGTCGACCAGCACCGCGCGGCGGCGCAGCGCGTCGAGATCGACACCGTGCGCGGGCAGCCGCGCGTCGACGTCGTCGTAATAGCGTACGGGCGGCTCGATGAATTCGACGCCGTTCGCGCGCAACGCATCGACGCACGCCAGGATGTCGTCGGTAGCCAGCGCGACGTGCTGCACGCCCTCGCCCGGATGGTCGGGCAGGTACGCATGCATCAGCTCGGTGCGCCGCGTACCTTCCTCGTAGACCGGAATCCGCACCGCGCCGCACGGCGACACCATCACGCGCGACTCCTCCGACACATGCCAGTGCGCGTCGATCTGGTGGATCTCGCGAAAATGCAGCAGGTCGTGGTAGAAATCCAGCCACTCCTGCATGCGGCCCGCGCCGACGGTTTGCGTGAAGTGGTCGACCTGCTGCAGGCCGACGCCCGCGCAATCGAGATCGGTATGCGCGGTCGCGATGTCGATCGGCCGGAAATCGATGTCGAAGATCGAGATGTCGCCGACGCCGCCGCGCTGGCCGCCCCGCCCGCGCCAGCGATCGACGAAATACAGGTGCGAATCGCCGATGCCCTGGATCGCCGGGATCCTCAGCTCGCCGACGCCGACCTTTTCGCCTTCGAACGCCCACGCCCCGAGCTGGATCGCGCGCTCGAACGCGCGCCGGGCGTTCGCCACGCGCAACCCGATCGCGCAGACGCCCATCCCGTATTCCTCCGCATAGCGCGCGGCGAACGAATCGGGCTCGGCGTTGATGAGGAAATGCATCTGCCCCTGCCGGTACAGCGTGACGTTCTTGCTGACGTGCCGCGCGATCGCCTTGAACCCGAACTGCTCGAAGCGCTGCGCGAGCGCTTCCGGCACGGGCGCCGCGAATTCGACGAATTCGAGGCCGGCCATCCCGAGCGGATTGGCGGCCGGATCGGCAACGGGCGGCGTATCGCTGGACAAGGGGTGGAAATTGCCGGGCATTCCAGTCTCCGGGGGCATGCGGTCGATGGGGGTTCGTGCCTGTCGCGTGCGGCATGCGCGGCCGATGCGGCGGCCTCGCGTCCGCCCCGAACGGGCGAGTTGTCGATGTTGCAGATTTTAACCAGATCGTTCACCGCGGCACACCCCGGCCAAACGGCATATCGTCGCGCCGCTTAGTGCAAACCCCAAAAGCGTTCGATAATCGCACGTAATTGAACGATAATCGCGCAAATTGTCCGATTGGCCAATTGCCGCCGTGCGGCCCGCGCCCTATTCTCCGTTCACTCATCGACTTCAATGCAGCATCGGACGCGGCGCCGCCACGATTCCACGATGCGCCGTGCCAGGAGACATCGCCATGACCCCCACCTTCGACACCCTCGACACCGCCGGCGCTCGTGCCCGCAGCCAGGCCCGCAAGGCTGCGATCGGCAGCTTTGTCGGCGCCGTCGTCGACTGGTACGACTTCCTGCTGTACGGGATCGTCGCCGCGCTGGTGTTCAATTCCGAGTTTTTCCCGAAAGTCAGCCCGACGATGGGCACGCTCGCGGCATTCGCCACCTTCGGCGTCGGCTTCCTGTTCCGGCCGCTCGGCGGCATCGTGTTCGGCCACTACGGCGACCGGCTCGGCCGCAAGCGGATGCTCGTGCTGACCGTGATGCTGATGGGGCTGTCGACGGTCGCGATCGGCCTGCTGCCGACGTTCTCGACGATCGGCTGGTGGGCGCCCGTGCTGCTGGTGCTGATGCGCGCGATCCAGGGCTTCGCGGTCGGCGGCGAATGGGGCGGCGCGGCGCTGATGGCCGTCGAGAGCGCGCCGAAGCAGAAGAAGGCGTTCTACAGCAGCGGCGTGCAAGTCGGCTACGGCGTCGGGCTCGTGCTGGCCACCGGCATCGTCTCGATCCTGAGCCATACGCTCGGCGAGGCGGCGTTCAAGTCGTGGGGCTGGCGCCTGCCGTTCGTGTTCAGCATCGTGCTGGTGCTGATCGGACTGTGGGTGCGCAAGAACATGGACGAATCGCAGGAGTTCGTCGAGAAGGTCGAGCACGGCAACCGCAAGCTGCGCCTGCCGGTGCTGGAGGCGCTGACGCGCCACCCTAAGGCGTTCCTGCTGATCGTCGCGCTGCGGCTCGCCGAACTGTTCACGATGTATATCGTCACCGCGTTCGCGCTCAGTTATTCGACGACGAACCTCGGCATGTCGCGCGACCTGTTCCTGAACATCGGCCTGCTGGTGGGCGCGGTGAGCTGCGTGACGATCCCCTGCTTCGCATGGCTGGCCGACCGCTACGGCCTGCGCCGCATCTACCTGATCGGCGCGCTGATCGGCCTCGTATCGGCGGTGCCGTTCTTCGTCGCGCTGGAAGCTCGATCGATCGCGTGGATCGTGATCTTCTCGATCCTGCTGGCGAACGCCGCGCACGACATGGTCGTGAGCGTCCAGCAGCCGCTGTTCACCGAGTTGTTCGGCGCCGAATACCGCTACAGCGGCGCGGGTGTCGGCTACCAGTTCGCGAGCGTCGTAGGCGGCGGGTTCACGCCGTTCATCGCGGTCGGCCTCGTCAGCGTGGCAGGCGGTTCGTGGCACCTCGTCGCCGGCTATCTGGCGTTCGGCTGCCTGATCTCGCTGGCGGTCGCCGCGCGGATGCGGGCGGCGCAATGACGGCCTGACCGTTGGCCGACCCGATTCGCGGTCGGCCAACGCGGCGGTCGTTCGGCCATGCCGGCCGGCATTCGACCCGCCGCATCGCGGCGCGACGTCAAACACTGTCAGTTACGCGCGCCGATTCCCCTTTTCCCCTCCGAACACTCCACGCCGCATGCCGACCAATGGCATCATATGGGCCTACGTCAGTCACCGATACGCCCCCATATCATGTCGAATCTCATCGTCCACGGCGGCACTCCGCTGCGCGGGGACATCAAGCCGTCCGCGAACAAGAACGCCGTCCTGCCGATTCTGTGCGCCACCCTGTTGACCGATCAGCCGCTGCGCCTCGTCGGCGTGCCGGACATCACCGACGTACGCAAGATCCTCGACATCTTCCGCACGCTCGGCAGCGACGTGTCGGTCGATTTCACGACGGGTCTGCTCGAACTTCACCATCGCAACACGCAATTCGATCCGGCCATCCACCGGCTGCCCGAGGCGATGCGTTCGTCGATCATGCTGATTCCGCCGCTGCTCGCGCGCTTCGGCGTCGCGCGCCTCGAGAACGACGTGAAGGGCTGCACGCTCGGCGTGCGCGAGATCGATCCGCACGTCGAGGTGTTCGAACGTTTCGGCGCACACATCGAGCGCACGCCCGATTCGCTGATCGTCCGTACCGACGGGCCGCTGACGGCCAACGCTCATTGGCTCGACTACGCGTCGGTGACGACCACCGAGAACTTCGCGCTGTGCGCGACGGCCGCGAACGGCACGTCGACGTTGATGAACGCGGCCTCCGAGCCGCACGTGCAGGAGTTCTGCCAGTTCCTCGCGATGATCGGCGTCGCGATCGAGGGCATCGGCACGTCGCGGCTCTGCGTGACGGGCGGCGGCAAGCTCGGCGGCGGCGAGTTCCGCTTCGCCGAGGATTTCCATGAAATCGCGACGTTCCTTGCGCTCGGCGCGATCACGGGCGGCGACATCACGGTGCGCAATTCGTCGCCCGAGCATTTCCCGCTGATCGACCGCACGTTCGCGAAATTCGGCGTCACCGTCACGCACCGGGACGGCTGGTCGCGCGCGGAGCGCGACGGCCCGCTGCGCGTGCGCCGGCCGTTCACGCAGAACATCCTGACCAAGGTCGAGGCCGCGCCATGGCCGTACCTGCCGGTCGACCTGCTGCCGATCTTCATCGCGCTCGGCGTGCGCGCGGAAGGCAGCGCGATGTTCTGGAACAAGGTCTACGACGGCGCACTCGGCTGGTCCGGCGAACTGTCGAAGTTCGGCGCGCACGTGCTGTTGTCCGATCCGCACCGGCTGATCACGTTCGGCGGACTGCAACTGACGCCGGCGCGCGTCGAGAGCCCGTACATCATCCGCGTCGCGATCGCGCTGCTGATGGTGGCCGCGAGCATCGAAGGCCGCTCGGAAATCATGAACGCGCTGCCGATCCGCCGCGCGCATCCGCATTTCGTCGAGAACCTGCGTTCGGTCGGCGCGAACGTCGAGTGGACGAGCAGCGAGTAAGGCCATGGCGGATGCGGCGCGCGTAACGGTCGCGTCGCATCCGGTTCCTCCGCTTTTCCGGTTCGTCCGTCCTCAAGCAAACGGGTTGCGCAATACCGGACCGCCCTCCACTTGCAGGCCGCCGTACATGGCTTCGGTGTACAGATATTCGCCCCCCTCGATCGAAGCAGTTGCCACGATGCATGCGTCGTAGAAGGACAAGCGATGCCACTCCGCCAGCCGCCGCGCGAGGTCGTGCGCATCGACGGTGAGCGGCACGACATGGCACAAACGCCTGATCGGCTCCAGAAACTCCCCTACCTCGCGCCACGGCATCCGCAGTTTGCGGTTGCAGACACTGGCGATCTCATTCAATACCTGGACGCTGATGGTTGGCCGGCGAAGGAACAGCGCCTCCGCACGATTTGCCTTGGTTTCGTCGTCGAACAGCAGATAAAGCACGACATTGCTGTCGACGAACGATTTCTCCGTCTCAATCCTGCTCATTCGCATCGTCCCGGCTGAACTTGAAATCCGCGGGCAACTTGCCCCTGAAACGCCGCAGTCGCTGCAGAATCTCGTCGGGCCTCGGCTTGCGGCTTACCGCGAAAACGCGGGGACTGTCGACCACGATCTCGATATGGTCGCCTTCGCGAAGTTCCAGTGCGTCGACCACACTGGCCGGAAGCCGAACCGCCAGGCTATTGCCCCATTTAGCGACCTGCATCCGAGCCTCCATGGATATACGTCGTCGTTTCTATATTGTTGGTGCGAATCCGCAATTCGACTGAATGGACAATTGGGCCGGCACGCGCACCCCATTACCCATGACTCGCGCGATAATCGCTCACTCCCGCGCGAATACCGCGCATCCACTGCCCGCCTGCGACGATGAAAAAGCCCGATCTCGACCGACGCGACTGGATTGCCGGCCTCGAAAAAGGCCTGATGATCCTGGAGGCGTTCGACAGCCAGCACGCGCGCATGACGCCCACGCAGGCCGCCGCCCGCACCGGCCTCACGCGCACGGCCGCGCGGCGCTACCTGCTGACGCTCGAGTCGCTCGGCTACGTGTACACCGACGGCAAGCTGTACGGCCTCACGCCGCGCGTGCTGCGGGTCGGCTGGTCGTACTTCGATTCGGCGCGGCTGCCGCGCACGGTCCAGCCTTATCTGCAGCAACTGAGCGCGTCGCTGAACGAATCGGCGTACGTCAGCGTGCTCGACGGCTGGGAGCTCGTGTTCATCGCCCGCAACGGCGTGTCGCGCGTGATGACGACGGGCTTCGTGCTCGGCGCACGCGTGCCGGCGCCGCTGACGTCGCCCGGTGTCGTGCTGCTCGCCCATCATCCCGACCGCGAGGCCGTGCGCGCGTGGCTCGACGAGACCGAGTTGCCGCCGTTCACGCCGCACACGATCACCAACAAGGCGCGGCTGCTCGAACAGGTCGACCAGGCGCGCGACGCCGGCTACGCGGCGATCGAGCAGCAGTTGCAGGTTGGCGTGCGCGGGATCGCGGTGCCGCTGAAGAACCGTCACGGCGAAGTCGTCGCCGCGCTGAGCACGAACATGCCGATCGGCGCGGAGACGACCGACGCGGCCGTGCGGCGCGTGCTGCCGCATCTGCAGGAAGCGGCGCTCGCGATGCTCAACGTGCTGTAGCGCACCTTGCTCGCCGCGAACGGCCCCGGTGCAACGCCTGCAATCCCGCTACGTAACGAATAGCGTCCTGCGCCGCAACCGGCAGTCCGTCGGACGATTTTTGCCCTTCACCCGATCCGCCACCAACGCGGCAACAGATTGCGCACCTCGCGCCGCCGGTAACGGTCGTCGATCAGATGCACGACCCCCTCGTCGTGCTCGGTCCGGATCACGCGCCCGGCCGCCTGCACGACCTTCTGCAGCCCCGGGTACAGATACATGTAGTCGTAACCGTTGCCGAAGCGCGCGTCCATCGCGCGCCGCATCTGCTCGTTGACGTCGTTGACCTGCGGCAATCCGAGCGTCGCGATGAACGCGCCGATCAGCCGCTCGCCGACCAGGTCGACGCCTTCCGAGAAAGCCCCGCCCAGCACCGCGAAACCGACGCCGCGGCCGGCCGCGTCGAAGCGCGCGAGAAACGCGTCGCGCTCGCTTTCGGCCATACCGGGCGCTTGCGCCCACACGGGGACGTCCGGATGGCGCGTCTGCATCAGCGCGACCACGCGCCCGAGGTAGTCGAAGCTGCTCAGGAAGCCGAGATAGTTGCCGGGCCGGGCCGTGTATTGCGCGGCGATCAGGTCGGCGATCGGCTCGAGCGAGCGATCGCGGTCGCGCCAGCGCGTCGACACGTGGCTCGCGACGCGCACCGTCAGTTGCTCGGCGCGGAACGGCCCGTCGACGTCGAGCCAGCCCGTATCGCCGGGCAGCCCGAGCGTGTCGCGGTAGAAATGGAACGGGCTCAGCGTGCCCGAGAACAGCACGGTTGCGCGCGCGGCTTCGTAGCGCGGCGCCAGGAAACCGGCCGGGATCACGTTGCGCACGCACAGCGTCGACTGGACGCGGCGCCGGCGGCCGGCCGTCGCCACGCCGTCGAGCGCGGGCTGCCGCGGCATCGGTTCGCCATGCAGCGTCGCGTCGAAGATCGATGCGCTGTCGAACGCTTCGGCCAGCACGCCGAACTGGATCGCCTCGAAATGAAAGCGCAGCAGCGCGTCGCCGTTCGCGCGCGGCGCGTCGGTCAGGTGTTCGCCGATCGCCGCGACGAGGTTTTGCACGGCCGACACGATCGGGCCCGGCACGTCGGGATAGGCCGCATAGCGCTCGGCCTGCGCGCGATTGAGCGTGCCCCACGCACGGGCCAGCCGGTCGAATGCCTTGCGCAGCGCCGCGGGCGCGGCTTCGCGCGCGGCCGCGAACGCGAACGGATCGAGCGACGCGCTGTACATCTTGCGGGCGCGGTCGAGCAGGTTGTGCGCTTCGTCGACGAGCACGCCGACGCGCCACTGGTTCTGCTGCGCGAGCGTGTGCAGCATCGCGCTGCCGTCGTAGTAGTAGTTGTAGTCGCCGATCACCATGTCCGACCAGCGCGCGAGCTCCTGCGCCAGGTAATACGGACAGACGTCGTGCGCGAGCGCCGCGGCGCGCACGGTGTCGCGATCGAGCAGCCCGGCGTCGATCGCCGCATCGCGCGCGGCCGGCAGCCGGTCGTAGAAGCCTTTCGCGAGCGGGCACGATTCGCCGTGACACGCGTTGTCCGGATGCTCGCACGCCTTGTCGCGCGCGACGAGTTCCAGCACGCGCAGCGGCAGCGCGGGCGTGCCGGCGCCGAGCGTCGTCGCCGCTTCGAGTGCGAGCGCGCGGCCGGGCGTTTTCGCGGTCAGGAAAAACACATGGTCGAGCTCGCCTTCGCCGCATGCCTTCAGCAGCGGGAACACGGTGCCGAGCGTCTTGCCGATGCCGGTCGGCGCTTGCGCCATCAGGCAGCGTTCGTCGCGCGCCGCGCGATAGACGGCCACCGCCAGCTCGCGCTGGCCGCTGCGGAACTGCGCGTGCGGAAACGCGAGCGCGCGCAGCGCCGCGTCGCGGGCGGCGCGATGGGCCGTCTCGCGTTCGGCCCAGCCGACGAAGCACGCGCACTGCTCGGCGAAGAACGTCGCGAGCGTGCCGGCATCCAGCGTTTCCGTCAGCACGGTCTCGCGCTCGGACACGATGTCGAAATACACGAGCGCGACGTCGATTTCCTCGAGATCGCGCGCGTCGCACATCAGGTGCGCATAGACCTTGGCCTGCGCCCAGTGCAGTGCACGATGGTTGTCCGGCATCGCGTCGAGGCTGCCGCGATAGGTCTTGATTTCCTCGAGCCGGTTCGCCACGGGATCGTAGCCGTCCGCGCGGCCGCGCACGGTGAGCGTCCCCCACGTCCCCATCAGCGCGATCTCGGTTTCGTAGCGCGCGCCGCGCTTCGACGTGACCGCGCCGTGGCCGGCGATGCCTTCGAGCGCGGTCGGCGCGGGCGTGAAGCGCAGGTCGAGATCGCCGCGCCGCGCGGTGAACTCGCACATGGCCCGCACCGCGACGACGTAGCTCATGCGGACAACCCCGCCGCTTCGGCGTGCGCGGCGGCCGCGCCGGCCCACTCGACGTCGACGACGCGCACCGGCATGCGGTGCGCGACGCAGTAGGCGAGCCAGCGTGTCTGGTTGTCCTGCAGCCGGTCGCCGGGGCCCTTCACCTCGATCAGCTCGTAGCGGCGTTCGTCGGGCCAGAAGCGGACGAGATCGGGCAGGCCGGACCGGTTGCTGCGGATATCCGCGAGCAGGCGCGTGAACCATAGCCGCAGGTGCTCGGGCGGCAGGCAGGCGAGCGCTTCGTCGAGCAGCGTGTCGGTCAGCACGCCCCAGAACACGAACGGCGATTGCAGCCCGGCCTTCGTCGCGAAATGCCGGCGGATCGTGTCGCGGTACGCGCCCGAATCGAGCTGCGCGAAGCATGCGTCGAAGGCCGCCGCGCGGCGCATCGCGAAATCGGGTGCGTGCAGATCGGCCGGGCCGCGCTGGAACGGGTGAAAAAACGCACCGGGCACGGCCGCGAACACGGGCTCCCAGCACAGCAGCCCGAACAGCGAATTGATCAGCGTGTTTTCGACGTAGTGGACCGGCGAAGCCGGCTGCGCGAGATGATCGCGCACGGCGAATTCGACGCTGACGGATGCGTCGGGACGTGCAAGCACGAGCGTCTCGCGCGGTACGTCGGCGGCGGCAGCCGCGCGTTCGACCCGCTGGCCGGCGCGGCGTTGCAGGCGCGGCAGCATGCGCTCGACGCGCTGACGCTCCTCGTCGCTCTCGAAGCCGCCGCGTGCGTCGAGCGCCAGCGCGAGCGCGTCGTCGTCGCGTCCGCAGCGTTCGAGCACGCGGATGCGACGGTGGCGGCTGCCGGGCCACGCGCTGCGGGTGTACGCGTCGAGGGCGGTACCCCAGTCGGCACGGCGCTCGCACGCTTGGCCGAGCGCGAACAGCAGCTTCGCGCGGCGCGTCGCGAGCCACGGCTGCGCACAGTCGACTGCGGCCAGCGCGCGGATCAGGTCGTCGAACGGCAGATCGTCGGGCCATGCATCGAGCGCGTCGCGGCACATCTGCAGCGCGAGATACGCGTCGACGTCGCCACGCTGCTGGAACGCGCGCGACGACGGCGCGATCGGCACGCTTTCGTACTGGAACACGCCGAGATCGGCGAGCACGAATTCGCTCCAGTCCTGATGCAGATTGCCGAAGAACATCAGCCGCAGCCGGTCGCACAGTGCGCCGACCGTCACGCGCAGTACGCGGTCGTCGGCCTGTGCGCACCACGCGTCGAGCGGTTGCGCGACGTCGTGCGCGGGCCGCAGCCGGTCGAGCCAGTCGGCCTTGCGTTCGCCCGCGTGCGCGGCGAGCGACGGAAAGATGCGCAGCAGATCGGCCTTGGTCGACAGCGCGAACAGCTCGTCGAGCGTGAGCGGCGGTGCCGGATCGACCCAGCCGAGGGCGACGAGCGGCGCGGCGGCGTCGAGCGTGCAGCCGATCTCGTCGTACACGAGCTTGCTCGCGCGGAAATCGGACCCGTTGCGCATCAGCATCCGCACGAGCAGCGCCCGCGATGCCTGCGGCAGCGCCGCGAACTGCCGGACGAACGCGTGCTCGTGCGCGTCGAACAGGTCGTCGTAACGCTCGCCGAGCCAGGCCAGCGCGCGTTCGAAATTGGTCAGGTAGTAAAACGCCGGAGGCGTCGGTGAGGCAGGCGTCACGGGGATCGATCACTGTACGTTTGTACAGGTCGCAATCATATCAAATGTGACGGGCGATGCCGTACGCGGCATCGCCCTCCCGCTATCCGCCTGCGATCCGGCTTCGGTCAGAACTGGTAATTCACCGACATGTCGAACACGCCGTTGGTCGACTGCTGCGTGATCGGGCTGCGCGCCGCGCGACCGACGAGCTGCTCGATCGCGCCGTCCATCGTGACGAACCAGTGCTTGTTCACGAACCACACCATCGTCACGCCGAGGCCGGCCGACTTGATCCCGGCCCCCGACGAATAGGCCGGCAACCCCGAGCGCGCGGCCGCGCCCTGGTTCACGCCGAACCAGCTGTTCATGTAGCGGGAATCGGCGAACGACACGGTCGGCCCCGCGAACCAGAAGAAGTGCTCGTTGCTGCCGGGCATCGGCATGTACGCGGAGAAATCGCCGGTCCAGCCGTTCGACCCGCCGATGCTGCGCCGGACGTCCGCGCGCAGCACGAGCGGGAAATCCTTCGAGACGACGTAATCGGCGGCGAGCTTCATCACGGGCGCCGCGTTGATGTTGTCGAGGCCGTTCAGGTGGCCGAGATCGTCGGCCGAACGCCGTCCGAGGTCATAGCCGACCGCCAGGCTCACGCGCCAGTTCGGCCCGCGCAACACGTTCGCGCCGAGGCCCTCGCCGGTCGACAGGAAGAACAGGTCGCGATAACGGATGTCGAAATTCGGGCCGCCCATCACGCGATAGCGGTCGGAGCCCGCGTAGCGCGGCTGCAGCGTCATGGCGGCGCCGACGCTCACCTGCCAGGCGGGAATATTCGGATCGAAGAGTTTCTGGAGCGGTACGCCCGCCGTGTATTGCCATTCGCCGAGCGGCGAAGGCGTCTGGGCCGCCGCGTCGCGCGCGCCGGCGGCAAGCGCCGCGCATGCCGACAGGCCGGATACGAACCGGCGTGCGCCGGGTGACAGCAACAGGCGAGCAACAGTGGTCAAGGCGGTCTCCGTCGGCTGCACGAAACGAACCTGAAGGAAAGCGTGTCGCGCTTCAGCGGCTGCAACAGTCGGCAGCCCGCTGCGCGAACGTAGTGTGCGCTGAATTAACGGACATCCTACGCGACACGCGTGCGGACGCAAAGCGCCCGTTGTGTACGGGCACTTTGCCGGGATCCGGCATGCGCCGGCGGATGATTGCGGAATCAGAAACGCTCGACGTGATAGTCGCCGGCGAGCGCGGCCGGACTGCGCGACGACATCATTCGCGAGAAGCCGTCGGCGAGCCGGCCGAGCGCCAGCTGTTTCTGGCTCGCGTCCCAGTGCGTATAGGTGTCGTACGCGGCATCGTCGAACGAAACGGTGACGGCGACCGGTCGGCCGCTGGCGCGAAAGCCGATCTGCAGCACGCCGCCCGGCAATTCCTCGATGTGATAGTGCAGCGAACGCGATTCGAAATAGCGGCCCAGTACCTGAGCGATCGCGCGCTTGTCTGGCGATTGCACGTGAATGTCCATGACGGTCCTCCTTTCAGTGTTCGCGCGGCCGGTGGTGGCGCACTGCCCCCGTCCGGCATCCGCATCGGCGGCGGGTTCGACGGCGGATCGCCTTGCGGCAGCCCGTCGGGCACGGGCGGGTCGACCGGGTCGTCGTGCCCGGGCGGCGGCGGATCCGGGTCGACGTCGGGTGTCGTCGGTTCGGGGCGGTGCAGCGTGGATGGCGTCTTCATGTCACTCCTGCGCGACGGCGCGCGCATTTCGATGGCGAGGCGAGCGCCCGCAAGCGCCGTGCCCGCTATCGCGCCGTGCCCCGTCGCCGTCGGGTTCAGTCGTCGTAGGCCGCCATGACGAGCCACATCGTGCGCCCCTCGGCGCTCAGTTGCACGGCAAGCGCGAACGGATCGGACGGTTCGCAATGGGCGACGAGCGCCTGCTGCGCGCGCTCCGGGCCGTCGTAGACGGTGTCGTTCAGCTCGCGTACCTCGTCCTTGCCGTCGAACATGCGCCGCTCCGGCCGATAGACCCGCGATTCCCGCTCGATTCCCGCTTCCACGTGTCGAACCGCTCCCGCACGTGGCCGAAATCGCCGCCGCATACGTTCGCGTCGTAACGTATCCTTTCCCTGGCTGCATTCATCGCGATGTCCTCTCGTCCATACCGGCCCCGTGCGCGTCGTACCCGCATGCCCGGCCGGTCCTCGCGGCTTGCAAGCGCCGTGCCGCGGTTGCCGCGGGTACGGCGCTTGCGCCTTCTCATCGACAAGGAGGTTCGATCATGACCGTTCACGCCCCCGGCCGCCGCGACGCCGTGTCACCGGCTGCCGGACTGCTCCGGTTCGCCACGTCGCGTCCGCCGTCCGAAGACAAGACGGAGGAACGCATCGACGAAGGGCTCGAGGAGACGTTCCCGGCCAGCGACCCGCCCGCCGTCGGCGGTGCGACGCGTATCGACCCCGCCAAGCCGTCCGGCGAGCGCGAACGTCGCGCGCCGCACGTCCCTTCCCCGCCCCGCGATCACGGCTGACGGCGGCACCCGGCACGCGCTGCGTGACAGCGCAGCCGCGCGCCGGCCCAATCAGGAGCGATCGATGAAAGTCCTTGAACGCAGATGGCATGAAGTAAGCGGCGCAGCCGGCGTCGCGGCGCTGGCCGCGATCGAAAGCGCGGTGGTCCTCGCAATCGTCACGATGACGGGCATCGGCCACTGACGTCCCGCATCGACGGCCGCGTCTGCGCCGTGGAAGATGTACAAGCAGGCTGGCAAATTTCTCCGTCGCCGGCTATCCGGCGCAAGCCCGTTATCAGCGTGAAGAGGCCTTGGGGCCGACGCGTGCGCCTCGCGCGGCACGCGCGGTGCTCCCGCATCGTCCCCGCTCACGAAGGAGACGTTCATGTATCGCGTCAACGAGATCATGTCGCGCGACGTAGTGTGCGTCGCGCCGACCGACACGATTCGCCATGCAGCCGAATTGATGCAGCGCTTCGATATCGGCGTGCTGCCCGTTTGCGACGGCGCCGAACTCGTCGCGATCGTGACCGATCGCGATCTGGCGGTGCGGGCGCTGTCGCACGGCCATTCGCCCGATACGCCCGTGCAGGCGGTTGCGTCCAGACCCGTGCAATGGTGCGTCGAGGACGACGGCGTCGGCGATGTCCAGCAGCGGATGGCCGACGTGCAGTTGCACCGCTTGCCGGTGCTCGACCGCAATCTGAAGCTGGTCGGCATGGTGTCGCTCGGCGACATCGCCACGCGCGCGGGCGGCCCAGCTCGCGACGAGCTGGCCAATACGCTCGAGGACGTATCGCTGCCGCGCCGCCGCTGAGCGGCGTTCCCATCCATCATCCCGCGCGGCCTGCCGCCCCGGCGCAATACCCGCGCGACGAATTCGCGCGCGGGCCGGGTTGCCGCTTCGACCAGGAGGTTTTCGATGACAACGGACAAACCGTCGCGCGACGCCGCGCGCATCGTCGGCACGAATCCGCGTACGGCCGTCGGCGGCCCGGGCCCCGACGTGATGGCCGCCCGCACGCTCGAAGGCGATCGCGTGCTGACGCTGGACGGCGACGACATCGGCAAGGTCACCCACATCATGCTCGACGTGCGCGCCGGACGAATCGCATACGCGGTCGTGTCGTCGGGCGGCCTGCTCGGGATCGGCGACAAGCTGCTCGCGGTGCCGTGGAACGCGCTCGTACTCGATGCCGAGCGCGAATGCTTCGTGTTGCCGGTCGACACCGCGCGTGTGCGCGAGGCGCCCGGCTTCGACAAGAGCCGGTGGCCGACGATGGCCGACCCCGAATGGGCCGAAGCACTGCATGCGTACTACGGCCGTTCGCCGTACTGGCTGATCGAGGAAGGCGAAACGGCGCTCGATTCGCCGCCGTACGAGGCGTCGCCGGGCGGCCCCGAAGACGGCACGCGGCAGCACTGAAGCCCGTCGGCCGAAAGGCGGATCACTGCGCGGCGGCCACCGTCTTCGCGAGCTGGCGGGAGGCGCTCAGGTGTGCGTTCAGCATCGGCAGCGTGCGGGCCGCGAATGCGCGAAGCTGCGGGTCGCGGCCGTCTTTCGCTTCGGTTTCGTAAAGCCGGACCGCCGCTTCGTGTGCGCGAGGCCCCGCCAACGCCACGTACGCCGTATCGAACGCGCGCCCGTTCTTCGCGCGCAATGCCGTCACCGCCGGGTCGACGAGCATGCGCGTCTGGACCGGTATGCCCTTTTGCGCGCCGATGTGCCGCAATTCGTCCGCGATACGCGCATGGTCGTCGACCATCCGGCGGGCGAAGGCCTTCACGTCCGCGTTCGACGAGCGATCGAGCGCAAGCTGCCCGGCCTGCCGTTCCACCTTGCCGATCATGCCGGCCTTGTCGACGAACTCGGCGTCGATGCCGACCGGCCGCTGGGTCATGCCCGCCTCGTCGGCGGTCGGGCCGGGGCGCACGACGCCCGGCGCGACCTGCGCGGACGAAGCAGGCGGCGCCTGCGCATGCGAGAGCGCGAACGCCAGCGCGCCCACGGCGGCAGTCAGGACGATTGCCGCCGATCGACGCCCGCGTGGCTTCATCCGGTTCGTTTTCGTCATCCGGGCCTCCGTATCGGGCAACGGAGCGTCACGCGGGACGATGGGCCGACGTGAAGAAATCGGTCCACTCGCCGTTGTGCCATGCGCCCTCGGTGCGCTCCACCGATAGCGCGCCGGCGGCGAGCATCGTCCGCTCCGCGAACGCGATCGTGCGCCGCGTCACGTGCGCGGCCAGCACGACGCCGTTTTCGCACTGCTTCAGCGCGCCATGCCCCTCCGGCGCATCGCCGCGCATCCGGCCGAGCGCGCCGCACAATGCGCCGACGTACCCGCCGACGAGCGGCACGCCGATCCACGCGAGCGGGGAATGAAGGCCGCCCAGATAGAGCAGCGCGGCCCCGGCGAGCCCGACGATCGCGCCGATGGCCACGCCTTCCAGCGCGCCGATGCCGCCAGGCCGCGCGGCGGAGTCCGCATAGACGTCGCCGCCGAGCCAGAACAGCGCGTGCTGTCCGGGCGGATTGAGAAAGAAGACCTTCACGTCGTCCCGATGCATGGCGTGGCCGCGCAACTGCTCCGCGCAGCGTTCCGCCTGCTCGAGCCGCGAGAAACGGCCCGCGATGATGGTGTCCATGTCGAACCTCCTGCCCGGTGACGCGCAGGACCGCGGGCGCGCGACGCCCGATCGGCCCGGCGCTGGCCCGCGCATCACGTTACTTCCGGCGGATCTGCAGCTTGTCGCGCACGCCGCTCACGCCGCTGACGTCGTGCGCGACGCGGATCGCGGTCGCGCGTTGTCGCTCGTCGGGCACGTTGCCCGTCAGTTCGACCACGCGGTCGCGAACCTGCACGTCGATGTCGCCGGAGGCCAGGCCGCGTTCGGCGACGAGCGCGGCCCTGACGCGGGACGCGAGCGTCGCATCGCGGATCTGCCCCCCGACGGCCGACGCCTGGCTCGCAAGCTTCGCACGGGTGCCCTCCTCGGCCGATGCGTAGCGGGGCGTCGCGATCCATGCACACGACAGCATCAGTATGCTCGCGATCGGCACGACCGTCCTATGCCTGGTGCGTGCCGGCTCGCTGCCCTTGCCGTCGCGCCGCGTGCCTTTCGTTGCGTCCATCGCGCCTCCTTTCTCGTATGCGGCCGGACGGCCACGCGGCCGGATTGCCGCGCCGCGTGTGCGTCGGTTATACGTCGGGTATGTACCGCTACCGCTCGCGCGGCTTCCCGTCGCCCATGTCGTCCGGCACGACGTCGACGATCACGCTCGCGAGCGTCGACATGTCGACCGGCTTGCACAGATACGCATCGAACCCGGCGGCCATCACCCGGCGCCGGTCGGCCTTGCCTGCATGCGCGGTCACCGCGACGACCGGCAGATGTCCGCCGCCGTTCGGCAAATGCCGGATCCGGTCCAGCAGCCAGTAACCGTCGCCGTCCGGCATCGCGAGATCCGACAGCACGACGCTCGGCTGCTGCCGCTCCACCGCGTCGAGCGCGTCGTGTCCCGACCGGGCGGTCGATACCTGCGCGCCCATGGTCTCCAGCGCCGCCGCGAGGCTGGTCCGCGACGTCGGATCGTCGTCGACCACCAGTACGCGCTGACCGTCGAGCGCGACCATGTCGGCCTTGCCCTTCGCGCGCGACGGCTGCTCGACCGGATCGTCGGCGTCCCAGCCCGCGGGCAGCGTCACCGTGACGGTCGTTCCGCGCCCGGCGCCTGCGCTCGTCGCGACGACCTCGCCGCCGTGCAGCTGCGCAATGTTGCGCACGATCGACAGGCCGAGCCCGAGGCCGCGCCGGGGAGACGTGAACGCGCCTTCCGGCCGGCTGAACGTATCGAACAAGTGCGGCAGGTATTCCGGCGCAATCCCTTGCCCGGTGTCGGAGACCGACAGCCGCACGCGCTCCCCCGCGCGGGTCAGCGACACGTTGATCCGCCCGCCCGGCGGCGTGAACTTGATCGCATTCGACAGCAGGTTCGACAGGACCTGGCGCAGGCGCTCGCCGTCCGCCGGGATCACGCAGGCCGGCATCGCATACGACGTCGACAGCACGAGCCCGTTCGCCTGCGCCGTCGCGTCCAGTTCGCGCGTGGCGTCGCGCACGATCCGAACGAGATCGACCGGCACGCGTTCGAGGCGCAGCCGGCCGGTCGCGAGGGACGATGCGTCGAGCAGATCGGCGACCATGTGCGACAACGACCGCGCGCTGCGATCGATCGCGTCGACCGCCTGCTGCGCGAAGCCTTGGCCGTCGGCGTTGCGCAGTACCTCGACCCAGCCGTAGATCACGTTCAGCGGCGTGCGCAGTTCGTGCGACACCGTCGCCAGCAACTCGTCCTTCAGCCGGTTCGACGTGTCGGCCTGCATGCGCGCGTCGCGTGCGCCGCGCAGCGAGCGAAGGTTGTAGCGCTCGTTGCGGCGGTGTTCGCCCGCTTCGCGCAGCGTCAGCGACAGGCCCGCGCAGCGGTCCTGCGCGTCGACGATCGGCGAGGCGACGAAGGTGGCGCGAAAACGGCCGCCGTCGCGGCGCACGCACAGTACGTCGAGCGGCCCGACCGGCTCGCGCAGGTCCGCGAACGACGCGGGCACCGCATGTCGGCGCAGCCAGCGCGGCGCGATCATCGTGGCGACGTCGCGTCCGTTCGCCTCGGCCGTATCGATGCCGAAGATTCTTGCCGCGGCCGGATTCCAGCTGGTGATCCTGCGCTGCGCATCGGTCCCGACGATCGCATCGGGCGACGCATCGACCACGCGGCGCAGCAGCGCGTCGTCGGACACGCAGGCGACGGACGACGGCTCACGGTGCGGTGGGTACGGATCGCCGTCGTCGTCATCGATCTCGCGCAAACGGTCGTTTGCGAGCAGCGGCTTCACCGTCGTCACCAGCACGCATTCGGCGAAACCGATCGCGACGAACGCGCCGGCTTGCGCGAGCAGTGTCGCCAGCGACGCGTCGCGCCACCAAAATGCGGCGATCACGCCGAGGCTGGCGGCGGTCGCGACAAGGCCGCCGGCGAGCGACGTCAGCCATGCGGCGGCGGCCACACCGGCGTAAAAAGGCAGCGGCGCAAAGGGCGCGTGCTTGCCGACAGCCTGAATCGCCCACGCCTGCAGCGCGGACGCCACCCCGACAGCCAGCACGATCCATGCACCCTGCCGAAGCAGCTCACGGGTCATAGTCCTCATTGCATCCTTGCATCGCGCCGGCTCCCGTCTGGTGCGGGGGGATGCCGCATTTCGACCATCCGGCATCCCGTCGAGCGCGCCGGGCGAGCAGGAACGCGTCAGCAAACAACGTACCCGGCGCTGGCCAAGGTCGCGCTCGCGGCAACGCATGGCCGCGCCCTACGCCCGCGCCGCCGGCGGGCCGGGCGGCGGGCCGTCGGCATCGCCGCGCGCCGCGCCGCGATGTATCGCCAAGCGCTTTTTTTCATCGGATTTCTGTAAAAAAGTGGCGATCCAACCCCGACCGCGGCGTCACACCGACGGCGGGCGACCGGCCCGATGGCCCGTTTCTGTCGGTCATGTCGCGCACATTGGAATTTTCTATTCCGCGGCACCTTCGCGGCCGTTTCGCTGTCGATGATAAATATTGCAAGCAACGGAACCTGCGATGCCGTTTTTCAAAACGGCCCACGAACGCCCATGGGTGAATCCGCAAACCGGACGAAGCAGCGCGCGGACAGTCGCCGGCTGTCCGGCCGGTCCGCCGCGATGCGCACGCTGCTCGGCCGTATCGAGAAAATCGCGCCGACCCGCGCGAGCGTGATGATTGCCGGCGAAAGCGGGGTCGGCAAGGATATCGTCGCGCGGCGGCTGCACGATCTCAGCGCACGGCATGACGGCCCGTTCGTGCCCGTGACCTGCGGCGCGATTCCGCCCGAGCTGGCCGAGGCGCAATTGTTCGGGCACGAGAAAGGCAGCTTTACCGGCGCGACCACGCAGCGCGAAGGGTTCTTCGAAGCCGCGCGCGGCGGCACGCTGCTGCTCGACGAAATCGCGGAAATGCCCGCGGCGCTGCAGGTGAAGCTGCTGCGCGCGATCGAGTCGAATACGATCGTGCGCGTGGGCGGTACCGAATCGATTCCGCTCGACGTGCGGTTCGTGTCGGCCACCCGCCACAATCCGGCCGACGCCGTGCGCGACGGCCGGCTGCGCGAGGATCTGTTCTACCGGCTCGCCGCGTTCGCGATCTACGTGCCGCCGCTGCGTCAGCGCGACGGCGACGTCGAGACGATCGCGCAGGAATTCGTCGACACGCTGAACGAGCGGCATCGCTCGCACAAGCGGCTGACCGGCGCGGCGATCGCCGCGTTGCGCGCGTATTCGTGGCCAGGCAACGTGCGCGAACTGCGCAACACGATCGAGCGCGCGTACCTCTTGTCCGACGAAGGCATCGAGATCGCGCTGCCGAAGCAGCCGATGCCGGCAGTCGACAGCACGTCGGAAGGCGCGATGGCGCTGCCGCTCGGCGCGACGCTGCACCATGCGCAGCAGCGCTTCATCGTGGCGACGCTGCGTCACTTCGACGGTAACAAGCCGCGTGCGGCCAAGGCCCTCGGCATCAGCCTGAAGACGCTCTACAACCGGCTCGCGCTGATGCGCGACCAGGGCGGCTCGTGAGCATCGCGGGCCGTACGCCGCGGGCCGCCGGCCGCGTCAGGCGACCTTGAACTGCCCGACCGTCGTCGCCAGCGCGTTCGCTTGCGATTGCAGCGCGGTAGCCGCCGCGGTCGACTGTTCGACGAGCGCCGCATTCTGCTGCACCATTTCGTCGAGCTGGCTGACGGCGCGGTTCACTTCCTGGATGCCGCGCGTCTGCTCGTTCGCCGCGTGCGTGATCTCGGAGATGATGGTCGTCACGTTCGACACGTTGGACACGATCTCGCGCATCGTGTCGCCGGCCTGGCGCACCTGCCCCGATCCGGCCGACACGCTCGCGACCGTCGATTCGACCAGCACCTTCACTTCGCGCGCGGCCTGCGCGCTGCGTTGCGCCAGGCTGCGCACTTCCTGTGCGACGACCGCGAAGCCGCGGCCCTGTTCGCCCGCACGGGCCGCTTCCACCGCTGCGTTCAGCGCGAGGATGTTGGTCTGGAACGCGATCCCGTCGATCACGCCGATGATGTCGCCGATCCGGCCCGACGCTTCCTCGATCTTCCCCATCGTCGCGACGACGTCCGACACGACCACGCCGCCGTGCGACGCGATCCTCGACGCGGCCGCCGCGCGTTCGTCGGCCTGGCTCGCGGCTGCCGCCGACTGGCCGACGGTCGCGGTGATCTCTTCCATCGACGCCGCCGTTTCCTCGAGGCTCGCCGCCGCCGATTCGGTACGCGACGACAGGTCCTGGTTGCCCGCCGCGATCTCGTTCGCGGCCGTGCGCACCGATTCGCTCGCATCGCGGATCTGGCGCATCACGTCGTTCAGCTTGTCGACGAAACTGTTGAACGAGCGCGCGATGTCGGCGACTTCGTCGCGGCCGTCGGCCGGCAGGCGCTGCGTCAGGTCGCCGGCGCCCGAGCCGATCGCGGCCATCGCCTGGCGCACCTGCGACAGGCGGCGGAACGCGGTCGCGGTGATCGCGCCGATGATCAGCGACGCCACGCCGACGATCACGATCAGCGTCATCAGCGACGCGGTCAGCAGCGAACGCATCCCGGCCGTCGCTTCGGTCTTGTCGAGCAGCACCAGCGCGTACCAGTCGGTACCGGGCACCGGTTTCGCGCGCACCAGCTTCGCGTCGCCGCCGACGCCGACCTCGACCGGTGCGCTCGCCGCCGCGATCGATGCAACGCCCAGCGAGCCGAGTTCGGGCGATACGTCGGCAACCGGCTTCAGCGTGAGCTTCGCGTCCGGGTGCGCGACGACGTGGCCGCTGCTGTCGATCAGCATCCCGAAGCTGGCCGGCGTCGGGCGGATCGACTTGACGTTGGCGATCACGCTGTCCATCGACACGTCCGCGGCGACGACGCCCTTCAGCGCGCCGTCGCGCAGGATCGGCACCGCGAACGTGACGACGAGGTTGCCCGTGCCGGCATCGACGTACGGCGGCGTGACGACCGGCTTGCCGGCCTGTGCGGCCTGCTTGTACCACGGCCGGCCGGTCGGGTCGTAGTCGGGCGGGATGCCGGTCGGGTCGGAGAAGTGGAACGCCTTGTCGGCGTAGCCGGCATAGACGTTCGTGAAGCCGCCGGCCGCGGCCATCTGCTTGAACACCGGCAGCGGATCGGGCGTCAGCGCGGCATCCTGCAGCGACGCGATCATCCGGCTGCGGGTGGCGACCCAGTCGGCGATTCCGACCACGTGGCCGCTGGCGACCGAGGTCAGATTGCGGTCGATCGCATCGTCGTTGTACGAACGCGCGATGAAATAGTTGATCAGCGTCGTGGCGACGAGCGCGAATACGACGATGGCGACGCACGCGGCGAGGATGCGGGCGCGAATGGACGAGAACATGGCAACGACTCGGTAAGGGAGCGGGAACGCCCGGTGGACGAATTCACCGGGTAAACGGCAAATCGCGCCGCTTACTTGAGGTCGTTGTGACAATTCGTTGAAACGTATGACGAAACGCGCCGGCGACTGTCGGCAGATCGTCAGGATGGCCGGGCGGCGGGTGTGCCTCGCGCCGGTCCCGGCGCCCCGGCCGCTACCCGCTACAGCCGATGCCTCGGACGCGGATCGGCGTCCGCGGGCGCGTCATCGGCCCGGGTGTCGCGATCGAAATCGTCCTTCTGGCGCATCCGTTCGCGCAGGTGCCGGATCGCGAATACGTGAATGTAGTCGTGCACGCGTGCATCGGACGACAGCGCGCGCACTTCGTCGTCGAGCATCGCACGCAACTGATCCGCGCCGATCGCGCGCCGTTCGGCGGCTTCCTTGAGTGAATCGAGCAAATTGTCCTTGGACATCGACAGACTCCTGACGGTCGAGGAACGAAAAAGATGACGGTACTGGAAGCTTAAAGACTAAGACAGACGCGCGGCGTACGATGCGCCGGCGCGTGTTTGCGCGCGATCAACGGCACCTTGCGTGCCGCCGTGCGGATCCGTTTTCCGAATCGGCCGCGCAGCGTTCGTCGTGCACATGGCCCGCGAACGATACTGAAACCCTGTCACGCCACCCCGGGGCGCGGCACTGGCGACGGGCGACAAGTGGAACGCCGCGCGACGCCGATGCAGTGGGGAAACTTAGACCGTCCGAAATCATGCGTCAAGCGCGCTGCCATTCGTCCGACGAACGCGCCGGATCGGCCGGTCGGCCGCCGCGCGTGTCAGCAGATTCCGATACGCGTCGCGCAATTTCCTGACAGCGACTTCAGCGCGCGCCGCTTGGCAGTGCGCCATCGCCACACGATACTGATCACATGAACCAGGCGTTCATACCCGAACATCGCCCAGCCGGCCATCGAGCCGGCACGCGGGGTTCGGCGCAGGAGACCACCATGGCACATCGCAACTTACCGGGCCACGGCCAGCGGCGCGCGTCGAGCAACGCGCGCGCCCTGCCCGACCGCACCGAGTCGGCCGGCAACCGTCCGTCCGACGACCTCGACACCTTGCTCGCGCTCGCACGCGAGGCCGGATTGCTCGTCACGCTCGACGGGCAGATCGGCCGCGAAAAGTATCAGAGCGTCGTGGGGTCGGTCCTCGCTTTGCAGCGGTTCGCCGCGGCGCTCCACGCGCGAAACGCAGCCGACGCACCAGCCAGGTCGGAGCCGCGTCGCAAGGCTCGCCCAGGCTGGCCGCATGCGAATCGTTTGCGCAACCGCACGTGCAACGCATGCGCACCGCTCCATGTCGTGCATCCGCATGCGCGGGTACGGCGCGGCGCGGACCGCCGGCACGACCAGCGATCGATTCTTCGTACCCTCTGATCGGCGCACGGAAACGACGCACGGCACGGGGCCACGCAATGGTTACGCGTACGATGGCGCGCCGCTCGACGCGGCCGCATTCAACATCATTGCTGCGGGGAAGCGAATTCGACGGGGCAAGGCGGAAAGCGGACGGGGTGACTTGCACCCCGCCCGTCCTCCAAGGCAACCGTCGGTTGCCTACCCTCGTGCCAGAGAGTTCCCGGTCGGATGACGCGCCGGACAAACACGTGGCGCCGCTCCTGAAAACGATGTGACGGTGGCAAGCGCGGTAGCGATCGCTTCCTGCATGCAGGCGCGGTCGGGAATCGCACATGCACGACGGGCCAGCCGCATCGCCGACGTTTCGTCACTGTCTCACGCGATGTGCGCCGCGTTTCTGATGCAGGTCAATCCAAACCCGCTTCGATTGCGATAACGCGGGATTCATTCCGCGCCACGCACCAGCAGCACGGGCACCTGCGCGAGATGCGCGACCCGCCGCGCGACGCTGCCGATCAGCCAGGCAGCGATGCCGCGACGGCCATGCGTGCCGACCACCAGCAGCTCCGCCCGCCAGTGCACGGCCTCGCGCATCAGCGCATGAGCCACGTCGTCGCTGGTCGGACGCGTTTCGACGATGCCGCGCTTGGTCGGATTGCCCGTCGCATGGAGCAGCGGGCCGATCTTCGCGAGCGCATCCTCGCCTTCCGCGCGGTACGCATCCTCGAGCGCGCGCACCGGCACGACATCGGTCAGGCGAACCGCGCGATCGATCACGTACGTCGCATACAGCAACGTCGTCGGCGCCGCGAAGCCGAGCCCGACGCGCAGCGCGTGCAGCGACGGCTCGCTGCCGTCGACCGCGAACATCAGCCGCTGCAGCGCGCCGTCCGACGGCCGTGCATAGGTGCCGGGCACGATCAGCAGCGCACAGCGCGCGCGTTTCGTCAGCGTGTCCGACATCGCGCCTTCGACGAGCCGCAACAACCCGTGATGCGGGTTCGCGCCGATCGCCAGCACGTTCGCGTGCCACGTCGACGTATCGTTCACCAGGGCGTCCGCCACCGAGCCGCCCGTGATCGACGTATCGACGACCGTTCGTTCGACGTCGACGCCGCTATCGGCGAACAGCGCCGCGATCCGCTCGCAGGTGGCTTGCGCTTCGCGCACCATGTCCTCGCGCGCGGACGTCAGCAGCGCGTCGATGCGCGGAATGTCGGGCAGCACGAGGCGCGGATTGTCGATCGCGCACACGATGCGCAATCGCATGCCGGGACGCAGCAGCGTGCGCACGTAACGTGCGGCGGTCAGCGATTCGGGCGTCGGATCGACGGCCAGCGCGATCCGCGCGAGCGTCGGGATGGACAGGGCAGGCTGCATGGCGAAGGTCTCCGTGCGTGCACGTCGTCGCCGAACGACGACGGGGGCTTCGCGCGGCAGCGGCGCCGCCGCGTCGGACCGCCGCCGTGGCCGCAGGATCGGCGGGCTGTCACGCGAAGCGCGGACGAGCAATGCGTTCGTTCAGCATAGGCCGTCCGGCCCGCGCGTGCATGATCGCGATCAACGATCGTGCGGCACCCTGCCTGTGCCGTTTACGGCTTCGTCGGCATCGACGCGGCCGGACGGTTCGCATAGAACAGCGCGTACGCGATGCCGAGCAGCACGATCCACACCGGCCCGATCACCAGCGCGACGCGCGTATCGGGCGTAAACGCCATCAGCACGACGACCAGCACGAGAAAGCCGAGCGCGACGAACGAACCGAGCGGATAGAACGGCACGCGGATCGGCAGGCGCGCGATCTTGTCGGCCGACAGCGTGCGGCGAAAACGCATCTGCGCGATCAGGATCACGCACCACGTCCAGATCGCGCCGAACGTCGATACCGACGTGAGCCACGTGAACACGTGCTGCGGCGCGAGATAGTTGAGCAACACGCCGATCAGCAGCAGCGCGACCGACACGGCCACACCGTACACGGGCACGCCGCTGCGATTCACGCGACCGAGCGCGGCCGGCGCCTGGCCCTGCTGCGCGAGGTTGTAGAGCATCCGCGCGGTGCTGAACAGGCCGCTGTTGCACGACGACAGCGCAGCGGTCAGCACGACGAAGTTGATGATGCCAGCGGCGGCCGGAATGCCGAGCCGCGAGAACGTCATCACGAACGGGCTGCCCTGCGTGCCGATCCGGTCCCACGGATAGAGCGACATGATCACGAACAGCGCGCCGATGTAGAAAATCAGCACGCGCCAGAACACCGAATTCACGGCCTTCGTCAGCGACTTCTCCGGGTTGCGCGCCTCGCCGGCCGTGAGGCCGAGCATCTCGACGCCGAGATACGCGAACATCACGATCGGCAGCGCGGCGATCACGCCGTTGATCCCGTTCGGCATGAAGCCGCCGTGCGACCACAGGTTCGAGATGCCGGTCGCGACACCGCCGTTGCCGATGCCGAACGCGATCATCAGGCCGCCGCCGACGATCATCAGCACGATCGTGACGATCTTGATCAGCGCGAACCAGAATTCGAATTCGCCATACAGCTTGACCGCGATGAAGTTCACCGAGCCCATCGCCAGGAGCGCCGCGAGCGCCCAGATCCAGTTCGGCACGCCGGGGAACCACATGTGCATGTAGACGCCGACCGCCGTGATTTCCGCCATGCAGGTGACGATCCACACGAACCAGTAGGTCCAGCCGGTCAGATAGCCCGCGAGCGGGCCGAGGTAGTCGCGCGCATAGCGGCTGAAGGCGCCGGCGACCGGGTTGGTGATCGCCATCTCGCCGAGCGCGCGCATGATCAGGAAGATTGCGAGGCCGCCCAGCAGGTAGGTCAGCAGGATGGCCGGGCCGGCCGTGCGGATCGCGGTGGCCGAGCCGAGGAACAGGCCGACGCCGATCGTCGCGCCGAGCGCCATCAGGTTGATGTGCCGTTCTTCCAGCCCGCGATGCAGTTGATCTTCTGGTTGTTTCAAATTCGTCTCCTGGCGGCCGCGGGCGGGCCGCCGTCATTGTGTCGATGACAATGCGCGACCGTTCATGCCGATTTCGGCAGCCGAAAACGAAATAATCCCCATTGTCGATTTCCGAATAAGAAACGACACGGATGCCGCGTCAATTCGGTTGGAATTGCCGCGGATTATCCGTATTTCCCGGAACAGTCCGGATATACGGATAGGGCCTTTCACGGAGTACACCCGACCGACCCGCGCGACGCGGCTGTGCGCGTGACGAGCGGCAACGGGATTCATCGCTTTCGGCGCGAACGAACGCGCGTCGAATGTGCGCAATCGAGCGCACGCAATATGCAGGCGGGATTATAGGGAGGATCGGCGGTTTCACGCCAGGCGATTTTCGGGAAAATCGCGGTGGGTGAAAGCGGTGATTGGATTCGAATGCGCGCGGCGGACGCGCATTCTTGAGTTCAGACCTCGATTTACGAGACCGACTGCGATGCCGCCAGCTTCGGCGGCGTCGGAGATGCGCACCGGCAGAGGTCGTCGCTGAGGGCTTTGTTATCACCCGCTTACACGAAGTCGTCGCCGATCTGCTCGGGAATGCAGGCCAGTTTCGCCTCCCCGATGAGATTCATATCGCCACCGGTAGCGATGACGCGATCGAACAGGCCAGGATGCGCGCTCACACGCTCAGCGATACCAGCAACGCCGGCTGCATCACTTCGACAACGTCGCCCGCACCGTATACTCGCCTTCCAGCCCACCCTGCTCCGGCCGCACGAAATACCGCGACGAATCGAGATCCGCCGGCAGCGGCTCGACCGGATAACCGTGCTTTTCCCACGCATCGAGGCCGCCCTTCAGCGCCCGGATGTTGTGGATCATCTTCTTGCGCTGCATCTTCGCGATCAGCCGCTTCGCGGTCGCCTCGTTCGGGCACACGCAATAGACGACGATCGGCCGTTTCAGCACTTCTGGATCGAGCAGGTCCGGCGAATCGAGATCGACCGGCACCGCACCGGCAATCCGGTACGGCTCGCGTTCGCGAATCGCCTTCGGACGTGCATCGAAGATCAGCGGCGGTTCGTCGGACGTCATCATCTCCACGAGCTGCGGCGGCGAGATGCGCACCTGCGCGAGATAGCGGCGGAACTGCACGCGACGCACCCAGCGGTACAGCAGGAACGTGATGAAGATCGCGAGAAACGCGTCGAGAATCGTGCCGCCGCTCGCGCGCACCCACAGCACGAACTGGACGATCTGGTCGTGAATGGCCGCGCCGCCGATCAGCCAGAACGCCGCCCACAGCGACGCGCCCGCCAGATCCCAGAACAGGAATACGCCGACGCCGATCGCGGTCGTGCCGAGCAGCGGCGCCGACACGAGGCCAAGGCCCGGCAGGAATTTCGACAGCACGAGCAGCGGCGCGCCGTACCTTTCGAATACGTTACGCGCGAAACGCAGCGTCGTGTCGAGCGAAAGCGAGAAGCGCACGAGGCCGTTCAGCAGGCGCCGGCCGCGCGTGCGGCCCATGAAGAACCAAAGGGAATCGGCCAGCATCGTCGCGCCGATCGCCGCCGCGAACATGCTGACCCAGGACGCCTGCCCCATCGCCGCCATCGTGCCGCCGAGAATCAGCATCGGCACGGCCGGCACCGGCACGCCGAGCTGCGTGATCAACACGCTCGCGAACACGGCCCACGGGCCGAGCGACGATGGAATAGCGATGGGAAAGTGCCACACGGCGGCGCTCCTGGAAGACATGCGGGCCGCGCGACAGGGCCGTCGGTACGGCGGCGCAACGGCCGCCGCGGCACGTCCGCGATCGACCGATGCATCATGCGCATTCTAAACGGGTTTGGCCTCGCTCGCGCGGAACACCGGCCGGCGGCGCGGGCTTTGCGCGCGGCGTGACGCGACCGTGACGGTCACACGTCGGAGCGCGGCGCGAGTTGTGCGATATGTTCCGCGTAGTCGGGAAACTCGGCCGCCAGCGCGGCCGCATCCGCCAGCTCGAACTCCGCGAACTCGAATCCGGGCGCAACCGTGCAGCCGACGAGCGCGACGTGCTGCGGCGACGCGCAGCGCGCGCCGAACCAGCTTCCGGCCTGCACGACCGTCTGGAACACGGTGCCCGGATGGGTGAGCGGGTTGCCGAGCCGGTGGATCGTCAGCCCGTCGCGCGCATCGAGCACCCACACTTCGATCGGATCGCCCGCGTAGAAATGCCAGACTTCGTCGGAACGGATGCGATGCCACGACGAATACGCGCCGTCGCACAGCAGGTAGTAGATCGCGGTCGACGCGGCACGCGGCGCGCCGTCGGACGGGCGCACGACCGACTCGGTCGCGCGGTAGGTTTCACGGAAATAGCCGCCTTCGGGATGCGGCTGCAGGTCGAACTGGCGAATCAGGTCGGTCGCGGAAATCGGCATGGCGGATGACGTCGGTAAGGTAGAAAACCGGCATCCGGCCGACTGTCCGATCGCGATTCATGCGCCCGGGTGCCGCCGGATGCCCCTGCGTCGATCGCGGCTGCCATGCACGCGGCGATCGAGCGGACACCGGCCGATGCTGCCAGAACTGCATGCCGGGATGCAACTGCGGACGCGCAATCGCGTATCGGCGATGCGTATCGGCGCTGCTCGCCGCGCCGTGTTGGGCGATTCGACGACGCAGCACACCTGCTCACGCAAGAAGTCCGGAATGCCGCGCGGCAGCCCGCCAACTGCGCGCGCTGCTGCCGCATCGGCCCGCCGTACCGCGTCGGTCACGCAGCCGCCGACGTGCCCGCCTCGTCGTGCCGTACCAGCAGCACCGGCCGGTCGGCCGCACGCAGCAGCGATTCCGCCACGCTGCCGAGCAACAGCCTGCGCAGGCCGTGCCGCCCGCTCGTGCCCATCACGATCAGATCGGCGTCGGCTTCGGCCGCGGTACGCATCAGCACCGTCGCGATGTCCTCGCCGTACGCGTCGAGCGCACGCACCGTGCCTCGCACATGCTGCTGCGCGAGCATCGCTTTCGCTGCGTCGAGTACCGGCGTCGCGGCATCGGTCGCGGCGACATCGCCGTCGTGCTCGGCGGCGAAGCCGGCGTCGACGTCGACGAGCTGCGGCCGATGTTCGACGACGTACGCACACGTCACTTCGCCGCCGGACGCCGTCGCGATCCGGATCGCCTCGTTCAGCGCGAGACGCGCGCTCGGGCTGCCGTCGAGCCCGACGAAAATCCGCTTGTACATGGTCCGCCCCTCCGACCGGGCAGGCGTCGCGCGTTGCGCAACGACGGCCCGTCATCGCAAGCCGGCCCGGCGCCGGCTTGCCTGCCGAACAGTCTGCCCCACGTGCCGGCGCGTGCGTTGACGCGCGTCAACCGCGGCCGGCGCGCGCTGCTTCACGCGTTTGCTGCAATTTCAACCGACCCCATTACAAAAAACGTATAAAACGCGCACAATTTCATCTTGAAAATAATCGTTGCATGCAGCCGGTGCGAGTTTTCCCCGGTTTTGCCGCGCTGCCCGAGTGCCCCGGGTAGTCCGAACAACAGAATGGCCATCGAATGACCGCCAGTGGAACCCCGACGCGGGACGCCCGAGGGCCCACGCGCCTTCAGATCATGTTACGCCAGCCACTCGCGACCGGCGTCGTTACGCTGTGCGCGGGTGCGGTGCTATCGCTCGGTGTCGCGCTCCTGGTGCGCGAGCAGTGGCAAGGCGCCGTTCACACGCGTTTCGAACGCCGCACGACGCACGTGACCGCGATGCTGCGGCATGAACTGCAGGCCGGTGCCGCCGTGCTCGAAGGCGCGCGCGGCGCGTTCGGCCTTGTGCCGGACATGACGCCCGGCCAATGGCGCCGGTATGCGGAAACGCTCGATCTCGACAGCGGCCGCTCGCCGGTCCGGCAGATCGGCTATGCACCGCTGACGCCCGCGGCGCGCGGTGCGCTGGCCGGCACGAAGCCGCTGCCGGCCGATGCGCTCGCGGCGGCGACGCTCAGCGCCCCCGCGTCGAACGCGCCGGTCGTGCGCTTCGGCGCGTTCGACGCGGCGCCGCTCACGCGTGCGCTGCGGACCGGCGATATCGCGCTCGGCGTCCACCCCGCCGACGACGACAGCTCCCACGACGCACGCACCCTGACGCTGTTCCTGCCCGTAACGACCTCGCCGCTGGCCGCCGCCACGCCGTCCGGCACGCGCGAAGCCGGCGCCGACGGAATGCTGTTCGCGGCGCTGAGCGCGCGGCGCCTGGTCGAGCGCGCGCTCGACGCGGAGCGCGGGATCGATCTGCGGATGACCGCCGGCGGCGATTCGCGCGCGATCGTCAGCGTCGAGACGACGACCGACGAAGCGTCGGCGTCGCCCGACCTGATGCGGCGCACCGACGTGCTGAATTTCGGCGGCACCGCGCTGACGCTTGCCTATTCCGCGGACGGCCGGCCGAGCGCGACCGGCGCGCAGCGTGCGGCCGGCACCGTGCTCGCCGCCGGGCTGATCGCGTCGTTCGGGTTCGCGGCGCTCGTCCATGCGCTGCTGCGCGGGCGCGCCGATGCCGGCGCGAGCAGCCGCGGCATCCTCAACGAGGCGCGGATGATGGGCATCATCCGTTCGTCGATGGAAGCGATCATCACGATCGACGAAACGCAGAAGGTCGTGATCTTCAATCCGATGGCCGAACAGGTGTTCGGCGTGTCCGCGATGGAGGCGATCGGCGCGCCGCTGTCGCGCTTCATTCCCGAGCGGTTCCGCGCCGCACATGCGAAGCACGTCGACCAGTTCGGCGTGACGGGCGTGTCGGAGCGGCAGATGGGCCGCCAGCGCGTGCTGTTCGGGCTGCGGGCCAACGGCGAGGAATTCCCGATCGAAGCGTCGATCTCGCAGATCCGCGACGCGTCGGGCAAGCTTTATACGGTGATGCTGCGCGACATCACCGAGCGGCAGCGGGCCGAGAACGCGCTGAAGCAATCGCGCGAGGAATTGCGCGAATTGTCCGCGAACCTGCAGAACGTGCGCGAAGAGGAAAAAACCCGCATCGCGCGCGAGCTGCACGACGACCTCGGGCAGCAGCTCACCGCGTTGAAGATGGACCTGTCCGTCGTCGAGCAGCAATTGCGCATGCCCGGCCGCGCGCAGCCCGACGAAGGCGTGCAATTGCATCTGCAAGGCATGCGGCGGCTGATCGACGCGACGGTCGCGTCGGTGCGGCGCATCGCGGCCGACCTGCGGCCGGTGATGCTCGACGATCTCGGCCTCGTGCCCGCGATCGAATGGCTCGCGAACGATTTCACGAACCGCTACGGGATCGATGTCGAGCGTCACATCGAAACGGGCGGCCTCACGTTCACCAGTACGGGCGCGACCACGCTGTTCCGCATCGTCCAGGAAGCGCTGACGAACGTCGCGCGTCATGCGGATGCGACGCGCGTGACGTTGCGGCTCGACATCGAGGAAGGCTTTTGCGTGCTGCGCGTCGCGGACAACGGCCGCGGCGCGGCGCCCGGCGGTCCGGCCCACGAGGACAAGTCGTTCGGCCTGATCGGCATTCGCGAACGCGCACACATGCTGGGCGGCACCGTGACGATCGACACCGCGCTCGCGCGCGGCTTCTCGATTACCGTCGCGTTTCCGCTCGGCACCGTTCAACAGGACACGCTCATCACATGATCAAGGTGCTCATCGCCGACGACCATACGCTCGTACGCGACGGTCTGCGGCACATCCTCCAGAACGCCACCGGTTTCGAGGTGGCCGGCGAAGCCTGCGACGGCCCGTCGACGATCGCGCTGGTGCGTGCGACGCCCGCGCAGGTACTCGTGCTCGACCTGTCGATGCCGGGCCGCAACGGCGTCGAGCTGATCAAGCAGATCAAGGACGAGAAACCCGCGCTGCGCGTGCTGGTGCTGACGATGCACGCGGAGCAGCAATACGCGGTGCGCGCGTTCCGCGCGGGCGCGTCCGGCTATCTGACGAAGGAAAGCGCGAGCGCGGAGCTGGTCGGCGCGGTCGCGAAAGTGGCGTCGGGCGGCGTCTACGTGAGCCTCGCGATGGCCGAGCAGTTCGCGCAGAGCCTGAACGAGCCGGCCGAAACGCTGCCGCACCAGCGGCTGTCGGACCGCGAATTCGACGTGTTCCGGCGGATCGCCGCCGGCCAGACGCTGACCGAGATCGCGAATGCGCTGTGCGTGAGCGCGAAGACGGTCAGCACCTACAAGACGCGGATTCTCGAAAAGATGCAGATGCCGCACGAAGCGGCGCTCGTGCGTTACGCAATGCGGCACAAGCTGCTCGACGAAACGGACGACGTGTAACGGACGACGTGTAACGGACGACGTGTAACGGACGACGTGTAACGGACGACGTGTAACGGACGACGTGTAACGGCGACGTGTAGCGGACGACGTCTAGCCAGTGTAGTGCGGGCCTCGACGGGCCCGCGCGTGATCGTTACTTCGCGGGCACCGGGCACGCGAGGTCGCCCTCCTCGCAGGACAAATAGCCCTTCAGCGTTTCGGTGCGCGCTTTCGTCAAATCGTCGAGGCAGGTCGATACGACCATCGGATACGCACTGCCGCCCTCGGCATTCGCGCTCGAGAAATGGCATTCGGCATCGCGGTACGCGATCCACGCGCGCTGTGCATTCACGAGCTTGTCGGCAAGCGGACGCGCATCGCGCAGGCGCGCGGTGACGGCCTGGTAAGTCCGGTTCAGTTCCCCGTCGGATTTCTTGTACGCGCGATCGGCACACGCCGTCATCGTCGCCTGATCCGTCGCGTCCGCACAATTCGCCTGCGCATGGGCGACGCTCGCCACCAGCGCCAGCGAGCCCAGCAGACCGGTCAAGACACGCATGGATGCTCCTTGTTGTTCGTTGAAGTTGGAAACCCGGTGCCCTGCGGCGCCCCGTGTGGATTGGCCGCGCTCCCCGCGGCAACATCGACCGCGATGCTAGCGCACGCGCGGCGGATTGTCAGCGGGGGGCCGGGGTTGCAGCCGGACACTCGCTCGGGAACGATTGCGCATGCACCGCAATCGCGGTCTCGGGTGCTGCAGGTGGTCGCGGTCGATTGCCCGCGGATCTTGCTCGAACGAACCCATGGAAAGAGAGACTTCCCGGCGTCGGCCCGAACGAACCCATGGGAAGAGAGACCTCCGGCATCGGCAAATATCGGATTGCCCGGCCGACGATTTCGCCCGCCGTGTGCGCCGGTTCGCTGAGCTTCGTATCATGGAAAAAGCCCGCACTCGGAACTGAACCGAGTGCGGGCTTTCGATACGACGTCAGCCGCGGCCTTCAAGGCCGCGAAACGACGGCTGGCTTAGTGGCCGAAGTACACCGACGAGCGGTCGCTCACGGCCGGCACGACCGCGCGCTGGCCCGACTGCGACGTCGCGACCGGGTTCGAACCGTAGCCGGTTGCGTCGGCTTGCGCACCGGCGTTCTGCGCGGCGATCTTGGCCTGGGCGGCCTGGATGTTTTCCGGATAGTTCATCCAGTCGTTCGGGTTGTAGCCGGCCTTTTCGAGCTGGACCAGCTCGGCGCGCACCTGCGCGCGGGTCAGCGGCTGCTGGTTCGATTGGGCAAACGAGACGACCGGTGCGGCCACCAGGGCGGCCAGTGCAACTGCCTTGATCAGCGATTTCATGATGCGTTACCTCCGGGATTGTTTTGTCAGGCGCTTCGGACTCGAGGTCGTTGCGCATGAGTAGAAGTCTAGGAGGCTCGGCTATCAGGGTAAATACTTAAATCGCAAATTCACTGTTGATCGAAACCGTACAATCGAGCGGGAATAAGTCGTTTCGTCAGACGATTATCGCCGCCTGCGCGCCGAATGCCGCGACACGGCTTCGTTACTGCGAAGCGCCGGTCGGATCGGGCGCGGCCGGCATCGGCACCGACGGCGGCGGAGCCGGCACGGCCGAAGGGGCGACGCCGATACCGGCGCTGCTTCCACTCGTCGCACTGGCGCCTGCCGGCGGCGGCGCAGGCTGCGGCTGCAGTTGCGAGGCGCCCGCCGACAGCGCGGCGGCCGACGCGGCCACTTCGGATGCCGGCACCCATTCCTCGACGATACCGCCCGATGCGGCATCCGGCGCCGATGCGGCGGATGCCGCCGATGCCGCCCCCTCGTCGGCCTCGGCCGGGCGCTCGATACGCTGCGTCCTGACCGGCACGGGCACCTTCTTCGGCTCGGGCGGGAACCACGTGTCGAACAGGTCGGCCGCGCGCTCGCGCAGCGACGCGAACCAGCCCGGCGACGGCTCGGTATCGAATTTCGCCTTGGTATCGACGATCCGGGCGCGCTGCGCGCGCTGGAAGAAATCGCCGACGATCGGCAGCGCGCTGTGCGCGCCCTGCCCCCAGTAGTCGCTGCGCAGCGTCACGCGGCCGTCGTCGAATCCGACCCACGCGCCGGCGACGAGGCCCGGCTGCATCAGGATGAACCAGCCGTCCGCATTGTCCTGCGTCGTGCCGGTCTTGCCGGCCACGTCGCCGCGGATGCCGAAGCGCGTGCGGATGCTGCCGCCCGTGCCGCGCGTGACGACATCGCGCATCACGTCGAGCAGCATCTTGTCGGTTTCGGCATCGAGCGCGCGCTCGGGCGGCGCCGGTGCGTATTCGGCGAGCACGTCGCCCTGGCGATTCTCGATGCGCGTGACCATCTGCGGCTCGACGTACAGCCCGCCGTTCGCGATCGTCGCGTACGAGGCGACCATTTCCTTCAGCGTGACCGGGCTCGTGCCGAGCGCGAGCGACGGCACGCGTTCGAGCGGGCTTTCGCGCACGCCCATGTCGCGCGCCAGCCGCGCGACGGCGGCCGGGCCGATCTTCTCCATCACCTGCGCGGTGATCCGGTTGCGCGACAGCGCGACCGCGTCGCGCAAGGTCATCGGCTTGCCCGTAGGCGGCACTTCGTCGTTCGGCCGCCAGATCTCGCCGCCTTTCAACGGGATCTCGACCGGCTGGTCGATGAACGTGTCGTCCGGCTTCATCCCGCTCGCAAACGCGGCGCCATAGACGAACGGCTTGAACGTCGAGCCCGGCTGGCGCCGCGCCTGCGCGACGTGGTCGAACGGCTCACGGGTGAAGTCGCGGCTGCCGACCCACGCGCGGATCTGCCCGTCGCGCGGATCGATTGCGAGGAAGCCGGCCTGCACGTCGGTCTTCGCCTTGCACAGCGCATGCAGGAAACCGCGGTCGGCCGCGAGCATCTTCATCGCCGCCGCGTCGTCCTTGCCGGCGTCCTGCGCCGCCTTGTACTCGGGCGATTCGCGCATGAAGGTGCGGAACACCTCGTTGTCGGTGCCGCAGCCGTCGCGGCCGCTCCATGCGTTGTTCGCGATGCCCTGCAACTGATTGCCCTGCAGCGTGAGCGCCTGCGTCGCCATCTGCTGGAGGCGCGAATCGATCGTCGTGCGCACGATCAGCCCGTCCGAGTAGATGTTGTAGTCGTTGCGGTCGGCCCACGCGATCAGCCATTTGCGCAACTGCTGCGCGAAATGCGGCGCCGGCCCGGGCGGCTCCTTCTGGCGTTCGAAGTCGATGCGCAGCGGCCGGCGCTGCAACTGCGCGAACTGCGCCGGCGACAGCTTGCCGTACTTCACCATCTGGCCGAGCACCGTGTTGCGCCGCTGCAGCGCGCGCTCGGGGTTCAGCACCGGGTTGTAGTAGCTGTTGCCCTTCAGCATCCCGACGAGCGTCGCGCTGTCGAGCACGTCGAGTTCGTCGGCCGACTTGTCGAAATAGGTGCGCGCGGCCATCTCGACGCCGTACGCGTTGTACAGGAACGGCACCGTGTTCAGGTAGGTCTCGAGGATCTGGTCCTTGCTGTAGACGGCCTCGATCTTCAGCGCGGTGATCGCCTCCTTCACCTTGCGCGTGAGCGTCGGCGCGCGGCCGATCTCGTCCGGATACAGGTTGCGCGCGAGCTGCTGCGTGATCGTCGAGCCGCCCTGGCGGCTGCCCGAGAACGTATGGAGCGCGGCCGACGCCGTGCGCTTCCAGTCGAGGCCGTGGTGCGCGTAGAAGCGGTGATCCTCGGTCGCGATCAGCGCGTCGACCATGTGCGGCGAGATCTGCTTGAGCGGCACCCATTCCCGGTTCGACGGCTTGAATTCGGCCAGCAGCTTGCCGTCGGCCGACAGCACCTGCGCCGGCTGGTCGACGCGCGCCTTGCGGATGTCGCCGATGCCCGGCGTGAACGGAACGAGCACGACCACATACGCCGCGAACAGCGCCGGCACGGCGGCGGCGGTGAGCAGCACGCCGCGGCGCGTCGGGTGGCGGACATGGTGCCACGCGGCGGCGGCGAGAGGCTTGACCCGCGCGACGGCGGCTGCCGCGACAGGTTGAGCGCGCGCGACCCATCTGGCACACAAGTCACGCACTGACGACACGTTTCGGCGATTCACGCGGGTGGAGCTCGGCTGAAAAGGCTGCATCGTACCAAACTCGCGCGGCCGTCCGACCCGCGGCGGCGCCGGGCGGGCACACGGCGATGCGGTTTCGCGACGGCGCCGACGCAAAAAAGGCGCGTGCTCCGCGACCGGAACGACGCGCCAAACCTGGTACCACAACCTGAACGCCGCGCGGCGAGGTCGCAGCGAGGACGCGACGGCGGCGCGACCGGCGCTGCGGCTCAGCGTACGAGAAATCCGTACGTGAGCGGATCGCGCTCGTCGACGATCCAGTTCGCGAACCCGCAGATATGCGCGCTGCCCTCCACTTCCGGGATGACGGCCGGGATGTCCCCGACCGTCGTTTCGCGCAGCACGCGCCCCTTGAAGACCGTGCCGACGATCGATTCGTTGACGAGCGTGTCGCCCGCCGCGAGCAGCCCGCGCTGGTAGAGCTGCGCGACGCGCCCGCCGGTGCCGGAACCGGTCGGCGAGCGGTCGACCTCGCGATCCGCGAACACGCAACAGTTCGCCTGCGTCGAACCCGCGTGGCGCGGCGCGTTCGCGATGATCGTGCCGTAAATGTGGTTGATTTCCGGGATCTCCGGATGCACGACCGGATACTTCACGTTCGCGGCCGCCTTCACTTCCGCGCCGAAGCGGATCAGTTTTTCGACCGCCGATTCGCGCACCGGCAGGTCGAACGGCGCGCCGTCGACATAGAAATAAAACGCGCCGCCATACGCGATGTCGCCGGTCACGGTGCCGAACGACGGCGTGTCGACCGACACGTCGCGCCGCCAGATGAACGACGGCACGTTGACGAAGCGCACGGGCCCGGCATGTTCGCCGTCCCATTTGACGAAGGCCTCGATGAAGCCGCACGGCGCGTCGATGCCGACCCGCGTCTCCGGCACCGTGCGCTGCACCCAGCCGAGTTCGACGGCCGCCGTCGACAGCGCGATCACGCCGTGTCCGCAATGGTCGCTGTAGCCTTCGTTGTGCACGAAGATCACGCCGAAATCCGCATGCGGCGACACGGGCTCGGTCAGGTAGCCGCCGTACATGTCGGCATGGCCGCGCGGTTCGAACATCAGCGCGCGGCGGATCTCGTCGGCGTTCTCCTTGAGCCACGCGCGGCGCTGGACGATCGTGTCGCCGGGCAGCCGCGGCAGCCCGCTCGTGACGATGCGGAACGCCTCGCCGCCGGTGTGCGCTTCGACGGTGGAAAGGGAGCGGGAAATTTTCATGGGGATCGAATGCGTTGAAACGAAGGACGGCGGCGCGGCCGCCGTCCGGTGACGGGTGGGTGCGGCGATTACTTCGCGTACGGTTGCGGCAGCCCGTTGCGGATCACGTAGACGGTGGTCGGCGCGCCTTTCAGGTCGCCGTTCGCGTCGAACGAATAGGTGCCCGCGACACCCGCGTAGCTCGACTTCGCGAGCTGCGCGATCAGCTTCGCCTTGTCGGTGGTCGTGCCGGCCTTGACCATCGCGTCGGCGAGCAGCTTCACGCCGTCGTAGTAATTGACGCCGTAGACTTGCGTATCGGTGTGATAGGCGTCGTGGTATTTCTTCAGGAATTCGCGGCCGGCCGGCGTCTTCTCGAGCGCGACACCGCCCTGCGCGCAATAGACGATCGACGCCGCCTCGCCCGCGACCTTGCCCATGTCGGCCGAGCAGATGCCGTCGCCGCCGAGCAGCTTCGCGCGCAAGCCCCGCTGCTTCATCTGCCTGGCCATCGGCGCGCCCTGCGCCGCATAGCCGCCGAGGAAGATCACGTCGGGGTTGGCGGCCTTGATCTTGGTGAGAATGCCGAGGAAATCGGTGGCCGACGAATTCGTGTATTCCTGGTCGACGATCTTGATGCCGTTCGCCTTCGCGACGTTCATGAACTGCTCGGCGACGCCCTGCCCGTATGCGGTGCGATCGTCGATCACGGCGGCGGTTTTCGCGTTCAGCGTCTTCGCGGCGAACGTGGCCATCGTGCCGCCGAGCTGCTCGTCGCTCGCGCCGATCCGGAAGATGTTCTTGAAACCCTGCCGCGTGAGTGCCGGGTTCGACGCGACCGGCAGGATCGGCACGCCGGCGTTCGCATACACGCGCGAGGCCGGAATCGCGACGCCCGAGTTGTACGGCCCGAGCACCGCGACGACACCCTTGTCGACGAGGTTCTGCGCGACCTGTACGCCGGCTTTCGGATCGGCCTGATCGTCCTCGGAAACCAGTTTGAACGTAACGGTCTTCCCGCCGACCTTCACGCCGGCCTTGTTGAGCTCGTCCACCGCGAGCCGCGCGCCGTTTTCGTTGTCCTTGCCGTTGGCGGCCTGCGGGCCCGTCAGCGGCGCCGAATGGCCGATCGTCACGACTTCCTGCGCGTGCGCGGAAGTCAGCGCGCCGACGGCAGCAGCCACCGAGAGCACGGTCGTGAGGTGTCGCATGATGTCTCCTGATTGGTTTTGTGTGAAACCAATGTAGGACACACGTGGTCGCATCGCAAGCAATTTCAAAATAATTCCGGATATTTTGGTCATTTATAGGACCAGATAGAAGTGCGTGCAGGCGTGCTACTTCGGCGCGATATCGCGCCGCACGCGGCGAATGTGCTGTTCGACATAGAACGCGGCCGCATCGGCGTCGCCGGACACGATCGCCTCGTAGATCAGCCGGTGCTCGGATACATAGAGGCGGATCCGGCCCGCGTCGTAGATGCCGTCGTCCTTCAGCCGCTTCCACAGCGGCTGGTCCATCGTCTTCGCGACTTCGTCCGCGATCTTCACGATCAGCGCATCGCCGGTCATCAGCGCGAGCTGCCGGTGGAACAGCCGGTCGCTCTCGTTCCACAGCGCACGCTGGTGCGGATCGTCGACGTCGGTGATGGTTTCCATCTGCGCGAGATAGCGCTCGGCGCCGGCGTCGGCGCGGGCATGGGCGGCCGCGAGGCGCGCGATCGCGGGCTCCAGGATCAGCCGCACGTCGAGCGTCGACGTCGGGCTGAAGTCGGCCTCTGATGCCGTGTGCGCGTCGCCGCGCTGCGCGAGCACGTCGAGCGGCGCCGCGACGACGTAGGTGCCCGAATTGCGCTTCGTGAACACGAGCCCTTCGTTCTGCAGCGCGCCGAGCGCTTCGCGCACGGCCGGCCGGCCAACCTGGAACAGCGCCGCGAGCTCGCGCTCGGACGGCAGCCGCGATTCGGCCGCGTAGCGTCCCGCGCGGATCTCGTCGCGGATCTTTTCGGCTACCTGCTCGTAGATCTGCAGCGGCCTGAAACCGCCTTCGAGTGAGTCGGGACGCGCGGACATCATCGTATGGCTCCTGCCCGTTCGCGGGCGTGGATCTGGAATGGGTTCGCACTATACCGGAGCGGCGCGGCCAGCGCGGCAGCGGCGAGCCTTCTGGCCAGATATTAGAACCAAAATCCACGAAACGCTTTATTTTCTGGGTTGCGGGTGCGCCAGAAAGTGGTATAGATTCGATCCACTGCCCTGTGTCACGGTATCCGGCAGATCTGTGGCGGGCGCGGCATGCGTCCGCCGTTCACGCTCACCGACGCCCACGACGTACACGATGACCGCCTCTTCCCCGCTTCCCGTTTTCGACGCGACCGACACGGCCGCGCTGCTCGACTACCCGGCGCTGCTCGCCACGCTCAGGCAAGCGGTCGTCGAATATGCGGCGGGCGACATCGTCAGCCCCGAACGCCTGGTCGTGCCGCTGCAAGGCGGCGGCGTGATGCTGTCAATGCCGTCGAGCGCCCACGACCTGGCGAGCCACAAGCTCGTGAACGTGTGCCCCGGCAACGGCGCACGTGGGCTGCCGACGATCCTCGGCCAGGTCACCGCGTACGACGCCACCACCGGCGCAATGCGCTTCGCGCTCGACGGCCCGACGGTCACCGGCCGCCGCACGGCGGCGATCACCGCGCTCGGCATCCAGGCACTGCATGGCGCCGCACCCCGCGACATCCTGCTGATCGGCACCGGCAAGCAGGCGGCCAATCACGCGGAAGCGCTCGCGGCGATCTTTCCGGAAGCGCGCCTTCACGTGCGCGGCACGACAGCGGACAGCGCGGCCGCCTTCTGCGCCGCCCACCGCACGCATGCACCGCGACTCGTGCCGCTCGACGGCGATGCGGTTCCCGATGCGATCGACGTGGTCGTCACGCTGACGACGAGCCGCACGCCCGTCTACCGCGAAGCCGCGCGCGAAGGCCGGCTCGTGGTCGGCGTCGGCGCGTTCACCGCGGATGCCGCCGAGATCGACGCGAGCACGGTGCGTGGCAGCCGGCTCGTCGTCGACGATCCGGCCGGCGCGCGCCACGAAGCCGGCGATCTGATCGTTGCGCAGGTCGACTGGCGGCACGTCGCATCGCTCGCCGACGTGCTGAACGGCACGTTCGCCCGCGGCGGCCCGCTGTTGTTCAAGAGCGTCGGCTGCGCCGCGTGGGACCTGGCCGCGTGCCGCACCGCGCGCGACGCGCTGGCCGCGCGCCGCGCCGGCTGACCCGCACGCGCAACCGTTCACGCCGCACGCGCGGCATCGCATCGCCGGAGCCACGCCGGCGGTTTCCCGTACGCGGTGTAGGAAACGCCCTACACCGTGTCGACGCGGCCTACACGAAGTTCCAATTCGGCCGATTTCAATTTCGGCGGCGCAACACGATACTGCCGGCATGAATGCCAGCCTGTCACCCACCGCGCTCAGGGTGTTCCTCGTCGATCACGCAGTCGCCGTTCGCCAGCGGATCGCGCTGCTCGTCGGCGCGATCCGCGGCGTCGTCGTCGTGGGCGAAGCGGAAGACGGCCAGGACGCGTGGACGCATATCCGCAGCAGTCGCGCGGACGTGGTGATCGTCGACGTGCGGCTCGCGGACGGCAGCGGCCTCGACCTGATCGGGATGCTGTCGAAGGCCACGCCGCGCATCGTCACGATCGTGCTGACGAATCACTCGGCGCCGGCATTCAGGGAGGCATGCGCGACGGCGGGAGCCGACTATTTCTTCGACAAGACGGTCGAATTCGACGCCGCGTGCCGTGTCATCGAATCCCTGGTGCACGCTCGCGTGCACCGCCCCTGACGAGCCGGAGCGACTCATGTCCACCGCCACCGCCTGCGCCGCCGACGTGTCCGTCGTATCCCGGCCCACGATTGCCCTGCGCCCGGCCGCACGCGCCGACGCCATCAAGCATCCGGCCGCCCGCTGCTCGGCGTGCGCGATGCGCTCGATGTGCCTGCCGCCGCACCTGACGGCCGCCGAATACGGCCGTCTCGACGCGATCATCTGCACGACGCGACAGGTTCGCCAGGGCGACGCGCTGTTTCGCACCGACGATCCGTTCCAGAGCATCTATGCGGTGCGCGCGGGTTCGTTCAAGACGGTGATGATGCATCGCGACGGCCGCGAGCACGTGACGGGCTTCCAGATCGCCGGCGAAACGCTCGGGATGGACGGCATCGGCGGCGGCCAGCACTGCTGCGACGCGATCGCATTGGAAGACAGCGTGGTGTGCATCATTCCGTTCGGCGCGCTCGAAGCCGCGTGCCGCGAAATGAAGCCGATGCAGCACTTCCTCTACCAGATGCTGAGCAGCGAAATCGTCCGCGAATCGAGCCAGATGCTGCTGCTCGGCACGATGTCGGCCGAGCAGCGCGTCGCGCATTTCCTGCTGAACCTGTCGTCGCGGTTCGAGGCGCGCGGCTATTCGGCGACGGAATTCAACCTGCGGATGACGCGCGAGGAAATCGGCTGCTATCTCGGGATGAAGCTCGAAACCGTCAGCCGGATGTTCTCGCGGTTCCATCGCGAAGCGCTCGTCGAAACGCGCGGCAAGCGCGTGCGCATCATCGACGCGCAAGCGCTCGCGCAGGTCTGACGTACGGCGCACCACCGCCGGCGCGGCATTACCGCATCGTGTCGCCCGTCGCCGCGTCGCGCAGCGCCGCCGTTGCGGCGCCCGCCTGCCACGCGATCAACGCCTGCTCGGCCTGCGCGAACGCGCGGCGCAGCGCATCGTCCACGTCGGCGCCGACGCACGGCGGCAGCGATCGGAGCGCTGCGTCGTGCATCGTCAGGTCTAGCCGCACGTCGTACAGACGCACGCCATCGGCCACCATGCGCGATTCGATCGCGAGTTGGCAGCCATCGATCAACGCGCGAAACCGTTCGAACCGCACCAGTTGCGCGCCGGCTTCGGCTTCGATCGCTGCCGACCCCGTGAATCCGAGACAGGCGATCTGCATGCCCATGCCCATGTCGCCCTCCTGACGTGGCCGCCTGCTCGTCGACCGCCTTGCATGTGCCGGCCGCCTCACGATGGCGCAGCACGTGTTTCCCGTGGCGCGGCGCGCATGTTTCGATCGCGGCCGGCCGATGGCCTGCCCGCGCGTCGCCGGCGCGGAACCGTTCATACGTTGAAGGTCTGCGACGCCTTCATCTCGATCCACGTCATGCCGGCCCGCAACCCTTCGATCATCGCCTCGCGCTCCGTCGGATACGCGTGGCTGTGCTCGAACGTATGATGAAACCGCGCGGCGCCGGCGCCGTGCTCGACCGACACGCGGCAGCGGAACTCGCCCGATTCGCACGGGCGCGTCTCCACTTCGACCGACCAGTCGCGTTCGTGAATGTTGCCCTGCAGTGTCATGCGCCCTCCTGCGGTATCAGCCTTCGAGCCGAAAGTGCCCGCTGTGCAGCAGCACCGGCCGGCCGCCGATTTCCTCGAGCATTCGTCGTGCCATCGCCTCGATGGCCGGCCGGTGCGCGTCGAATGCGCTCAGCAGATCGCGTTCGAGCAGCGACCGCGCGCCGAAATGGTCTTCCAGCGCCTCGGCGGTGACCGCGCACTGGACACAACGCCCGTCGACCAGCGCGGAAAACGCGACGACCAGGTCGCGCGCGCAGTATTCCGGCGGCTCGGGCGGGAAAGTGATGTGCATCTGTCGGCCTGTCATCGTCGCGATGGCTCCATGACGAGAGCATAGTGGTGCGCGCGACCGCGCGCTTGACCCACGTCAACCGGTTCGCTGCACCGCACGATCGCGGTGCGGCCGCCCGACGCCGCTTCAGCCCGCGTCGGGCTCGATCGCCGCGCCGCGCTCCGCGAGCAGCTCGCGCAGCACGCTTCGGTGGCAACGGCGCTCGTCGTCGCAGTAGCAGCCGATCGAGAGCGCGGTGGTTGCCGACAGCGCGGCCAGCAGGTCCAGCACCTTCGCCGGATCGCCGTGCGCCATCTCCGCGCGGAAGTGGCGCTTGAACGCCTTCCATTCGGCGTCGGTTTCGGCGGCCTGCGCCTGCGCGACGAGCTCGGGGCTCGGCGACAGCGTCGGCAACCATACATCATAGTAGTTGCGCGACGCGAATTCCGCCTTCGGCACGCCGCGCGGCGGCCGCCGCACCGTGCCGATCCGCAGGCCTTCGCCGGCCGCGCGCGGCGTGCCGAGCTGGATGATCCGAATGCCCATGTCGCTCCTCTGCTCCCCTGTCTTGCATGCGATCCCGTGATCGTACCGCCGCGTCTGCCCGCGCGTCAGCCGGGCACCGCACATGACGGCCGCCCAACAAAAAACCGGCTGCTCCCGCGACGGGATACAGCCGGTTCCGCATCGTGCGTGGCGCGCCGCCGCGCCGCGTTCAGACGCCGCTCTTCAGCACCTTGCCGATCGCATCCGCGACGATGCCGACGTTCGAGTCGTTCAGGCCCGCGACGCACATCCGGCCCGAGCGCAGGATGTACACGCCGTGCACCTCGCGCAGCGCGTCGACCTGCGATTCGGTCAGGCCCGTATACGTGAACATCCCGCGCTGCTTCACGTAGCGCGTGAGCGCTTCGCCGCTCACGTGGTCGCGCAGGCCGTCGTGGATCGACTGGCGCATCCGCGCGATACGGCGGCACATCGCCGACAGTTCCTCTTCCCACTGCTTGCGCAGCGCCGGCGTGCCGAGCACGGCCGCGACGACCTTCGCGCCGTAGGTTTGCGGGTTACTGTAGTTCGAGCGCACGGCGCCGGCCAGTTGGCCGAGCACGCGGTCGGCCGCGGCCGCGTCTTCGCAGACGACGCTCAGGCCGCCCACGCGCTCGCCGTACAGCGAGAAATTCTTCGAGAACGAATTCGCGACGAGCGTCGGCACGCCGCGGCGGGCCAGCTCGCGCACCGCGAACGCGTCCGCGTCGAGGCCCGCGCCGAAGCCCTGGTACGCCATGTCGACGAACGGCAGCAGCCCGCGCGCCTCGATCACGTCGATCAGCTTCTCCCACTGGCCTTCGTCGAGATCGACGCCGGTCGGGTTATGGCAGCACGCGTGCAGCAGCACGATGCTGCGCGCCGGCAGCGCGTCGATCGCCGCGAGCATCGCGTCGAACTTCAGGCCGCCCGTCGCCTCGTCGTAGTACGGGTACGTGTTCACCGTGAAGCCGGCGCGCTCGAAGATGAAGCGGTGGTTCTCCCAGCTCGGATCGCTGAGCCACACCTGCGAATCCGGGAAATAGCGCTTCAGGAAATCGGCGCCGACCTTCAGCGCGCCCGAGCCGCCGAGCGTCTGCAGCGTCGCGATGCGGCCGGCCGCGCGGGCCGGGTGATCGGCGCCGAACACCAGCGATTGCACGGCGTCGCGGTACGCGGCCAGGCCGACCATCGGCAGGTACGGCTTCGGGCCGCTGTCGCGCTGCAGCGCGGTTTCGGCTTCGCGCACGGCGCCCATCACCGGAATCCGGCCTTCGGCGTCGAAATAGATGCCGATGCTCAGGTTGACCTTCCGATCGCGCGGATCTTTCTGGAAGTTCTCGTTGAGCGTCAGGATCGGGTCACCCGGGTACGCGTCGATGTGTTCGAACATGGCTTGAATCGGTCTCGTTTGGAAGAAGGGTCGGTCGTGGCCTGCGTCAGCGTGCGGAAGCGCCGTCGTGCACCGCAAAGCCCGCATTCTTCTGACGGAAGCGATACCCGATCGCGAGCACCGCGAGCCATACGGGAATCAGGTACACCGACAGGCGGAGATCCGGCGTCAGGTACATCACGACGAGAATGCCGGCCATGAACGCCAGGCACAGGTAATTCGTGAAAGGATAGCCCAGACTGCGGAAGGAAGTCTCCTTCCCGGCAGCACGCTTGGCCTGGCGGAACTTCAGGTGGATCAGGCTGATCATCGCCCAGTTGATGATCAGCGCCGACACGACGAGGCCCATCAGCACCTCGAACGCCTTGCCCGGCATGAAGTAGTTGACCAGCACGCACACGCCGGTCGCGAGCGCCGATGCGCCGAGCGCCGCGAGCGGGATGCCGCGCTTGTTCACCGAGCACAGCACCTTCGGCGCGTTGCCCTGCTGCGCGAGGCCGAACAGCATCCGGCTATTGCAGTACACGCCGCTGTTGTAGACCGACAGCGCGGCCGTCAGCACGACGACGTTCAGCACGTTCGCGACCAGGTTGCTGCTCAGCGCGTGGAAGATCAGCACGAACGGGCTGCCGCCGCTGACGACCTTCTCCCACGGATACAGCGACAGCAGCACGGCCAGTGCGCCGATGTAGAAAATCAGGATCCGATAGATGACCTGGTTGGTCGCGCGCGGGATGCTGCGCTTCGGATCGTCGGCCTCGGCCGCGGTGATGCCGACCAGCTCGAGCCCGCCGAACGAGAACATGATCGCGGCCATCGACATCACGAGGCCCGACACGCCGTTCGGGAAGAAGCCGCCGTGCTGCCACAGGTTCCGGACGGTTGCCTCCGGCCCTGCGTGACCGCTCGCGAGCAGCCAGCCGCCGAAGCCGATCATCCCGACGATCGCGGCAACCTTGACGATCGAGAACCAGAATTCCGTCTCGCCGTACGACTTCACGCTGGTCAGGTTGATCAGGTTGATCGCGACGAAGAACACCAGCGCCGACACCCAGGTCGGCACGCCCGGCCACCAGTACTGCACGTAGATCCCGACGGCCGACAGTTCGGCCATGCTGACGAGGATGTACAGCACCCAGTAATTCCAGCCGGACAGGAAGCCGGTGAAGTGGCCGAAGTACTTGTTCGCGAAATAGCTGAACGACCCCGCGACGGGCTCGTCGACCACCATCTCGCCGAGCTGGCGCATGATGAAGAACGCAACGATGCCGGCCACCGCATAGCCGAGCAGCACGGACGGGCCGGCCATCTTGATCGTCTGCGCGATGCCGAGGAACAGCCCCGTGCCGAGCGCGCCGCCGAGCGCAATCAGCTGGATGTGCCGGTTCTTCAGCCCGCGCTTCAGGCCGTCGCTCTCGTTTCCAGAAACCATGTCTTCTCCACTCTGTCCGCCTCCGCCTGACGCGGTGCGGCGCGCCTCGGTGTGCCGGGCGCTGTTTTGCTGTGCCGGCGGCCGTTCGTGGAGCCGCCGAGTTGGGGGACTGCAATCCTCGCGCGGGGCGTCCGATTCGCGTCGGCGGGCGGCCAGATCGACCGCCGACTCGTTGCCCGCGCCGCATTGCTGCGGCCGCACACGAAAATCCGGCGTCAGTTTAGCGTTGCGACGGCGAAATCGGGTTGCGTAACCCGCTCATGCAAACCCTACATTATGAGATAAGATTGCATCCAGGAGACAGATGAGGAAACAAAAATGCCTGAACCGGTCCTCGATCGCATCGATCGCCATTTGCTGTCGGTGTTGCAGGAGAACGGCCGCGCGTCGAACCTCGACCTGGCGAAGGCGGTCGGCCTGTCGCCCGCGCAGACCTTGCGACGCCACCGCCGGCTGGAGGAGATCGGCGCGATCCGCCGTTACGAAACGCGGCTGTGCCCCGATACGCTCGGGTTCGGCGTCACCGCGTTCGTGCACGTGACGATGGAGCGCGGCCATATCCGCGATTTGTCGAAGTTCCAGAAACTCGTGTCGGATCTCGCGCAGATCCAGGAATGCTTCTCGGTGACGGGCGACATCGACTATGTGCTGAAGGTCGTCGCGCACGATCTGAAAGGGCTATCGCGCTTCCTGCTCGAAACGCTGATGCGCATTCCCGGCGTGAGCGGCGTGCATTCGAGCGTGTGCCTCGACGAGATCAAGTGCACGAGCGCGATGCCGGTGGAAGGCTGACACGCCCGGCGCGCGGGGCCGATGCGTTCAGCTCGCCGCCTCGAACGCACCGATCAGCAACGCTCCCGCTGCAATCACCGCGCAACCGGCCGCCCGGCGCGGCGTCAGCCGCTCGCCGAGATAGACGCGCGCGATCAGCGCCGCGAACACCACGCTCGTCTCCCGCAGCGCCGATACCGGCCCCATCGGCGCGCGATCCATCGCCCAGATCACGATGCCGTAGGCGAGCGCCGCGAACACGCCGCCGCATGCGGCCTTCGCCGTCTCGCCGACCTCCTGCGTCAACCGCAGCGGCCCCGCCCGCAGCCGGTAGTACGCGGCCATCAGCGCGCCCGTCAGCACGAACATCCACGCGGTATAGCCGACCGTGCTGCCGCTCTCGCGCACCCCGATCCCGTCGACCACGCTGTACGCCGCGATCGACACGCCGGTCGCGAACGCGGTCGGCAGCACCTGCATCATCCGGTGTTGCGCGCCGCGCCGGCGTTCCAGCCCGATCGCCATGATCCCTGCGCAGATCAGCACGAGCCCGCATTGCGCGCCGATGTTCAGGCGCTCGCCCGCAAACGCCGCCGCGCCGAGCGTGACGAGCAGCGGCGCCGTGCCGCGCGCGACGGGATACGCGACGCTCAGGTCGCCGTGTTCGTACGCACGAACGAGCAGCAGCGTATAGACGACGTGGATCACGGCCGATGCGACGACGCAGAGCCAGCTCGCCGGCGCGATCGGCACGGCAGCCGGCAGGAACAGCAGCGCGAACAGCCCGATCGCGATCTGCAGCACCGTGGCCGAACGCAGCCGGTCGCCGCTGCTGCGCACCAGTGCATTCCATGACGCGTGCAGGAACGCCGCACACAGAACGGCGAACAGAACGGGGATCGGCACGCTGAACACTCCCTGACGGTCGAAGGCGCGCGATGCGCGGCAGGCGTTCATCGTATGAATGCGTCACCGGATTGTCAAAAAAGCGACCGACGGCCCGCCGTAAAGGATTCGGCTGCCTGCCCCGGTCGCCCGCCCTGCAACGCGTGCGCCGCACTCGGCCTGCACGCTGCCCCATGTGACGCGAAGGTTGCCGGCTATCCACCCCTTTCCGTTCTCTTTCGCCTCGCACCGCGGCGTAATGGAATCGATACCACAGCGCAACCGTCGCGAAAACACTCCGTCCCCATATCTTCATACGCAGCTGTTCCAATGCGCGTGCTCCCTCACGAGCTTCGCGCCGAACCGACACGGCGACGGGGCCGTTCTCCACCATCGAAGACCTTACCCTGGAGTTTCCCGATGTTCCGTCAAGCCTTGCTCGTCACTGCCTGCGCAGCCGCAGCGCTGGCGCTGTTCGCCTGCGGCGGCAGCGACGATTCCACGCCGACGCCCGCCGTGTCGTCGCAGGATGCGCTGCAGACCGCCACGCCGATCAAGCACGTCGTCGTGATCTACGGCGAAAACATCTCGTTCGACCACTACTTCGGCACCTATCCGAACGCGACGAACCCGTCGGGCGAACCGGCGTTCACCGCGAAACCCGGCACGCCGACGCCGAACGGCCTGACGGGCACGCTGCTCACCGCGAACCCGAACTTCACGAACACGGCCAACGGCACCGATGCGGCGAACCCGTTCCGCCTCGACCGCACGCAGGCCGCGACGGCGGACCAGAACCACGCCTACACCGCCGAACAGCAGGCCGAGGACAACGGCCTCGCGGACCTGTTCCCGAAATACACGGGCAAGGGCTCGTCCGGCGGCGCCGGCGCGTTCGGCACGAAGGGCCAGGTGATGGGCTACTTCGACGGCAACACGGTGACCGCGCTGTGGAACTACGCGCAGCGCTTCGCGATGAGCGACAACACGTACACGACGGTCTACGGTCCGTCGACGCCGGGTGCACTGAACGTCGTGGCGGGTCAGACCAACGGGATGCAGATCGTCAAGACGTCGAAGCAGCCGTCGACGCTCGCCGCCAGCTCGTACTACATCAACGACGGCCAGGGCGGCTTCACGATGATCAACGACGTCGACCCGGGCTTCGACGTGTGTTCGAGCACGACCGACCAGGCGATGATGACCGGCAAGAACATCGGCGACCTGCTGAACGCCGCGAAGATCACGTGGGGCGGCTTCATGGGCGGCTTCAACCTGTCGACGACGAACGGCAACGGCACGACGGGCTGCGCGCGCAGCACGGTCGCCACCGCCGTGAACGCCGCGACGGCCGACTACATTCCGCACCACAACTGGTTCCAGTACTACGCGTCGACCGCGAACCCGCAGCACACGCGCCCGAGCTCGATCGCGGCGATCGGTTCGAGCGTCGAGACCGACGGCAAGACCCCCGAACCGGCGAACCATCAGTACGACACGGACGACTTCTTCGCCGCCGTGAAGGCCGGCAACTTCCCGTCGGTCAGCTATCTGAAGGCGCCGGCCGCGCAGGACGGGCATGCGGGCTATTCGGATCCGCTCGACGAGCAGGCGTTCGTGACGAAGGTCGTCAACTTCCTGCAGCAGCAACCGGACTGGCAGAACACGGCCGTGATCGTCACCTATGACGACTCGGACGGCTGGTACGACCACGTGTACACGTCGCCCACGCATGCGTCGTCGGACCCGGTCGATCAGCTCAACGGCGCCGGCAAGTGCGGCACGGGCGGCACCACCGGCGTGAACGGCGCGACCGTGAACGGCCGCTGCGGCCCGGGCGTGCGCATTCCGCTGGTCGTGATCTCGCCGTATGCGAAGCAGAACTACGTCGATCACACGATGCTCGACCAGTCGTCCGTCGTGCGCTTCATCGAGGACAACTGGCTCGGCGGCCAGCGTATCGGCGGCGGCTCGTTCGATGCGACGGCGGGCGACCTGCGCAACCTGTTCGACTTCACGTCGAAGCCGAACACGACGCCGCTCTATCTCGACCCGACGCTCGGCACCGTATTGAGCGCCGCACCGTCGATCTGACCGTCGCGGCCTGACCGCATGGCCGGCGCATGCAGATGCGCCGGCCGTTTCCATTTCAACGCGCCGCGTTGCGCGACACCCGTTTTTCGACCGACAGCATGACAGCTCGCCCCGCGTTTCCGTCTCCCGATGCCGCCGGCACGCCCGCGCCGCGTGCCCCTTCCCGCCTGCTGCGCCGCGCCGCATTCGTGCTCGGCACGGCCGCGATCGGCTATGGCGCGTTCGCTATCGCGTTTCCCGCGCGGGTACCCGCGGCGATCGGCGCCTTGGTCGCCGACTGGACCGGCGCGAACCCGCACCCGGTCGTGCTGCAACGGCCCGCCGTGCAGCCGCTGTCGGCGGTCGCCCAGCTCGGGCGCGCGCTGTTCCACGATCCGTCGCTGTCGGCGTCGGGCAAGCAGTCGTGTGCGTCGTGTCACAGCCCCGATCATGCGTACGGCCCGCCGAATGCGCTCGACGTGCAGCCGGGCGGCCTCGCGATGACGCAGCAGGGCTATCGTCCGCCGCCGTCGCTGATGTATCTGTACCGCCAGCCGAATTTCAGCATCGGCCCCGATGCCGGGGAAAACGACGCCGCGCCGAGCGTCGCGCAGCAGGCCACGGCGGCGGCCGGTGTCGTCAAGGCGCAGAAGGTGGCCGGCACGTCGGCCGCGCCTCAGCTCGTGCCGCAGGGCGGGCTGTTCTGGGACGGCCGCGCCGATACGCTGCAGCAACAGGCGTTCGGCCCGCTGCTGAATCCGGTCGAAATGGCGAACGCGAGCATCGACGACGTCGCGCACAAGCTCGCGCAGTCATCGCATCGCGCGCAACTGGAACAATTGTTCGGCGCGCGCGTATTCGACAGCCCGCAGCTCGCGGTGTCGGAGGCGATGTTCGCGATCGCGCGCTATCAGGTCGAGGATCCCTCCTTCCATCCGTACGACAGCAAGTACGACCGCTGGCTCGAAGGCCGCGCGCGTCTCACGCAGGCCGAACTGCGCGGGCTGCGCCTGTTCAACGATCCGGACAAGGCGAATTGCGCGGGCTGCCACTTGTCGAAACCCGGCAAGGACGGGCTGCCGCCGATGTTTACCGACTACCAGTACGAGGCGCTCGGCGCGCCGCGCAACCGCGCGCTCGCGCAGAACCGCAACCCCGCGTTCTACGATCTCGGCGTGTGCGGGCCGTTCCGCGACGACCTGAAGGACCAGACCCAGTACTGCGGGATGTTCCTGACGCCGACGCTGCGCAATTCGGCGACGCGCCACGTGTTCTTCCACAACGGCGTGTTCCACACGCTCGACGAGGTGATGGCGTTCTACAACGAGCGCAGCATCTCGCCGCAGAAGTTTTATTCGCGCGGCGCGGACGGCAAGGTCGACGAATACGACGACATTCCGCCGAAATATCGCGCGAACGTCGACGTGACCGATGCACCTTTCGATCGCAAGCCCGGCGACAAGCCCGCGATGACGGCGCAGGACATCAAGGATATCGAAGCGTTTCTCGGCACGCTGACGGACGCGCCGGCGCAGCACTGAGCGCTTGCCGGGGGGCGTGCCGCGTCAGCGGCGCGCTGCATCAGCAATTCGATCCGGACGCTCGAATAGCGTCGGCGAAACGGCACGCGGCGCGCCGTTGCATCGCGCAACGGCGTTCGATCGCTACTGCGGCTTTGGCGGATGCTCGGCCCGGTAGGTACGATTCTGGCGCGATACGAGTTGCTTCGCCGCGGCGTCCAGTTCCTTGCCGTGATACAGATCGATGCACTTCAGGAAGTCGAACTTCACATCCGCGACTTCCGATTCGACAACCGGATTCCGGTAATCGCGAGCCAGATACTTCGCGACCAGCGCGTGAATGACGTCCGGCGCACGTTCCATGTCGTAGTAGGTCCAGTCGCGCAACGCACGGGTACTGCTGCCGATGTCCTTGCTCACGCCGGGCGTCTGCTCGTATGCGGTAGCCAGACACTCCGCGAGCGCCATGTCCTTGAAGTTCTGGAGGTAAGTGCGTGAACCGGCCCCGGGCGACACCTGTCCGGCGTCCTTCGCCACGACCATCGCAGGTTGAAACGCGAGGCACGCCAACGCCGCAGCGATCCGGACTCCCCTCATGACAGGCTCCAAAAATTTGCGCGATCGGTACGATACCGCGTGCCCGGTTCGTTGAAGTAACAATGGTCGTAACATGTCCGCCCGTTGAACAGCGTGGCGTGCCCCTGTGCATCGCTCCACCCCGACACCTCGAACAGAATGACGCCCTGTCGACCGGCAAGTGGCCCTCCGTTCGCCGGCGGATATTTGACGCCCTCAGCCTTTCCCCATCGTTGCTCGAGAAAACGGATCAAGTCCCTGACACGAAAAAAGTATTGCCGATTGCCTCTGCCCGACACCGTTTGTTCGGGGATTCTCGGCATCACCATACCGGCTTCACTCAGGATATAACTCATCCTCACCGCGCATGTGTTGCTCCATCGCTCTGTCGAATTCGGACTGTTGACGTTCTTCTCGACGTATCCACCTATCACTTTCGCGACGCGTTCACCGGAATTTGCCGGGTCGTAGATTCGCTGGGATGCCCGCCCACGCAATGGCAAATGGCGGTCGTTTCACTTTGTTGGCTCCTTGTCGTTGAAATGAATCCGACTCGAGGAACGCATCGAAAACTCGCGACAGCTCTCCGAGTATCTTCGAGTCCTCGAATCAGGGGGCATGATGCGCGATTGAAATATTTTTGTAAGGATGGCGACTTTCCCGACGCCGATCCTCCCTCTGCTTCACCCCCTCGTTTTCCCCGATCCCGTTCGACTTGACTCCTGCGCCCCGATCGACAAAACTTCGCCCATCGCGAGTGTGATCACAGATCGCAGATCAAACCCAGGAGAACCCGCCTTGCCGCCTCGTATCGTCCCGCCCGCACTGAAAGCCATCGAACAGGAAACGATGGCCGACAAGGTCTACCTGCAATTGCGCGAAGCGCTGATGAGCGGCCGCTTCGCGCCTGGTCAGGCACTGAGCCTGCGCAGCGTCGCGGAGGCGGTCGGCTCGTCGACGATGCCCGTGCGCGCCGCACTCACGCGGCTGCGCGCCGAACGCGCACTGGTCGACGGCCCGAATCGGGCGCTCGTCGTCCCGCCGATGACGCTCGACACGCTCGACGAGCTGCGCGACGTGCGGATCGCGCTCGAAGGCTGCATCGCCGAGCGCGCATGCGCCCGAATGACCGATACGCAGATCGCGGCCGTGCGCAAGACCTGCGAGACGATGCAGGCGCACGTCGAGGCCGGCCGCTCGCGCGCCTACCTGCAAAGCAATTTTGCGTTCCACAGCGCGATCTACGCGCACGGCGCCAGCGAAAACACGCTCGCGATCGTCGAGAACCTGTGGATGCGCGTCGGCCCGTTCCTCAACATGGTCGCGCTCGACATCCCGCACATGCGGCGCTCGATGGACGCGCACCGCGCGATCGTCGATGCGCTCGAACGGCGCGACGGCGCCGGCGTGCGAGCCGGCATCGCGCTAGACATCGGCGGGGCCGCACACGATCTCGCCGAGACGCTGCGGGCCGAACAGACGCCGCGAACCGCGAACGCGAAGCCGTAGCGGCCGCTTGCCACGGCCGGCCTTTGCACGAGCGGCCGGCCACCCCCACTAGATCAACGATGGAGACAACCCGGCATGACAGCTTCCGACCTGCTGAAACCCTATGACGGCCTGCGCGTCCTCGTGACCGGCGGCGCGTCGGGCATCGGTCTCGAAATCGCCGACGCGTTCGCCGAATGCGGCGCGCGCGTGCACGTGTGCGATGCGTCGCAAGCCGCGATCGCGGCGCTCGCCGATCGGCCGCCGCACGCCGCGACGAGCGCGATCAGCGCAACGTTGGCCGACGTATCCGATCCGGCGGCGGTCGACCGTGTGTTCGCCGACATATCGGCCACGCTCGGCGGCCTCGACGTGCTGGTCAACAACGCGGGCATCGCCGGCCCGACCGGCGGTATCGACGAAATCGACCCCGCTCAATGGGAACAAACGGTCGCGATCAACCTGAATGCGCAATTCCAGTTCGCGCGCCGCGCGGTGCCGCTGCTGCGCGAATCGAAACACGGCGGCGCGATCATTGCGCTGTCGTCGGTTGCCGGCCGGCTCGGCTACGCGTTCCGCACGCCGTATGCGGCCACCAAATGGGCGGTAGTCGGCCTCGTGAAGAGCCTCGCGATCGAACTCGGGCCGCTCGGCATCCGCGTGAACGCGATCCAGCCCGGCATCGTGCGCGGCCCGCGGATGCGCCGCGTGATCGAGGCGCGTGCACAGCAGCTCGGCATCGGCTACGACGAGATGGAGAAGCGCTATCTCGAGAAGATCTCGCTGCGGCGCATGACCGATCCGGCCGAGATCGCCGCGACCGCGCTGTTCCTGTGCTCGCCGGGCGGACACGGGATCACCGGGCAGGCGATCTCCGTCTGCGGCAACGTCGAAGTGCTCTGACGCCTCCTGCATCGCTCGTCGAAAGGAATCCATCCATGGCAAACGCTCGCAAAGTCATCATCACCTGTGCGCCGACCGGCGCGATCCACACGCCGTCGATGTCGCCGTACCTGCCCGTGACGCCGCACGAAATCGAAACGGCCGCGGTCGCGGCCGCGCAGGCCGGCGCGGCGATCCTCCACTTGCACGCACGCAACCCGTCCGACGGCAAACCGACGCAGGATCCGGCCGTGTTCGCCGAATTCCTGCCGCGCATCAAGGCGCAGACCGACGCGGTGATCAACCTCACGTCGGGCGGCAGCCCGCACATGACGGTCGACGAACGGCTGCAGCCCGCGCTGCATTTCCAGCCCGAGGTCGCGTCGTTGAACATGGGGTCGATGAACTTCGGGCTGTACCCGATGCTCGAGCGCTTCCGCGAGCTGAAGCATCCGTGGGAGCGCGAACATCTCGAGAAAAGCCGCGATCTCGTGTTCAAGAACACATTCGCCGACATCGAGACGATCCTCACGCGCTGCGGCGCGAACGGCACGCGTTTCGAATTCGAGTGCTACGACATCTCGCATCTGTACAACCTCGCGCACTTCGTCGATCGCGGGCTGGCGAAGCCGCCGTTCTTCGTGCAAAGCGTGTTCGGCCTGCTCGGCGGGATCGGCGCGCATCCGGAGGACCTGATGCACATGCGCCGGACGGCCGACCGTCTGTTCGGCAGCGATTACGTGTGGTCGATCCTCGGCGCCGGGCGCAACCAGATTCCGCTCGCGACGATCGGCGCGGCGCAGGGTGCGAACGTACGCGTCGGGCTCGAGGATTCGCTGTGGATCGCGCCGGGCAAGCTCGCGGAATCGAGCGCCGCGCAAGTCCTGAAAATGCGTCAGGTGCTCGAAGGCCTGTCGCTCGAGATCGCGACGCCGGCCGAGGCGCGCGCGATGCTCGCACTCAAGGGCGGCGACGCGGTGAATTTCTGAATTTCTCAGCGCCGGCTCGCGCCCGCAACACCCGTATCCGCAAGCGCAGTGACGAGGCGCCGGCCCGAGCCGGCCGGCGCCAGGACGCCCTTCATCGCCCCGCTCCGTTCGAGCGCCGCCGGCGCGGCTCCGTCGTCTGCCCATTCGCTGCCTGCACCGCAGCGGCATCTGCCGAACGCGGCGCGCCGTGCTTGCCGTGCGCGCCGGTTCGCCCTTACCGGAGTCGTCCGCATGTCCACTCATCACGCTCAGACCCTGTCGTCCGCCGCCGGCGACGCGAACGCGTCGCTGAACCGGCTGCTGTTCCGCAAACTCATGCCGCTGCTGATCGCCGCGTATGTGATCAGTTTTCTCGACCGCACCAATATCGCGTTCGCCAAACATTCGATGGGCGTCGATCTCGGCATTTCATCGGCCGCGTATGGGCTCGGCGCGGGGCTGTTCTTTCTCACCTACGCGCTCTTCGAAATCCCGAGCAACCTGATCATGCATCGCGTCGGCGCGCGCTTCTGGATCACGCGGATCATGATCACGTGGGGCGCGCTGTCGGTCGCGATGGCGTTCGTCGGCGGCGAGACGTCGTTCTACGTGATGCGCCTGCTGCTCGGCGTGGCCGAAGCCGGCCTGTTTCCCGGCGTGATGTTGTATTTGACGTACTGGTTCGGCCGCGAGGAGCGTGCACGCGCCACCGGCTATTTCCTGCTCGGCGTGTGCATCGCCAACATCGTCGGCGGGCCGCTGGCCGGCGCGCTGATCGAGCTCGACGGCACGCTCGGTTTCCACGGCTGGCAATGGCTGTTCGTCGTCGAAGGCATTCCGGCGATCCTGCTCGCGTTCGTCGTCTGGACGCGCTTGCCGGATCGGCCGAGCGCCGCGCCGTGGCTCGCCCCGGAAACCAGCCGCGCGCTCGAGCGCAGGCTGGCCGCCGAACAGGACGCGGGCATCGCCGCGCACGGCGGCCACGCGTTCGGCGCCGCACTGCGCGATCCGCAGATCTGGCTCGCGATTTTCGTGTACTTCTGCCACCAGTTGACCATCTATACGGTGATCTTCTTCCTGCCCGGCATCATCGGCGCATCGGGGCGCCTCTCGCCGGTCGCGGTCGGGTTGCTGACGTCGCTGCCCTGGCTCGCCGCCGCGCTCGGGGCCGGGACGCTGCCGCGCTTCGCACGCGGGTCGCACCACTCGCGCCGCATGCTGTGTGCGGGGCTGGTGGTCATGGCGGCCGGGATGATCGGCGCCGCGCATGCGTCGCCGTTGGCGGGACTGCTCTGCGTGTGCGTGGCTGCGTCCATGTTCTTCGTCGTGCAGTCGATCGTGTTCACGTTTCCGGCTTCGCGGCTCGCCGGCAGCGCGCTGGCCGGCGGGCTCGGGCTCGTGAATACGTGCGGGTTGCTCGGCGGCTTCGTCGGGCCGACCGTCATCGGCGCGATCGAGCAGGCGACCGGCAATGCGAAGAACGGGCTGACGCTGCTGGCGGCCGCACTCGTCGTCGCGGCATGTGCGAGCCTCGCGTTGCGTCACGGGCACGAGCGCGCCGACGTGCGCTCGCGCGACTGAAGGCGGACGAAACTCGAGCCGGCGGGATGCGGGCACGTCGCCGCCGGCATCCCGCCTCGCTTCGTCAGAACAGATACATCCCCGCGACGAACACCACACCCGAGAACAACAGCGTCGTCACGCAATAGCCCATGATGTCGCGCACGCCGAGCCCCGCGATCGCCAGCGCGGGCAGCGCCCAGAACGGCTGCGCCATGTTGGTCCACGCCTCGCCGTACGCGATCGCCATGGCCGCCTTGCCGAGATCGGCGCCGAGCGCCTGCGCGGCCGGCATCACGAACGGCCCCTGCACGACCCAGTGGCCGCCGCCCGACGGCACCGCGAAATTGATCACGGCCGAACTCAGGAACGCGAGCAGTGGGAACGTGTGGACGTTCGCGATATCGACGAACCATTTCGTGATCACGCCCGCGAGCCCGGAGTGATCCATCAACGCCTGGATGCCCGCGTAGAACGGGAACTGGATCATGATCCCGGACGCGCCGCGCGCCGCGCCGGCCACCGCGCGCGCATAGGCCATCGGCGTCCGGTGCAGCAGGATGCCGGCCGCGAGGAACGCGAGGTTCACCGTGTCGATGTCGAGCGCGAAGCCCTTCTGCGCGAAACGCAGCACGAGGAACGCCGCGCACAGCGCCGCGACGACGATCGAGAGCACGCGGCTCTCCTCCATCCGTTCCGCGAACGTCGCGTCGGGCGCGAGCTTGCGCTCGACGCTCGGCGGCTCGGCAAGCAACGCCGGATCGACGCTGACGACCTCGCCCGGCTTAGGCATCATCATCCGTGCGAGAAACGGCAGCATCACGATCAACCCGATCGTGATGAACGCGTTGTAGCCGGTGAAGATCGTGTCGGACACCGGAATCAAGCCGATGGTCTTTTCCATCGGATTGCCTTTCGTGGCCGCGACGAGCGGGACCGAACCCGACAGCCCGCCGTGCCAGCTCAGGAAGCCCATGTAGGCGGACGCGACGAGCAGCCGGTAGTCGCTGCCGGCCACGCGGCGCGCCACTTCGCGCGCCAGCATCGCGCGCCAGCATCGCGCCGAGCACGAGGCCGAAGCCCCAGTTGATCGCGCAGGCCAGCGCGCCGACGAACGCGACGAGCATCACGCCCTGCCCGGGCGTGCGCGCGGCGCTGGCGAGCGCGACGAGCAGGCGCCGCACGGGCGGCGAACTCGCGAGCGCGTGGCCCGTCACGAGGATCATGACCATCTGCATCGAAAACGCGAGCAGGTTCCAGAAGCCTGAACCCCACATCGTCGTGAGTTGCACGGGCGTGTTCGGTGTGAGCCCGAACGCGAGCGCGAACGTGACGATCGTCAGCAGGATCGCGAAAATCAACGGGTCGGGCAACACGCGGTGAACCACCTGCGTGAAGAAGCGGGAAATGCGCTGGATCAACTTGAGCTCCTCGTTTCCTGATAGGGACATCCGCGCGTATCGTTGTTGGTTGAGGCGCGGAAACGCGCGGATTCTTGCACAGAACCGTATTGCTTGCGTCGATGCCCCTGTCGGGAATCGGGTCGGTCGACTTCGGCAGGCTATCGAATTCGTTACATGGCCGCGACCGGCTCCGAAGCCGGGGCAGCCGAGTGACGAACGCCAATGGTGCGTATCGCTGCAGACTGGAATTCATGAAGGACGTGCGCATGCAAAAGCGCCCGCCTGACTGCGGATCAGGCGGGCGCTTCATGCGGCGATATTCGTCTCGTCGTGTGTCTCGCGAATCTCGACGGGTCAGCGAATCAAGGCTCCCAACGCCCGCGCTCCATCGCTTCCTCCATCATTCCGAGTGTCAGTGACCGCCCCCCCAGCGTCTCTCTCGCCTCTGGGTTGAACGGGGATTTGACGACCGTCGTGAGAAACGAACCGAGGCCGAGCTTCGCGAACGGATAGTAATAATGGAGGTCGAACGCGGACAAATCGACGCCGAACGTCGCACCCCATTGCCGAATGATTCTGTCGATGTCGTTCGGTTCGAGGTCGAGATCGTGATAAAGATCCGTGTCTCGCGACAGTTCGATGCGATCGATCCGGAGCCTTGCGACGTCAGTCGCGATGAACGCTTCGAGGCGTTTCCATGTGTCAGCCATATAAGCGATCCTCGGGCTTCACCATGCTGTTGTACGCGCCGATCGTACGATAAGTGATCAACGCGACGTCCGTCGCCAGGATCGCCCAACCGACTCCGGGAACCGCCCGCCCGACGAATGCGCCGATATTCTGCGTCAACTTGATGCGCAACATGATCAGGCTTCTGAATGAGGTAACGGTCTGCAAAATCCGGTGCTTCAATTCGTATGGCAGCAGCCGACGCGAAACGACGGACGCGATGGACGTGCCCTTGACCGCGTTCGCGAACTTGCCTCGCGTCGGGATAAAGCGCTGACCCAACAGTACCATCGCGACGCCGACCGCATCATCTACCCCCAACGCCTTGCCAGTCTCTTCGATAAAGATCAGGAAGAACAATGCATCGCGGCTCAAACCCTCGTGAATGCCGTATCTGTACGTGCTCGCCATTTTTTCTCTGATAGCTTGAATTTGAACGAGCAGAAAAGGCTAGCGTGAGTGGCGAAGGCGAAACAACGGGCTCACCGGTAGATTGCCGCGACAAGCGTCTGTCCGGATGTGATTGGCGGATCTCGTGCAGATCCTGTGAAGTACCGCGTGGCTCGCGCTTCCGACTGCCGCAGCCTCGTCGTTGCGCACGAATGCACCACGGCGGCGACAGGCATTTGAACGGATACAGAGTGTCAATTTTCAGCGGATCGTCCACCTTCAGGCCGCTCATGCATATCAACGCCCCACCGTCGCCGACGTACTCGCGGTCGCAACCATGCGCCCCCGCCGCTCCGCCAGCCGCTGCGCGAACCGGTACGCGACGAGCGACCCCGCCACGGCCAGCAGCATCGGCACGAGGCTGTCGTGATTCGCGCGCGTGAATTCGAGCAGCAGCACGACGGCCGTGATCGGCATCTGCATCGACGCGGCGAGAAACGCGGTCGCGCCGATCAGCGCGTATCCGCCGAGCGATGCGCCGGGCCACACGATGCTCCATAGTCCGCCGAGCACGACACCGAGCAGCGCGCCGTTCGCGAGTCCCGGCGTCAGCAGACCGCCTTCCGCGCCGGCCCGCAGGCTGCCGGCCTCGATCAGCACCTTCAGCACGAGCAGCGCCGCCGCGAGACCGATAGTCAGCGTGCCGTCGAAACTGAGCGACGCCGGGCCCTTGCCGTTGCCGAGCAGTTGCGGAAACCTCGTCGCGAGCACGCCGACCGCCGCGAAGTTGAGCAGCGCGAACACCGGCAGCCGCCAGTCCTTCGGCGCGTTCGCCCGCGCGCGGGTGGTGAGCCGCACGAAACCGTACGCGGCGACGCCGAACAGCGGCCCGCAGACGATCGACCATGCGACGAGCGGTGTGCTCGGCACGAACGCCGGCACCGTGTACTGGTGTTCGTTGCCGAGACCGATCCATGCGACGATCGCCGCGATCGCGGACGTCACGATCGCCACGACCAGCGCACGCCACTCGAACGTGCCGAGCAGCATCTCGAGCACGAAGATCGCGCCGCCGAGCGGCACGTTGTAGACGGCCGCGAGCCCCGCGCCGGCGCCACACGCGACCATCAGCCGGCAGTCGTCGGGCGTGAGCCCCGCCGCATGGGCAAACCGCCCGGCGAGCAGCGCACCGATCTCGCGCGGTGCGACTTCGCGGCCGAGCGGCGAGCCGAGCGCGACGGTGACGATCTGCAGCAGCGCATGGACCGTCGTGCTGACGAACGGCATCCGCGGATCGGCCGCGCGCACCGCGCGGCGGATGCCGACGAGTGGCCGGCCGTATCGGTAAAGCGCCCACCAGCCGCCGCCGGCGACGATCCCGCAGACCACCAGCACCGCGAGCCGGCGCAGCGGCTCGGCCCCGGTCACACCGCTGAGGAAGCTCTTGGCCCCGATCGCGTGCGCGACGTCGTAGCCGTACGCGACGTGCTGGATCGCATGCAGCATCAACGCGAGCAGCATGCCGCCGAGACCCGCGCCGATGCCGGTCAGGATCGTGACGACGGCCATGCGCGCGAATGGGCTGGCGGGCGACGGCGAAGCAGCAGGAGCGGACGGAAAATCGAGGCGCATGGGGGCGGCGAACGGGATCGGAAAGACGGCGCGCACCGTGCACGCCGTCGTCAGGACCGCATCGTAGGCCCGCGCTCATCATGAGACAAACGTATTTTTATAATCAACTCATGCATCGAATGCATGAACACGCCGACGGCCCGCGATGACCGCCTGCCGCGTCAGTCCGGATAGGTCAGGCGCTCCGGCTCGCGCCGCATGATGACCTTCCCGTGGCGCATCGACAGCGTGGCCTTCGCCTGCGTGCGCACGGCTTCGTAGTCGCTGTCCGCGTCGAGCACGACGAGATTCGCCGGACGCCCGACCGCGATGCCGTACCCGTCGCCGAGGTGCATCGCCGTCGCGCTATGGTCGGTCACGAAGTCGAGGCAGCGCTGCAGATCCTGATAACCCATCATGTGGCAGATATGGAGGCCCGCATCGAGCACGCGCAGGATGTTGCCGTTGCCGAGCGGATACCACGGATCCTTGATCGAATCCTGCCCGAAGCACACGTTGAGCCCGGCTCGGTCGAGCTCCGCGACGCGCGTGACCCCGCGCCGCTTCGGAAACGTGTCGAAGCGCCCCTGCAGATGGATGCTCTCGGTCGGGCACGAGATGAAATTCAGCCCCGCCCGCTTCAGCAGCCGGAACAGCTTCGAGCAATACGCGTTGTCGTACGAACCCATCGCGGTGGTGTGGCTCGCGGTGACGCGTGCGCCCATGCCGCGCACGCGCGCCTCTTCCGCGAGCACTTCGAGAAAGCGCGAATGCGGATCGTCGGTCTCGTCGCAGTGCACGTCGACGAGGCAGCCCGTGCGTTCCGCGAGATCCATCAGGAAGCGGATCGAGCTGACGCCCTGCTCCCGCGTGTTCTCGAAATGCGGAATCCCGCCGACGACGTCCGCGCCGAGCTCGATCGCCTGCGCCATCAGCGCGCGGCCGCCGTCGAACGATTCGATGCCCTCCTGCGGGAACGCGACGATCTGCAGGTCGATCAGCCCGCGCGCCTCGTCCTTCACCTCCAGCATCGCCTTCAGCGCGGCGAGCGTCGGATCGGTCACGTCGACGTGCGTGCGCACGTGCTGGATCCCGTGATCGCGCAGCATGCCGATCGCCGCATGCGCGCGCGCCTTCGTGTCCTCATGCGTGATCGTCGCCTTGCGCTCGGCCCAGCGCTCGATGCCCTCGAACAGCGTGCCGCTCATGTTCCACGCGGGCTCGCCGGCCGTCAGCACGGCATCGAGGTGGATATGCGGTTCGACGAGCGGCGGAATCGCGAGGCGGCCGCCGCCGTCGATATGGTCCGGGTTCGTCGACGCGATCGGCGCGGTCTGCGCATCGATGCGCGCGATCCTGCCGGCATCGATGCCGATCGTGAACAGGCCGTCGCGGCCGCGCAAGCGTACGTTGAACAGGTTCATGGAGAGGCCTCTTGTCGTATGCGTGAACACGACCGCGCGATCTGCGTCGGCGGCCGTGCGGTCCGGACGACCAGTATGGAGGAAAGCGGCGACGCGCACACGTGCCGCGCATGTTGCATCGACACGACAGCCGGGCCGCGCCGGACCGAAGCCGCGTGCCGGCCGCCGGCAGGAACCGCCGGCCCGGCGCGCACGCGCGTCGTCGTGTCGGTTTTGTGAACGACTCTTGCGGGATCAGGAACGGTGCGCTCGCGGCCGCTGCGTCCTTGCGCGTGCCGCGCATTCCTATACTTGCGCCGAACTTTGGTTTCCAGTCCCACACGCAGGAGCTTCACGATGAAAAAAAACCTGATCGCCGGCGCATGCGCCGGCGCCCTGTTCGCGCCGCTCGCCCACGCGCAAAGCTCGGTCACGCTGTACGGCCTGATCGACGCCGGCATCGCCTATACCAACAACGTGAACGGCGCGTCGCAATGGCGCATGACGACCGGCACGATCAACGGCAGTCGCTTCGGCCTGCGCGGCGCCGAGGATCTCGGCGGCGGCCTGAAGGCGTTGTTCGTGCTCGAAAACGGCTTCAACGCGAACAACGGCGGGCTCGGCCAGGACGGCAAGCTGTTCGGCCGCCACGCGTACGTCGGCCTGAGCCGCGCCGGCTACGGCACGCTGACGCTCGGCCGCCAGTACGACACGATGGTCGACTTCGTCGCGCCGTTGTCGGCGACGTCGGGCGATTTCGGCGATACGGGCTTCGCGCATCCGTTCGACAATGACAACCTGAACCATTCGCTGCGCATCAACAACGCAATCAAGTACACGAGCGACACGATCGCGGGCTTCAAGGTCGGCGCGCTGTACGCGTTCTCCAACTCGGCGAACTTCGGCGCGAACCGCGCATACAGCGTGGCCGCGAGCTACACGAACGGCCCGCTGAAGCTGGCCGGCGCCTACCTGCAGATGAACGGCACGAAGGGCTCGACGAGCGCGAGCCCCGGCGCGACCGATTCGGCCGAAGCGAAGAGCTTGAACCAAGGCGGCTGGTCGATCGGCTCGGACCGCATGCGCACCTACGGCGGCGGCGCCAGCTATGTATTCGGCCCGGTGACCGCCGGCTTCGTCTACACGCGCTCGCAGTACGACAACACGGGCTCGTTCGGCTCCAGCGGCCAGATCGCGTTCAACAACTACGACGTGAACGTGCGCTATGCGGTCACGCCGGCCGTCAGCGTCGGCGCGGCCTATGTCTATACGGACGCCAGCGTGTCGAATCCCGACAGCAAGCACGGAGCCGACCCGAAATGGCATCAGGTCGATCTGCAGGCCGTGTACAAGCTGTCGCGCCGCACCGACCTGTACGCGGAAGCGATGTTCCAGCATGCGTCGGGCCGCGGCTATCAGGCGTTCATCAATACGTCGGGTGGCGCATCGAGCACGGCGAACCAGGTGGTCGGCACGATCGGGATGCGCACGCGGTTCTGATCGGCGTCGCGCGACGTCGTCCCTCTGCACGGCGCCCGTCTGCACGGCGCCCGTGTTCGCACACGGGTTCGATCGCCGCGGGCGACGCCGTCAATGTTGTTCCTTCTGGAACGCAGCCCTCCTGGAATCAGGGTGTTTGCGCGTGGCAGCGCTGCGTAGACTGACGTCGAAGGTCGAAGCCGCGCGGCGCGCGCGGCGCCGGCCGCCTACCCCGTACCAGGAGAATCTCGTGAAATCGCTCGTCGTTACCGCCGCCGCTGCCGTCCTGCTTGCCGCACCGGCCCTGTCGTTCGCCCAGCAGGCAAAGTCGCCCGTCACGCGCGCGCAGGTACTGCAGGAGCTGATCGATCTCGAATCGGTCGGCTACAACCCGGCGCGCGGCGAAGTCGGCAACTATCCGGACGACATCCTCGCGGCGCAGGAGCGACTGCAGGCGAGACGTCTCGCCGAGCGGAAAGCGACGCAGGCCGCGTACGGCCCGGCCGGCGAGCCGGCAACCGAATCGGGCGCGGCGGCCAGGCCCGCGCCGTGACGGCGCGCGTCGCTCGCATCGCGCATGCATTGCGAACCGACGCGTAGTCGGCATTGGCGTGAAACGACCCGCCGCGCGCCGATGCGCGCACGGCGTTCAGGCGGCCTGCGTTCAGGCGGCCTGCGGTTCGCGGTCGATCGCGTTCAGCATCTCGACGTCGCGCGCGATCATCACCGGCACCTGGGCGCGCAGCATCTCGACCCAGGTCCGCACCTTCGCATCGACGAAGCGGCGCGACGGGTACAGCGCATGCACGTTCATCTTCTGCAGGATATGCGCGGGCAGCACACGGACGAGCGTGCCGTCGCGCAAGGCGTCGATCGCCGAATACAGCGGCAGCATGCCGATTCCGATGCCGTCGCGGATGGCGAGTGCGAGCGATTCGGCGGTATTGGTCTGCACCGGCCCGGCGACGTGAATATGCTCGACGCCTTCGGGGCCTTCGAGCACCCATTCATGCGTCGGGAATGCCGGCGTACACAGCGTCAGGCACGCGTGCGCGGCGAGGTCCTGCGGGCGGGCCGGCACGCCGTGCCGTTTCACGTAATCGGGCGATGCACACAGAATGCTGAACGTCGAGCCGAGCAGGTGCGACACGAGTTCCGAATCGGGCAGCGACGACGCGGTGACGACGGCCATGTCGCTCGTGCCGTCGAACAGGTCGGGCATGCGCTGCGACAGCGACAGCTCGATCGATACGTTCGGGAACTGCGCGTGATAGCGCGTCAGCGCGGGCAAGACGTAGTGGTGACCGACGCTCGCGAAGCTGTGCATGCGCAGCACGCCGGCCGGGCGCTCGTGCGCGCAGCTCGCCTCCTCTTCCGCGCGGTCCACGTCGGCGAGGATCTGGCGGCAGCGCCGCAGATAGCTTTCGCCGGCCGACGTGAGCGCGAGACGGCGCGTCGAGCGATTCATCAGACGGGTGCGCAGGCGCGCCTCGAGCTCCGACACCGCGCGCGACATCGCGCCCGTCGTCGAATTCAGCGATTGCGCGGCGGCGGTGAAGCTGCCCGTCTCGACGACGCGCGAAAACACCCGCATGTTTTGTAGGGTATCCATTCCTGTGAGCAACCTGTAGCGGAGCCGCCATTTTCCTCCACGGGATGCGACAGATTGTTACTTCGGCTGCAACTATCGTTTCCCCGCAACGGCGTTAATGCGCGCGCGCCGCCCTCCTACAATCGGCGCCTCCCCAGTCGAACGGGCCGTTCGGACGCGCCGCGGCACCGCGCCGGCCCCCTCTTTTCATGAAGCCACAACCTGCGATCGAGCGACCTTCCGTCGAACCGGCACGATGGAGCGCATGGCTCGACCCGCTCGGCAATGCGGCGCGCGACTGGGCCGCGACCGATGGGCTGATCTGGCTGCACCTCGCGAAAACCGTACTCGCAGCGCTGCTGGCGATGGGCATCGCGATGCGTCTGGAGATGTCGCAGCCGCGCACCGCGATGACCACCGTGTTCGTGCTGATGCAGCCGCTATCGGGCATGGTGTTCGCGAAGAGTTTCTATCGCGTGCTCGGCACGGCGGCCGGCCTCGTCGGCGCGCTCGCGCTCGGCGGGCTGTTTGCGCAGCAGCCCGAGCTGTACATGGCCGGCATCACGCTGTGGATCGGCGGCTGCATCGCACTCGCGGTGCGCAACCGCCATTTCCGCTGGTACGGCTTCGTGCTCGCCGGCTACACGGCCGCGCTGATCGGCCTGCCGGCCGTGATGACGCCTCAGACGCTGTTCCAGTCCGCGCTCACGCGTGCCGCGGAAGTCGCGCTCGGCATCGCATGCTCGGGCGCGGTCAGCGCGCTGATCCTGCCGTTGAGCTCCGCGAAGGCGCTGATGCGTTCGTTGAGCGCGCGCCATGCGACATTTGCCGCGTTCGCCGCCGGCGCGCTGTCAGGCGACGTCGCGCGCGGCGATTTCGAGCGACGCTTCGCCGATTTCGTCGACGACATCGTCGGCTTCGAAGCCAACCGCGCGTTCGCGTCGTTCGAGGAACCGCACATTCGCGCGCGCAGCCGCCGGCTTGCGCGGTTGAACAGCGAGTTCATGAACGCGTGCACGCGGCTGCATGCGCTGCATCAGCTCGTCAAACGGCTGCGCGCGAATCGCTCGGACGCGGTGCTCGATGCGCTGGCGCCGCACGTCGACGCGCTCGCGTCGCGCTTCTCCGCGTTGCAAGACGAACGCCGGCGCGGTCTCGCATCGGCGACCGGCGCATTGCTCGAACTGCGCCGCTTTCACGGTGCGTTGCCGAAGGCCGCGCGTGCGTCGCGGCGGGTGATCGAAGACCATGCGGCGGGCGGCCTGCTCGACTTCGATACCGCGATCGAGCTGCTGTACCGGTTCGTCGGCGAATACCTCGGCTACGTCGACACGTACGCGTCGCTCGACCAGGACGATCATGCGTTCGAGCGCTCGGTCACCCATTACGCGGTGAAAACCAACGTGTTCTTCGTCGGTTTCGCGTTCCTGCGCACGGTGGTCGCCGTCGGTGCGATGAGCGCGTTCTGGATCGCGTCCGAATGGCCGAGCGGCTCGCTCGCGGTGATCGCCACCGCGATCGCATGCGCGCTCAGCTCGACCTCGCCGCGCGCGCCGAAGTTCGTCGCGCAGATGGGGATCGGCGCAGCGTGCGCGACCGCGGTCGGCTACCTGTTCCTGTGCTACGTCTATCCGAATATCGACGGCTTTCCGCTGCTGTGCGCGGCGCTTGCGCCGGTGCTGGGCCTCGGCGCGTTTCTCGCGATGCGGCCCGGGCTGTCCGGCTACGGAATCGGCTTCGCGGTGTTCTTCTGCCTGCTCGCAGGCCCCGACAACGCGATCGCGTATACGCCTGAAGTGCTGATCAACAACGGGCTGGCGATCGTCGTCGCGATGCTCGCCTGCGCGCTCGTGTTCGCCGTCGTGTTCCCGACGCATATGCCCTGGCTCACCGGCCGGATCGCGCATGACTTGCGCCGCCAGGTCACGCTGGCGTGCGAAGGCGCGCCGGACGGCCTCGCGCAACGCTTCCAGTCGAGCACGCACGACCTGATGGCGCAACTGCGTACGCTGCTGGTGCGCCGCACGCGGCAGCATCGCGATGCGCTGCGCTGGATGCTGTCGACGCTCGAGGTCGGCCACGCGGTCATCGACCTGCGCGACGAGCTGCACGCGTTCCGTGCATCGAAACCGCCGCAGACGCTGCGCTGGACCGGTTCGATCGATACGGTGCTGCGCGAACTGCCGCGCTTCTTCGACGATCCGACGCCCGCTCGCCATGCACGCACGCTGAAATCCGTGAATCTCGCGATCCGCGCGGCGCAGCATGCGCTGCAGGCGTGGTACGCAGTGCCCGACGCACGTCGCAACATGCAGCGAATCGTCGGCTGCCTGCACTTCATGCGCAGCGCGCTGCTCGACAAGGACGCGCCGTTCAATCGGCATCGTCGTTGAAGTTCGATGCGCGCGCAACCGGATCGTTGTTCCGGATGGAAATAAGCTCTCCAGCCACGGCGATTAATCTTCAAGCAGTGCGAGCCTATAGTTTCCTCACTGCCAGCAAGACTGGCACTCACCCAGGAGAAACAAAATGAAGCCGCTGCACCTCGCCCTCGTTGCCCTGTCGCTCACCGCTGCCATCGCCCACGCGCAGCCGGCGCCGGCAGACGCCGCACCGCAACAGGCGAACCGCGCCGAGGCGATCAAGGCCGCCGGCCGCGTCGATCGCGCGCAATCGAAGCAGGAAGACCCGAACGCCTGCGTCGGCCCCGTCAGCTTCTGCAACATCTACTTCGGCAGCTGAGCATGACGTCGCGTCGTCACGGCCAGGCCCGCATCGCCCGCATCGCACGCATGACGTGCGCGGGCCGACGGCGGCCGGGCCGATCGCCGCATCGCCGCCCTGCTCCCCGCCGCTTCGATTGAAGCGGCGCTTGCCGTTTCAGGCGCCGCGCCCCGGCCGCCAGCCCACTTCGCGCAACGCATCCAGCAAGCGCGCCTGCCCGAGCCCTTCGACCCGCGCCCCGCGCGACTCGACGTCGCCGCCCGCGACCAGCGCATTCACGATCGCCTCCTCCACCGCTTCCGCCGCCGCGACGAACAGCGCGGAAATATGGTCGTTGTTGACCATCCGCACGTCGGCGGTCGGCGTGCCCTTGCTGCCGTAGTTCGCGGCCGGCAAGCCGTCGTTACCGGTTGCGAATGCAACGAAGATGTCGCCGCTAGAATCTTCGGTGCCGCCGCCCACGCGGGCGAGCCCGACGCTCGCGCGCTGCGCGAGACGCGTGCATTGATGCGGCAGCAACGGTGCGTCGGTCGCGATCGTGACGACGATCGAACCCATGCCGGCTTCGCCCTTCGCCTCTGCGTCGCGGAACGGCGAATGCACGTGCCGCAGCACTTCGCCGACCGGGTAGCCGGCCACGCGCAGCATCTCGCGCACGCCGTAGTTCGCCTGCACGAGCGCGCCAACGGTCCAGCCGCCCGCGTCGCGCGCCAGCACGCGCGACGCGGTGCCGATGCCGCCCTTGAACTCGTGGCAGATCATGCCCGTGCCACCGCCCACGCCGCCTTCGGCAACCGGCCCCGTCTGGGCGGCAGCCAGCGCGCGCCGGACGTGCGCGGCGTTCACGTGCTGCCCCCAGATGTCGTTCAGCAGTCCGTCGTAGGTTTCCATCACGACCGGCATGCACCAGTACACGCGGCCGGCCGCCGCTTCGCGTTCGTTCGCGACGAGCGCGTCGCGCACGGTACCGACGCTGTGCGTGTTCGTGTAGGCGATCGGCGTCGTCAGCAGGCCGGCTTCGCGGATCCATTCGAGCCCGGTTGCGTCGCCGTTGCCGTTCAGCACGTGCACGCCCGCGAAGCACGGCGAATCGTGCGCGGCGCCCGCGCGCGGCTCGATGACGGTGACGCCGGTGCGGACCGACGCGTCGCCGTTCTCGACGCTCAGCGTGCAATGTCCGACCCGCACGCCCGGCACGTCCGTGATCGCGTTGAAGCGGCCCGGCGTGCCGAGTCCGATACGGATGCCGAGATCCCTCGTGCGCATGATGCGATTCCTCCCGTCTTTCAATGGTTCGATGTGTCGATGGTACAAGGTGTCGATCCGGTGCTCAGAGCGCGCGGAACGCTTCGCTGTGGCGCGCCCAGGCCACGTACATCACGAGCGCCGCGACCAGCAGCCCCGCGATGATGATCAGGTCGGTCGGCTTCGTCGCCGTCGCCAACGTCGTGACCAGCGTATACGCGGCGCCCGCCACCGCGACGAGCGGCGTCGCGGGCCACAGCGGCATCCGGTAGTGATGCTCGACGTCGCGGCGCACGAACCGGCTCGCGAGCGCGGCCAGCCCGACGACGAGATAGATCAGCAGCAGCAAGTCGACCGTGAACGCGGTCAACTCGTCGAGGCTCGACACGAACACGAGCCCGGCCGACGGTATCGCGAGCGCGATCGTCGCGAGCCACGGCGATTCGAGGCGCGGATGAATCGTCGAGAACGCGCGGTTGCAGGTGCGCGACCAGAGCGCATGCCGGCCGCTGCTGTACAGCAGGCGGCCCATCGTGATCACGATCGCGATGATCGCGTTGAACACCGACAGGAAGATCCCGCCGCTGACCACGCGCGACACGGCCGGATTGCTCAGCGAGCGCACGACGTAGCCGATCGGATCGGCGCTCTTCGTCAGTTCGGTCAGCGACGGCGCACCCAGCACGATCGCGGTGAGCGGAACCAGTTCGACGGCGAGGATCACGAGCAGCGAATAGATCACCGCTTTCGCGACGTTGCGGTTGCCGCCACGCAGGTCTTCCGCGAGATAGGCTGCCGAACCGAAGCCGTTGTAGCAGACGATCGCGGTGCCGATCGCGGGCACGATGGCCGCGAGCGTCGCCGGCACGAGCGCATTGCCGCTCGCGACGACCGGTGCGATCAGCACGTCGGCGCCGCGGTGCGGCGACCCGAAACCGAGCCCCGCGATCAGCATCAGCACGCCGATTTCGACGACCAGGAACGCACCGGTGATCCATGCGTTCGTCTTGATGTTCAGCATGCCGAGCAGATAGCTGAGCAGCACGATCGTCAGCGCGACCGACTGGTTGCCGAAGTGCGTGCCGAGCGCGTTGTTCAGGTACGGCGCGGCGCCGCTCGCGAGCACGGCCGGGATGAACACGCTGACGGACAGCACCGTGATGAAGGTCAAGTAGCCGGGCAGCGTGCCGAACACGCGCTTGGCCATCACGTATTCACCGCCCGCGCTGCGGTGCGCGGCGCTGAGTTCCGCATAGCAGAGCGCGAACGCGAGCGCGAGCACGCCGCCGAGCACGAACGACAGCACCGCGCCGCTGCCGGCCTGCTGGATCGCGAACGGCGCGATCACGAAGATCGAGCTGGCCGGCGTCACGCCCGACACGGTGATCATCACCGCGTCGCGCACACTGAGCGTCTGCGACAACGCGCGCGGCGCGTCTTCCGTTGCAGGCGCCGCTTGCAGGCTGCCCGTCGATTCCGACATCATCGCCATTTCGTTCTCCTGTCGCTCCTATCCTGCGTATTTTTGAACACCCATACTCGGGCCCGATTGATTGCGTGGCAGTCTAGGAAGCCAATTTCAGGACCGCTATTCCCCCTTCGTGTTACGCCCTTCCGGTGGTGGTATGGATCGTCTCTTTTCCGAAATCGCGATGCACCAGGCGCTTGGCCGCGCAATCGATCATCTCGGCCAGCCGCGCTTCTGGCGGTTCCTCGTGCTGCTGCTCAACGAAATGACGCCGTTCGACAACGCGCTCGCGACCGCGATCGGCCGCGACGGCGTGCCGCTCGTGCTCGACGAATACGACACGGGCGGCACCGACGCCGCGTCGCCGGTGCCCCTTTACCTGAATGGGTTATATCTGCTCGATCCGTTCCTGCAGGCCGCGCACGACGGGCTCGCCGACGGCTGCTACCGGCTCGAGGAAGTCGCACCCGACCTGTTCCGGCAGAGCGAGTATTTCCTGAGCTATTTCCGCGACGCCGTCGGCGACGACGAGATTCAGATTCTCGTGCGGCCGAATGCCGACACGCTGCTGTCGCTGTCGCTCGGTGCATCCACGCGCTTCGACGTCGAGCCGCTCGGCAAGCTGACGGCCGCGATGCCGTGGGTGATCGCGGCGATCCGGCAGCATTGGCGACTGGTGGGCGACGCCGCACGCGCGACGCCCGACGCGGGCCTCGGCGTGCGCGTCGAGCAAGCGCTCGCCCGCTTCGGCGCGGGGGTGCTGACCGATCGCGAGATGGCGATTGCACGCATGGTGCTGCGCGGCAATTCGTCGAAGGCGATCGCCGAGCGGCTCGCGATCTCACCCGAAACGGTGAAGGTGCATCGGCGGCACCTTTACGCGAAGCTCGGGATCGCGTCGCAGCCGGAGCTGTTTTCGCGGTTCATCCAGGCGCTGGGCGAGGACGACGCAGCCGGTTGAGCGGAACGCACGCCGGCACACGCCATACGTCGCCGCCGACGGCCTAGTGGCCGAGCAGCTTGGCGCCGATGAAATTGGCGACACGCTGCTGTGCGTCCGCGCGTGCGGCCGGCTCCGTGCCTGTAATCGGCACGACGCCGGCGCGCGTCGTGAACGACGCGATCGCGTGCACCGGCATGTTCGGCCAGTCGAAATCGTGATACGCACCCGGATACGCATGGAAAGTCGCGTCCGTGCCCGGCGCGACCGAATCGAACAGCGTTTTGCAGGCGGCGTACGGCGTCCACACGTCGCCCTCGCCGATCAGTACGAGCAGCGGCACGGGGCTCTGCCAGGCGGGCCCCTGCGCGGTCGTGTTGCAACTGGCCGGATAGAACGCGACGGCCGCGCGGAAGTCGCCGTCCGGCAGCGATGCCGGCCGGGCCGGGCTGGACGCCCGGATCGCGTTCAGCACCGTGCCGCCGCCCTGCGACCAGCCGAGTACGCCGATCCGGTCGGGTTGCACGGTGTCGAGCGTCTGCAGATACCGCAGCGCGCCATACGCGTCGAACGGCCGCGCCCGATAGATGTCGCCGACGAAATGCGCGGGCGCGCACATCTCGCCGTGACCGCGCGGCGTGAAGCTGTCGACTTCGAGCACGGTGACGCCGGCCGCGTTGAAGCGTTCGGCCCAGTCGCGATCGCGCGCGTAGATCTTGCCGGACTTGGCGAACATCCCCCCGCAGCCGTGCAGAAACACGAGCGCCGGATGGCGGCCGGCGCCGGGCGCAGGAAACAGATAGCCGTCGAGCATCGTCGTCGGGCCGTCGGTCGACGGGAAGTGGACGACGGTCTGCGCACCGGCGATCGCGGAGGCACAACCCAGTAACATCGCCGTCAGCAACTTGCGCATCGATCGCTCCCGCGTGGTTGGATGACACGACAACGGCAACGGGATGGCCGCGGTTGACACACCCCGGCGGGCGGCCCTTCGCGGGCGGCGCGCGACGGCAAAACGTCAGCTTCGCGCCGCGCGACTGCGTTCACCTGCCCGATTCGATGAATCCGCCATCCGGCGCCGGATGCGGCACGTACCAGCCGAAATACACTTCGGCCTCGATGATCCGGCCATCGCGCATGCGCAACCGTTCGGCGTTGCGGAACCGCCTGCCGGCGGTCGTGACGGCTTCGTACACGACGAACACGTATTCGCCGTGCACGGCGACGTCGACGAATTCGAAACCGGCGAGCATCGCGCTGTTCGGCCAGCAGCGTGCGAGATACGCATCGCGGTCGAGCCGGTTGTCGAGCGGGCTCGTGAAATGGAAATCCGGCGCGATCAGCGCTTCGATCGCGCCGCGGTCCTTGTCGACATACGCGCGATAGCTGGCGCGCGCAACATTGCCTGGCTCCTGAAGCATCGTCGTTACCTCCCGGAAGGCTCGGCGCGAGCCCGGCTCGCGCTGACGAAGATATTCCGGCGGAATGCGCGCGATGTCATCCACGCAAACCCGTATCGGGGTCGTTGCCCCCGCAACGCACGCGCGGCGCGGGCTCGGGGACGGATGCCGAATACCCCGGCACCTCGACGATCGTCGCGCCGTCGCGCGAGGCCTGCGTGCCGCCGATATGCCCCCCGATCTTCTCGCAGCGCCGCCAAAAACCGCCTATCGTGAATAAGGCGCCCCGTTTGTCGCCATTCGCCCCGGCATCGCTCGCGCAGGCGGGCGATCGGCGACGGCGCCGTGCTCCGGCACCATTCATCGCGATTCCGGCGCACGCTCGCCCGTGCGCGATCGCGGCCGCCCACCGGACCATCAGGAGGCACTCATGAAAGCCGCGCTGCTCGTCAGCTCCGCCCTGCTCGCCATTGCGTCAGCTTCGGCCACGGCCCAGGGATCCATCACGAAGGAAGAAAATGGCGCGCTCGTCGCCGCCAACGGGATGACCGTCTACACGTTCGACAAGGACAAACCCAACGCCGGCACCAGCGCCTGTACGGGCCCATGCGAAACCCTCTGGCCGCCGTACAAGGCCAGCGCGACCGACGTGCCGGTCGGGCCCTACACGATCGTCAAGCGCGACGACGGCAGCCCGCAATGGGCGTACAAGGGCAAGCCGCTGTACTTCTTCTCGAAGGACATGAAACAGGGCGAGCGCAACGGCGACAACTTCAAGAACGTGTGGCACGTGGTCGCGCCGTAAGCCTTCTTTCGCCGCGTTCCGCGCATATCGCCCGGACGTAAAAAAAGCCCGCCCCGATCGCCGATCGAGGCGGGCCTCGGCAGCCTCGCACGCCGCACTGGCTGCATGCAGCCGGTGCGCGCGTCGCGTCAGCGATTCGACGGGAAGCTGAACACCGTCCCTTCGCGCACGCCGGCCGACGGCCTGCGCTGCGTGATCGTCTTGCGCTTCGTGTAGAACCGCACGGCATCCGGGCCGTATGCATGCAGGTCGCCGAACAGCGAACGCTTCCAGCCGCCGAACGAGTGGTACGCGACCGGCACCGGCAGCGGCACGTTGATGCCGACCATGCCGATCTGGATGTTGTCGCTGAAATACCGTGCGGCCTCGCCGTCGCGCGTGAACAGGCACGTGCCGTTGCCGTATTCGTGCGCGTCGATCAGCGCCATGGCCTCGTCGAGCGACTTCAGCCGGATCACGCCGAGCACCGGCCCGAAGATCTCGTGCTGGTAGATCGGCATGCCGGGCTTCACGTTGTCGAACAGGCACGGGCCGAGGTAGTAGCCGCCGTCATGGCCGTCGACCTTCACGCCGCGACCGTCGACGACGAGCGTCGCGCCCGCCGCCACGCCCGCTTCGACGAAGCCCGTCACCTTCTCGAAATGCTGCTGCGTGACGAGCGGCCCCATGTCGACGCCCGCGCCGTTGCCCGGCCCGACCTTCATCTTCTCGATCTCGGCCTTCAGCCCCGCGACAACCTTGTCGCCCGTTTCGTCGCCGATCGCGACGACCAGCGGAATCGCCATGCAGCGCTCGCCGCACGAGCCGTACGCCGCGCCCATCAGCGCATTCACCGCGTTGCCGATGTCGGCATCCGGCATCACGACCGCGAAGTTCTTCGCGCCGCCGAGCGCCTGCACGCGCTTGCCGTGCACGCAGCCGGTCGAATAGATGTATTCGGCGATCGGCGTCGAGCCGACGAAGCTCACGGCCTTCACGCGCGGATCGGTCAGGATCGTGTCGACCGCTTCCTTGTCGCCGTTCACGACGTTCAGCACGCCCGGCGGCAGGCCGGCTTCGAGCGCGAGCTCGGCCATGCGCAGCGTCGACGACGGCGTACGCTCGGACGGCTTCAGCACGAACGTGTTGCCGCACGCGACGGCCATCGGCCACATCCACAGCGGCACCATCACCGGGAAGTTGAACGGCGTGATGCCGGCCGCGACGCCGAGCGCCTGGAACTCGCTCCACGAATCGATCGCGGGGCCGACGTTCTTGCTGTGCTCGCCCTTCAGCAGTTCGGGCACGTAGGTCGCGTATTCGACGTTCTCGATCCCGCGCTGCAGCTCGCCCATCGCGTCGGCGAGCACCTTGCCGTGCTCGGCCGTGATCAGCGCGCAGAGTTCTTCCGCGTGCTCCTCGAGCAGCGTCTTGAAGCGGCTCATCACGCGGGCGCGCTTCAGCGGCGGCGTGTTGCGCCATGCCGGGAACGCGGCCTGCGCGGACGCGATCGCGGCTTCGACGGTCAGCTTGTCGGCGAGCGCGACGCTCTTGTGCGATTCGCCGGTCGCCGGGTCGAACACCGGCTGGACGCGGCTGCCGCCGTCGACGCGCTTGCCGTCGATCAGGTGGCCGACGGTGGAGGTCACATTGCTGTCGTGTTTCATCGTTCAGGCTCTTTCGTGAATTCGGTTGTCGCTTGGAACGAGCGTGGGCTCAGTCCACTTCGTTCAGTGCGTCGGACAGCGCGTTGACCAGGTTGTCGATCTCGCGCTTCTCGGCGATGAACGGCGGCGCGAGCTGGATCGTGTCGCCGCCGTAGCGCACGTAGAAGCCCTTCGCCCAGCAGCGCATCGCGATCTCGTACGGGCGCCGTGCCGGCTCGCCCGGCAACGCGGCGATCGTCAGGCCGGCGGCCAGCCCGTAGTTGCGGATGTCCGCGACGTGGCGCTGGCCCTTCAGCCCGTGCACGGCCGCCTCGAAATGCGGCGCGAGATCGCGCACGCGCGCCACCGCGTCTTCCTTCACCAGCAGGTCGAGCGCCGCGACGCCGGCCGCGCATGCGACCGGATGCGCCGAATACGTGTAGCCGTGCGGGAACTCGAGCATGTACTCGGGGCCGCCCGCGGCCATGAACGTGTCGTAGATCTCCTTCGTCGCGATCACGCCGCCGAGCGGCTGCGCGCCGTTCGTCACCTGCTTCGCGAAGTTCATGATGTCCGGCACCACGCCGAAGGCGTCGGCGCCCGTCATCGCGCCAGCGCGGCCGAAGCCCGTGATGACCTCGTCGAAGATCAGCAGGATGTCGTGCGCAGTACAGATCTCGCGCAAGCGCTTCAGATAGCCCTTCGGCGGCACGACCACGCCCGCCGAACCCGAGAACGGCTCGACGATCACGGCCGCGATGTTCGATGCGTCGTGCAGCGCGATCAGCTCGAGCAGGCGGTCGGCCAGCTCGGCGCCGTGCTCGGGCATGCCGCGCGAGAATTTGTTCTCGGCCAGTTGCGTATGCGGCAGGAAATCGGCGTCGATGCCCTGACCGAACAGCTTGCGGTTCGGCCCGATCCCGCCGACCGAGATGCCGCCGAAATTCACGCCGTGGTAACCCTTCTCGCGGCCGATCAGGCGCGTTTTCGTGCCCTTGCCCTTCGCGCGCCAGTACGCGCGGGCCAGCTTCAGCGACGTGTCGGCCGCTTCCGAGCCCGAGCCCGTGAAGAACACGTAGTCGAGGCCGGCCGGCGTCAGTTCCTTGATCTTGTTGGCGAGCTCGAACGATTTCGGATGGCCGAACTGGAACGCCGGCGCGTAGTCGAGCTGCGCGACCTGGCGGCTCACGGCTTCGACGATTTCCGTGCGGCCGTGACCGAGGCCCGTGCACCAGAGCCCCGACAGGCCGTCGAAGATCTTGCGGCCTTCGCCGTCGGTGTAATACGCGCCCTTGCCGGACACGATCATGCGCGGATCGGCCTTGAACTGGCGGTTGGCCGTGAACGGCATCCAGTGCGCATCGAGCCACGCGGCGTCGGTGCGGAGATTCGTGTCGTCGTGCTGGGCGGTGGTGATGTCGGTCATGTCGGTCGGCGCGGCGCGCCCCTCCTCCTCGTGATGATGTTGCACATTGTCGGGACGACAATTAGTCTTTTGAATATCGCAATATCAATGTTCACTTGCTCGATGATGCAAGCAAAGAAACCGAAGAGCCGCGCGCTGCTCGGGCAGCTCAGCGACATGGATCTGCGCCTGCTGCGGGTCTTCAAGGGCGTCGTGCAGTGCGGCGGGATGGCGGCCGCCGAACTGGAACTGAATATCGGCATCTCGACGATCAGCCGGCACGTGAAGGATCTGGAAACGCGGCTTGGCCTCGTGCTGTGCCGGCGCGGCCGCGCGGGCTTCACGCTGACGCCCGAGGGCCAGACGGTGTACGAGGAGACGCTGCGGCTACTCGCTTCGATGGAAGCTTTTCGCAGCAGGATCGACGGCATTCACGACAAGATGGGCGGAGAACTCCACATCGCGGTGTTCGACAAGACGGCCACCAACGCGAATGCCCGGCTCGGCGACGCGATCCGCCAGTTCGCCGACGAAGCGCCCGACGTCGCGCTGAACCTGCACGTCGCGTCGATCAACGAGGTCGAGCGCGGGGTGATCGACGGCAGCTATCAGATCGGGATCATTCCCGTGCACCGCAACTCGGGCAGCCTCGTCTATTCGGCGTTGTTCGACGAACGGATGCTGCTGTACTGCGGCCGCCAGCATCCGCTCTTCGATGCGCCGCACGGCAAGCTCACGTGGACGACGATCCGCAACCATGCGTTCGCGGGGCTCGGCTTCCATTCGCCGAACATGGAGCTGAGCCATCGCGCGAAGCTCACGCGCAGCGCGACCGCGTCGGATCAGGAGTCGATCGCGACGCTGATTCTGTCTGGCCGCTATCTCGGCTTCCTGCCCGATCACTACGCGGAGAGTTTCGAAAGCAAGGGGCTGATGCAGCCGATCGCGCCGCACCGGTTCAATTACCGGTGCCGGTTCGTGAGCTTGCTGCGACGCTCGCCGCAGCCGTCGCGGGCCGCGCTGCTGTTCCAGTCGTGCCTCGACGCCGCGCACGCGGCAACGCGGCCGGCGGCATAGCGGCGGCGTTCGTTTCGATCAGGCCGCGCCGTCGCCCGCCCGCGGCGACGCCCGCTTGCGTGCGACGAAATGGGTCGCGACGAGCGCCGCCGCAAAACCGGACGCCGCACCGACCCCGAGCGCCCAGCGCGGGCCGAGATGGTTCGCGACCCAGCCGGCCACCGGCGCGCCGATCGGCGTGCCGCCGAGCGCGACCGCGAGGCGCAGCGCCATCACGCGGCCGCGCATCGCCGGCTCGGTGGACAGCTGCATCAGGCTGTTGGTCGAATTCATGAAGGTGATCGCGGCGATCCCGGTCAGCACCAGCGCGGCGGCGAACGACCAGTAACCGGGCGCCAGCGCGGCGAACGTGCAGCCGAGCCCGAACAGCGCCGCGCCGATCCACAGATGGCGGAACCGCGGCTGCTCGCGGCGCGCGGCGAGCAGCGCGCCCGAGATCGTGCCCACCGCCATCATCGACGACAGGAAACCGAACCCGCGCGCATCGACGTGGAACACGCTGGCGGCCATCGTCGAAATGTACAGCTGGAAATTGAGCCCGAACGTGCCGATCAGGAACAGCATCGCGAGAATCGCCGTCAGGTCCGGCCGGCGCCACACGTAACGGAACCCGTCGAGCAGGCTGCTGCGAGAGCGGTTTGCCCGCACGTTCGCGCGCAGCTCGTCTTCCCGAAGCCGCGACAGCGACGCCAGTACCGCGAAGAAACTGAGCCCGTTCGCGAGAAACGCCCAGCCGGTGCCGACCGATGCGATCAGGAAGCCCGCCGCCGCCGGACCGACCATCCGCGCGGCGTTGAACGACGTCGAATTGAGCGCCACCGCGTTCGCGAGTTCGCGGTCGCCGACCAGTTCGGCGACGAAGGTCTGCCGCACCGGCGCGTCGAACGCCGATGCGCAGCCGAACAGGAACGCGAACACGTACACGTGCTCGAGCCGCACCGCGCCGGTAACCGTCAGCACGCCGAGCACGAGCGCCAGTGCACCCATCAGCGCCTGCGTCGCCATCAGCAACTTGCGCTGGTCGTAGCGGTCGGCCGCGTAGCCGGTCCACGGCAACAGCAGCAGCTGCGGCCCGAACTGCAGCGCCATCACCGTGCCGACCGCCGACGCGTCGTGATGCGTGAGCTGCGTGAGGACGAGCCAGTCCTGCGCGGTACGCTGGATCCACGTGCCGATGTTCGACACCAGCGAGCCGATCGCCCACACGCGATAGTTGAAGCTGCGAAGCGAGCGGAACACGCCCGCGGCCGGCACGCTCATCGCCGCTCCCGGTCGGGCGTGTTGCCGCCGTGCAGTTCGCCGAAGTGCCGCGCGAGAAACAGCCCCAGCACCAGGATGCCGAGCCCGAACGCCGCCGCGTCGGCCGTGACCTTCAGGTCGAAATCGCCGACCCGGCACACCAGCGAATAAGCAATGACGAGGTTCACGACGCCCCACACCACGTTCACGGTGGACGACGACAGCCCCCGCCCGGGCGGATGCGCGAACGGCGTCTGGAACGGCTCGCCGCGCAGCCCGCTGACGAGATGCGGCACGGCGTTCGCGAGAAACGCGCCGCCGAAGAAGTACGACACGAGATGCAGGAGGTTCATGTACGGGCCATCCTTTCGGCGAGCGGGCCGATACGGTTCACGGACGCGCCGGGTCCTGGAATTCGGCGAGCCGCTGCAACAGCTTCACGGCCGCCGCCAGCTCGGCCTGTTCCGCCGCCGACAGTTGCGCGTGCAGCGCGCGAAACAGCCAGTCGTCCTTGGCCGCGCGGTTCGCTTGCAGCACCTTGCGGAAACCGGGCGTGAGCGCGATCAGCGTCTGCCGGCCGTCGCGGGGATCGGGCGCGCCGGCGACCGCGCCGAGCGCCTCGAGCGTCGCGACCGTCACGCGCATCGACTGCGGGCGCACGCTTTCGGCACGCGCGAGCGCCGACACGGTCGCCGGGCCGTCGCGATCGAGCCGCAGCAACACCGATTTCTGCGAGGACGTGAGGTCGTTCGGATGGGTCTGCTCGCGCATGCGCCGCATCAGCTTGCCGACCGAGATACGGAGTTCGCCGGCGAGGCCGGCCAGCGGGAGCGTGTCGGGAGGGGACGATGGCGGGTTCATGAATTCAAGATAGCATGTCGACAGTCAAACTGTACAGTTTGACTGTATATTTCAGCGCGTAAGGGTCGGCCCGTCGCGCACGTGTTCGGCGCGGCGCCGCATCCGTTCGGCCGCGCGATCCGGCTCTGCGATAATGCGGGCTTCCCGTTTTCGCTCCGCCTTCCGCCATGACGCAGCCGTCCGCCCCGCTCTCCACCGACCTGCCGCCGATCTCGTGCCTGCCCGGCGATGCGCTGCCGTGGCTGCCGATGAGCGCCGACCTGCCGGGGCTCGCGATCAAGTACCTGCACATCAATGCGGCCGAGGACACGCTGACCGCACTGCTGAAGATGCCGGCCGGCGGCACGCTGCCGCGCCACCGTCACGACGGCGAGGTGTTCGTCCATACGTTGCAGGGTGCGTGGCGCTACCGCGAATACGACTGGATCGCGCACGCCGGTTCGACGGTGCTCGAACCGGCCGGCTCGGTGCACACGCCGGAAACGCTCGGCGCGCCGGGCGAGGACGTGATCACGCTGAACGTGATGCGCGGCGATCTCGTGCTGCTCGACGACGACGGCCGCGAAACGGCGCGCGAGAATTGCCGCGTCGCGCTGCTGCGCCAGCGCAAGCATGCGCGTACGGCGCCGGATGCCGCCACGGCGTTCGTTACGCGGTAAGCCAGGCGGCGCGATCCGCATCGGCCGCTCCCGTCCCGCGTGAGCGAGGTCCGGTGCAGGTTTGCGCCCGCCTGCTTGCCTCCCGTTACCGGAAGCGCCTGAAAAACCGCCGAATATCGTCGGCCAGCAAGTCCGGCTCCTCCATCGCCGCGAAATGGCCGCCGCTCGGCATGTCGGTCCACTGCACCACGTCGAATACGCGTTCGAGCCAACTGCGCGGCGGCCGGCTGATCTCCTTCGGAAAGCGCGCGAACGCGACCGGCACCGCCACGCGCTGCCCGGGCGCGAAGCGCATCGGCTGCAGCCGGTTCTCCCAATACATCTGCATCGACGAGCCGATGCAGCCGGTGAACCAGTAGAGCGATATGCCGGTCAGCAGCGTGTCGTGCGAAAAACGGCGCGCGACGTCGCCGTCGCAATCGCTCCACGCACGGAATTTCTCGGCGATCCACGCGGCCAGCCCGAGCGGCGAATCGTTGAGCGCGACCGCCAGCGTCTGCGGTTTCGTCATGTGGACGTACGCGTATCCGCCTTCGAGCGCCGCCCAATCGCCGCGCTGCTTCAGGAACGCCTGCTCGTCGTCGGTCGGCGGCAGCGCCGCATCGATCGGCGGGTCGTAGTTGCCCGGCAGGTAGTTCAGATGGATGCCGTCGACCACGCCCTCGTGCCGCGCACCGAGCGCGATCGACACGCCTGCGCCCAGATCGCCGCCCTGCGCGCCGAACCGGCGGTAACCGAGGCCGGCCATCAATTCCGCCCAGCAGTCGGCGACCTGAAGCGCGGACGTGCCGGGCGCCGCCGGTGCGGGAGAGAACAGGAAGCCGGGCAGCGACGGCGCGACGATGTCGAACGCGTCGTCCGGATCGCCGCCGAACGCGGCCGGATCGCACAGGCGATCGATCAGCGCGTGGAATTCGAATGCGGAACCCGGCCAGCCGTGCGTGACGACGATCGGATAGGGTTTCGGCCCCGTACCGCGCCGATGCACGAAATGCACACGCCGCCCGCCGACGTCCGCGACGAACTGCGGCAGCCGGTTCAGCGCGCGTTCCGCCGCGCGCCAATCGAAGCCGTCGGCCCAGTACGCGGCCAATTCGCGCAGCCACGCGCCGTCGATGCCCTGCTGCCACGGTTCGGCGGGCGTCAGGTTCGGCGGGCGGGTGTCGCGCACGCGCCGACGCAAATCGTCGAGCGCGGGCTCGGGGATCGCAATGTCGAACGGTACAGCGTGCATGGTGTCTCCTCGCGACGAACGTCGATGGAGATTCTGCGCGATTTTTCCGGCACGCGTCGAACGGCGCCTGCCGCCCCGCCGGCTCGTCAGCCCGCTGCCGGCGCGTCCGCCCGCGCATCGCGCCGCAACGCCTGCGGCGGCACGCCGAACCCGCGCACGAACGCGTCGCGCATGTGCCGGCGGTCGCGAAAACCGTTTTCCTTCGCGATCACGTCGAGCGGATGACGGCTCTGTTCGATCATCAGCCGCGCCGATTCGAGCCGCAGCCGCTCGATCGCCTTCGCGGGCGACTGCCCGGTTTCGAGCGTAAACACGCGGCTGAACTGGCGCGGGCTCAGATGGACGGCTTCGGCCAGCGCCTCGACGGTCAGCGCGCGACCGAGATTCCGGCGCGCGTAGTCGAGCGCGTTCTGGATCCGGTCGGATTTCGGCGCGAGATCGAGCATTTCCGAATGCTGCGACTGGCCGCCGGCCCGGCGCTGATGCATCACCAGCTTGTGCGCGACCGACCGCGCGGCGTCGGTGCCGAGGTCCTTTTCCACCATCGCGAGCGCGAGATCGAGCCCGGCCGTCATCCCGGCCGACGTCCAGATCGGGCCGTCGACGATGAAGATCCGGTCGTCCTCGACGCGAATCTCCGGGTAGTGCCGCTGCATGTCGCGACCGAACGCCCAATGCGTGGTCGCGCGACGCTGCGCGAGCAGCCCGGCTTCCGCCAGCACGAACGCGCCCGTGCAGATGCCGGCAATCCGCCGCGCATGCGCGCTCGCGCGGCGCAGGTAAGCGACGACGCCGGCCGGCGCCGGCGCGGCGAGCGGATCGTTGACGCCCGCGACGATCCACGTATCGACGCCGAGCCGGCCGCGCAACGCGCGCGTGGCGACCGGCAGCCCGAGCGACGAGCGGACGTCGCCGCCGTCGACCGAGTAGTTGCCCATCGCATAGAACGGCGTATCCAGCCCCATGTTCGCGTACTCGAACACCGACTGCGCGGCGAGCGCCATGATCTGAAAGCCGTCGCTGATCAAGAAGCCGATTCGGTGCATGTGCGTTCTCCGGTCGCGTGCCGATTGGCCCGATGTCCGGAATCATACCCATCTACGTCATTTGCGTCGCAACGCTTCGAGGCCAGAATGCGTTCACGCCATCCGGCCATCCTCAGCGAAACGGAGTACATCATGACGCAAGCACATCGCGGTACCGCCCTCATTACCGGCGCATCGTCGGGCATCGGCGCCGTCTACGCGGATCGCCTCGCGCGCCGCGGCTACGACCTGATCCTCGTCGCACGCAGCCGCGACCGGCTCGGCGCCCTCGCCGACCGCATCACGAACGACACGCAGCGCAGCATCGAGATCGTCGACGCGGACCTCAACGACCGCACGGCGCTCGCCGCTGTCGAAACCAAGCTGAAACAGGACGCGAGCATCACGCTGCTCGTGAACAACGCCGGCATCGGCACGCATGCGCCGCTGCTCGACAGCGACGTCGATGCGATGACGCGGATGATCGACCTGAACGTGACCGCGCTCACGCGCCTGACCTATGCGGCCGTGCCCGGTTTCGTCGCACGCGGCCACGGCGCGGTGATCAACATTTCGTCGATCGTCGCGATCTCGCCGGAAACGCTGAACGGCGTGTACGGCGGCAGCAAGGCGTTCGTGCTCGCATTCAGCCAGTCGCTGCACCACGAGCTCGCCGGCCAGGGCGTGCAGGTACAGGCCGTGCTGCCCGGCGCGACGGCCACCGATTTCTGGCAGACGGGCGGCCTGCCGCTCGAGCACCTGCCCAAAGAGATCGTGATGAGGGCGACGGACCTGGTCGATGCGGCGCTGGTCGGGTTCGATCGCGGCGAACTCGTGACGATCCCGTCGCTGCACGCGGGCGACGAATGGGAGGCGTACGAGGCTGCGCGCCGCACGATGGCGCCGCATTTGTCGGCCGATACGCCCGCGCCGCGGTACGCGCCGGCTCGCTAGGCGCGCTCCGGGACCGCCGGCGGATCGTACGCGCAAGCGCGTCGATCGTCAGCGGGCCCTTGCGCCGCTCGTCGAATGGGGGACCGTCTGCCGAGTGGCGCGTGCGCCTTTCGGCACGCCCAGCAGCATCGCGACCGCGCACGCGGCCAGCAGCGCCGCAATCATCAGCATCGCCGGATCCATGCTGCCGGTTCGCGTGCGGATCAACCCGACGAGCCAGGGTGTGATCATCCCGCTCGACACGCCGATGCTGCTGATCAGCGCGATCCCGCCCGCCGCGCCGGCGCCCGAGAAATACGCGGACGGGACGGCCCAGAACACCGGATGCGCGGCGAAGATCAGCATGGCCGCGACCGACAGCAGCGCCATCATCGCGACGATGCTCGGCAGGTGCAGCGTCAGCAACGCGAGCGCCAGCGCGCCGCCGAACGCACACGCGGCGAAATGCCGGCGCCGCTCGCACTTGCGATCCGAGCGCCGCGCGATCGCGATCAGGCCAACCGCGCCGATCGCATTCGGCACGACCGACAACAGGCTGATCTGCACGACGTCGTGGATGCCGAATTCGCGAATCATCAGCGGCATCCAGAACAGCAGCATCAGCAGCGCGGTGGTCAGCGAGAAGTAGATGAACGCGAACAGGTATGTACGCGGTTCGGCCAACACCTGTCGCAGCGAATGCGGCGCCTGCGTGCCGGCGCCGATGCGATCGGCGGCCAGGTCGGCCGCGAGCCGCTGCCGGTCGGCGTCGGACAGCCAGCGTGCGTGCTCCGGACGATCGCACAGCCAGAACCACGCGATCACGCCGAGCAGGATCGCGGGCGCGCCTTCGATCGCGAACATCCATTGCCAGCCATGCAGACCGAGCACGCCGGACATCCCGCGCATGAGCCAGCCCGACAGCAGCCCGCCGACCATCCCGGCCACCGCGACACCCGCGTAGAAAATCGACAGCACCGCCGCGCGTCGCCGCGCCGGATACCAGTACGTCAGGTAGAACACCACGCCCGGAAAGAACCCGGCCTCGAACAGCCCGAGCAGGAAACGCAGCACGTAGAAGTGCTTCGCGCTGTCGACGGCGATCATCGCGACCGACACCGCACCCCACAGGAACATGATCCGCGCGAACGTACGGCGCGCGCCGTAGCGGCGCAGCAGGGCATTGCTCGGCACCTCGAACAGCACGTAGCCCACGAAGAACAGCACCGCGCCGAGGCTGTACATCGCATCGGTCAGGCCGAGGTCCTGCCGCATCTGCAACTGCGCGAAACCGATGTTGCTGCGATCCAGAATCGACACGATGTAGCAGATGAACAGGAACGGCACGATCCGCGCGCCGATGCGGCGGTACAACGCGTCGTCGGTCGCGCCGTCGCGCGCGACGTGTGCTTGCAGAGGGGCTGACATCGATCGTCTCCTCGACGGATTCCGGTGCGGACGGGGATGAACGCCGGTCGCCGCCGCCCGCGGGCGACGACCGGCCATTGCCCGTTCAGCCGCGCCGCGCGCCTTCGCCCTTCACGCCGACCATCAGCGCCACGCCGCTCGCGACCAGCAGCGCGGCGAGCAGATACACGGCCAGATCCATGCTGCCCGTGCGCGTGCGGATCATCCCGATCACCCACGGGCTGACGATGCCGCTCGTGATCCCGATGCTGCTGATCAGCGCGATCCCGGCCGCGGCCGCGTTGCCGGACAGGTAGCGGGTCGGCACGGCCCAGAAGATCGGCAGCGCGGCGAAGATCAGCGTGGCCGCGATCGACAGGCACGCGAGCATCGCCACGAAGCTGTGCAGGTGCAGCGTCAGCGCCGCGAGCGCGAGCCCGCCGCCTATCGTGCAGCACGCGAAGTGCTTGCGGCGCTCGCCGGTCCGATCCGAGCGGCGCGCGATCAGGATCAGCCCGACCGCTCCCACCGCGTTCGGCACGACCGTGTAGAGGCTCACGGCGACGACGTCGGTCACGCCGAAGTCGCGGATCATCAGCGGCATCCAGAAGTTGAGCGTCAGCGACGCGCAAGTCAGCGAGAAATACACGAACGCGAACAGGTACACGCGCGGGTTCGCGAGCGCGGCCATCACGCTGCGCCCGTCGTGCGCGCCGCCGTGTGCGCGGCCTTCGGCGCACAGCGCGGCGACGCGCGCCTTTTCGTCGGACGTGAGCCACGCGGCGTCGCGAGGCCGGTCGACGAGGAACGTGAACGCGGCGAATGCGAGCAGAATCGCCGGCGCACCCTCGATCGCGAACATCCACTGCCAGCCGTGCAGGCCGAGCACGCCGCTCATGTCGCGCATGATCCAGCCGGACAGCAACCCGCCGAGCACGCCGGCCACCGCGACGCCCGCGAAGAACACGGAGATCGCCGCCGCACGCCGGTTCGCGGGAAACCAGTAGGTCAGGTACAGCACGATGCCGGGGAAGAAGCCGGCCTCGAACACGCCGAGCAGGAAGCGCAGCACGTAGAAATGCGACGGCTGCGACACGAACATCATTCCGGTCGACGCGATGCCCCACAGCAGCATGATCCGCGTGAACGTGCGGCGCGCGCCGAACCGCGCGAGCAGCATGTTGCTCGGCACTTCGCAGAACACGTAGCCGACGTAGAACACCGCGGCGCCGAGCCCGTACATCGCATCACTGAAGCCGAGATCGTGCTTCATCTGCAACTGCGCGAAGCCGATGTTGATGCGGTCGAGAAACGACACGACGTAGCAGAGGAACAGGAACGGGACGATCCGCCACGCGATCTTGCGGAACAGCAGCGCATCGTTCGATGCGGATGCGGAAGTCGACGCCGAAGCGCTCGCGTGCGCGAGCGTCGCTTCGGCGGGAAGCGATTGAGGCATGTCTCTCTCCAAACGGGCCGCGCGCCGTCGAGCGCGCAGCAGTCTCCGAGGGCGTGCATGCGCCCTGCTTTCTTGTGAGACCGGATACGGCCGCGTGCACCGCGGCGCGATGCCACCGCGAATGCCGCAACCCTCAGAAAAACGGCGATGCGGTCATGTGAACGCCGCCCCGCCGCCGTGCGCCGCTCAATCCTGCAGCGCGGCCCACATTTCCTTGTCGCGCTGCGCGGTCCAGATGCGCGGATGCGTGATGCCGCTCGCTTCGTCGAACGCGCGCGACACGTCGAACGGCAAACAGTGCTCGTAGATGAACACGTGGCCGAACTTCGGATCCATCGCTTCGCGCGTGAGCGCCATCGCCGCCTTCAGGTCGAGATTGCGCTCGACCGCCTTGCGGCCCTGCGCGAGCAGCGTCGTGACGAAATCCTTCGTGTAGTCGAGGCCCTTGTCGACCTCGGCCGGATTCAGCAGCGCGGGGCCGCGGCCCGGCACGAGCTTCTCCGCGCCGAGCGCGCGCAGCGCCTCGAGCGTGGCCGGCCACTGTTCGAGCTGGGCGTCGCCGCAATAGCACGCGGCGTCGTATTCGACGAGGTCGCCCGAGAACAGCACCTTCTGCGACGGCAGCCACACGATCGTGTCGCCCTTCGTGTGGCCCGAGCCGACGTGCATGATCTTCACTTCGAGCTTGCCGAGGAACAGCGTGATCTCGCGCTCGAACACGAGCGTCGGCCAGGTCAGGCCCGGCACCGTCTCGACGCCGGCGAACAGGCGCGGGAAGCGCTCGATCTCCGACTTCATGTCGGCCTCGCCGCGCTCGACGATCATCTCGTACGTGCCGCGGCTCGCGATCACGTGCTGCGCGCCTTCGGCGAAATACGCGGACGCGCCGAGCACGCGCACCGCGTGGTAGTGCGACAGCACCACGTGCTTGATCGGCTTGTCGGTCACGCTGCGGATCTTCGCGATCAGGTCCTGCGCCATCGCGGGCGTCGCGGTCGTATCGACGATCAGCACGCTGTCGTCGCCAATGATCACGCCCGAATTCGGGTCGCCTTCGGCCGTGTACGCGTACGCGTTCTCGGACAATTGCGTCCAGGTGACTTTCTTCTCTTCCAGATCGGCTTGGGAGGCGAATGCTTTGGCCATTGTGCGTTCCGTGGCTGCGAGCCATGTGTTGAGGGGAATGAGCGGATCATCTGCCTGCCCCGAATATTTGTCAATGACAAACACGCTTGTTATTGTCTAATACGGGTAAACCTGCGGGCTGGCGCGAGAAATGGCGTCGGATACCATGCGGGGTTTCGTCAACGGAAGAATCATCGCGTGCAGAACCACGAAGTCAGCGCGGACGATGCGCCGCCCAAGGCGCAGCGCGGTATCCAGAGTGTCGAGGTCGGCGGCAGGCTGCTCGACGCGCTCGCGCGCCGGCGCAAGCCGCTCGGGCTGTCGGAGCTGGCCGCGGCGGCCGATCTTTCCACCGCGCAGGCGCACACCTATCTCGTGAGCCTGACGCGGCTCGCGCTCGTCAAGCGCGATGCGATCACCGGCAACTACGAGCCCGGCCCGCTGTCGCTGCGGCTCGGGCTGATGTCGATCGAGCGCCAGCCGGCCTACCGCGCGACGCTGCCGCACGCGGCGCGGCTTGCGGAAACGGTCGGGCTGAGCGTCGCGCTGTCGGTGCCGGGCGTGCTCGGCCCGACGATCGTGCGCATCGAGCGCGGCGGCTATCCGCTGCACATGAACCTGCACGTCGGTTCGGTGATGTCGCTCGACACGACGGCGACCGGCCGGGTGTTCCGCGCGTTCGGCGACGCTGCGCAACTCGACGCGATGGCGGCTAGCCAGGCCGGCGCGGGCGATACGCTCGCCGGCGCCGACAGCGCGTCGGGCGCGCCACAAGGCGATGCGCAACACGTCGAACTCGACACGATTCGTACGCGCGGCATCGAACGCAGCATCGACCGGCCGAGCCCGGGTGTCAGCGGGATGTGCGTGCCCGTCTTCGATGCGCACGGGCGCCTGCAACTCGCGTTGACGGTAATCGGTTCGACGGGATCGATCGATGTCGACTGGGACGGCCCGATCGCGGCGGCCTTGCGCGATGCGGCGCGGCAGGCCACTGCGTCGCTCGGCGCCGCGCGTGCGGAACCGGCGCCCGCGCCGGCGCCGGGCGCCGCGCGCGTCCCGCCCGCGCTGGCCGACGACGCAAAAGCGCAGCGCGGAATCAATGCGCTCGACAGCACCGGCGAGTTGCTGCTCGCGCTGGTGTCGGCCGGCCGCGCGCTGCCGCTGCGCGATCTCGCGACGGCGGCCGGCATGCCGGCCGCGAAGGCGTTTCCGCATCTCGTGAGCCTGCAGAAGATCGGCTTGCTGAGCCGCGACGACGCCGGCTGCTTCGATGGCGGCCCGCTCGCGCAGGCGCTCGGCCTGATCGCGATGCAGCGCGTATCGCCGACGCGCGACGCGGAAGCCGAGATCATCGCGCTCGCCGCCGCGACCGACATGAGCGTGGCCGCCGCGACGCTCGGGCCGCTCGGGCCGACCGTGATCCGGCTCGAGGAATCGGCGCGGCCGCAGCACGTGAGCCTGCAGGTCGGCACCGTGATGTCGCTCGTCAATACGGCGATCGGCAGGGTTTTCGCGTCCGGCATGTCCGACGACGTGCTGGCCGACCTGCTCGTCAACGAGCCCGTGCGCCTCGCCGGCGCGCCCGTCGCACCGGACGACGCGACCTTCCGCGCCCGGCTCGCGACGATCCGCGCGGACGAACTCGATTTCGCGTTCGACGCGCCGGTGCCGGGCATCGGGACGATTGCCGCGCCCGTGTTCGATCACACCGGCAGCATCCGGCTCGTGATCGCGATCATCGGCTCGTCGCGCGGCTTTCCGCGCGGGCCGGACAGCGAGCTGGCGCAGACGCTGCGGGCCGCGACGCGGCGATTGTCATGGCGATTCGGATGGATCGGCCAGTAATCGCGCCCGTTCCGTACGCTCGAATTCCTTTTTCCTCCACGCGCAGCCGTGCCGGCACGGCCGCGTCGCGCCTGTCCGGCACGCCGGCGCAGCCGACGTTCATGTTGCGTGGCAGCAACAGGAATTGTCAGTAATTCTCATATAACGAAATCGCATTTCACAAGACGGCAGCCCTTCGCTATGATTAGGGTTATCCCTAACTCGCCACCTACATGGGGCTTCGTCATGCAAACGTCTAATGTCTCCGATCGTTCCGCCCAATCCACTGGCTGGCTCGCACGCGTGGGCGAGCTGCTGGCAGAAGCCTGGGCACTGCATCTCGCGAACTGCGAAGTCATCGCCGAAGCACACGCGCGCCTGCCGCGCTGAGCCGACTGCCGGCCGCTTGATTCGCTTGCGGTAACGCACGCCGACAGCGGCTGTTGCGCCGGGCAACCGACGGTCGTGCCGGTCAGATAGCAAGCGGCCGGGTTCGTCCCGGCCGAATACGCTCGCCGTGCGGCGAGCGTTTCTAGATTGTCTCGAGGCGGTGTTTCAGGCCGTGTGCAGCCCGAGATCGGCGCCGACCGATACGGATCGATGTGGATTGCCGGCAGCCGCGTGCCTCAAGCCGGAAGCCATTCCCCGCCAGCCCGCGATCGTGCCCGGCCATCGCGGGCGGAAGATTCTTCCGTTTTTGCGTGTCCGCCGGCCGCCCCCCGGCGAGCCCCGGCCGTTCGCCGGTTTCGTCCGCGCCAGCGCCTCGCCGCCTACGCCCCTCGTTGCAACGACGGCCGCGCGCCCGTCTCCGCTCCGTCACACTTGAATCGAAGGCACGTCCTTCATGCATCGCAGCGCGAACATGGAACGGCTGTGCCGGATGCTCGAAATCCGGTACAGCTTTTCGCGCAGGAAGCGTTCGTAGCCGGCCGTGCCGTCCACCGCCACCTTGATCCAGTAGTCGTACTCCCCCGACACCAGATACGCCTCGAGCACCTCCGGCAGCGCCGCCAGTTCGGCGCCGAAGCGCGCCAGCGCGTCGTCCTCGTGGCGATCGAGCGTGACTTCGAGGATCACGATGTCCGCGTAGCCGAGCTTGCGCTGGTTGACCAGCGCGACATAGCCGTCGATGTAGCCGTCGAGTTCGAGTTGCCGCGTGCGGTTCCAGCAGGCGGTGGTCGACATGCCGATCTGTTCGGCCAGTTCGGCGTTCGACAGACGCGCATTTTTCTGCAATGCACTCAGGATCTTGCGGTCCTGATTGTCGAGCGTTTTCGGCGTGCGTTCGCGAGTAGCCATGACGAGAAGAATCTTCTACTGAAAATCGGCATTCTATCTGAACAGGATTCCGGTTACAGGTGCGTTTTGCCAGAAAACAGGAAGCCTTTTAACCGGGCCGCTTGATACATTTTCTCCATGCCTGCTGGCCGGCACGCTCCCCGCGACACCCCTCGCAGCGGGACGCACGGCCGCAATCACGAGTTGCGGTGCCGGCCCGCAGGCATGCGATTCCCCGCCGCCCGCACGCCTATCCGACCGCGTGCGGGGCCGGTGCCTGCCTCCCCGTTCCTGCCCGTCCGTCATGTCGTTCAAGCTTTATCTGTCGTTCCTCGCCGCTTCCGTCGTCCTCATCTACGCGCCCGGCCCCGTCAACCTGCTCACGATGAACCAGGCGTTGCGCACCGGCTGGCGCCGCGCGCTGCCGTGCGTCTGGGGCGGCACGCTCGCCGTGCTGCTGCAACTCGCATTGACCGCGCTGTGCCTGAATTCGCTGGTCCACCTCGACGAACACGCGCTGACCGTGCTTCGCTGGGCCGGCGCCGCGTATCTCGTATGGCTCGGCGGCAAGCAATGGCTGAGCCGTGCGCCGGGCGGCGCAGCCGCGGCACCGGTCGACGCCGGCGCCGGAACGGCAAGCGCCGCGCCGGATACCGACACCGGGCGCGCGCTGTTCTGGCGCGGCGTCGCGACTTCCGGGCTGAATCCGAAGACGCTGCTGTTCTTTCCGTCGTTCTTTCCGCAGTTCATCAGCCCGAATGCCGACTGGAGCCTGAACCTTCAATACCTGCTGCTCGCCGCGACGTTCGCGCTGCTGTTCGCGGGCGGCGTCGCGTCGATGGCGCTGTTCTCGCACCGGCTGAGCCGCGCGTTGCAGCGGCCGGCGCGCATGCGTGCGATGAACCGCGTGACGGGCGGGTTGCTCGTCGGGATGGGCGCGATCATGGTCGGCTGGAATTGAACGGCCGCGCGGACGGTCGTGCGCGTGAGCGTGGCCGCGCCCCGCACCACTGTGGTTGTTGAAACCCGACACGGCGTTCCCGCCGCAACGGTTCGCCTGCACGCCCAACGACGAACCGGTCGATAGGTCGACGATCCCGAACCGCCGTTCGGCACGACCGATGCCCGATGACGCCGCGAGCCGGCGATCCCGTGGCCGCGTGGCCCGGGATCGCCGCCGCGCGGCCGGTACAATCGCGCGATGTCCGAATTGCTCACCTACGGCGGCCTGTTCGCCGTGTCGATGGTCGCCGCGACCCTGTTCCCGCTGCAATCCGAAGCCGTGCTCGCCGGCCTGCTGCTGGCCGGGCGCGAGCCCGTGTGGGCGCTGGTGCTCGTCGCGAGCGTCGGCAATGTCGCGGGGTCGGCGATCAACTGGGCGCTCGGCCGAGGGATCGAGCATTTTCGCGAGCGCCGCTGGTTTCCGGTCAAGCCGTCCGCGCTCGCGCGCGCCGAGCGCTGGTATGCGCGCTACGGCCGCTGGTCGCTGCTGCTCAGCTGGGCGCCGGTGATCGGCGATCCGCTGACGATGATCGCCGGCGTGCTGCGCGAGCCGCTGCCCACATTTCTCGCGATCGTGACGATCGCAAAAGTCGGCCGCTATCTGGCCGTCGCGTGGCTCGTGACGCACTGAAGCCGTCCGTCATCCGGTTCCGCAGGTCGAGCCGGCGCATGCCGTCGCCGTGCGCGCGCCGCTAAAGAATTCGCCGAAACTGCCGATCACCTTACAACAAGCGGTGACGCGTGCGTTCCGCCCCTCTCTCCCCACTCAGGATCCCGTATGAGATTGACCCAATTGGGCCGGGTGAGCGTCGGTACGCGTCTTGCCGCGCTGGCGTGCGCGCTCGTTGCACTGCTGTTCACCGTTTTCGCATGGGCGCTCGCCCATTTTGCCGGCCAGCAACTCGCCGACGAGGCGCACGCACGGATCGCCGACAAGGAGCAGTCGATCGGCGCGATGGTCGAGCTGTTCGACAAGGCGCTGTCGGCCGAAGCGACGCGCGCGATGACGCTGTTCGCGAGCTTCCTGCCGGCCGACTTCGCGCTCGATCCGGCACGCACCGTCGACATCGGCGGCGTCGCCGCGCCGACGCTGTCCGCCGGCGGCCAGCCGCTCGACCTCGACTATTCGATTCCCGACCAGTTTCTGAAGAAAAGCGGCGCGATCGCGACGATCTTCGCGCGCGACGGCGACGACTTCGTGCGCATCACGACGTCGCTGAAGAAGCAGGACGGCGCGCGCGCGGTCGGCACGAAGCTCGACCGCGCCGGCCCCGCGTACGCGCCGCTCGTCGCCGGGCGCAGCTACACCGGCCTCGCGAAGCTGTTCGGCCGGCCGTACATCACGCAGTACAGGCCGGTGACCGACGCGTCCGGCCGCGTGATCGGCGCGCTGTTCGTCGGCCTCGACATCGGCGCCGAGCTCAAGCTCGTCGAGGACGGCATCCGCTCGCTGAAAATCGGCGACAACGGCTACTACTTCGTGCTCGATGCATCGCAGGGTCCGTCGCGCGGCGCGTTCGTCGTGCATCCCGATGCGGCGGGCCAACCGGCCGACGGCACGCGCGCGCCCTACGCGCAGATGCTCGCGGCCGGCCAGGGCCGGCTCGCGTACACGTCGATCGACCCGGCCGCGCACGACCGCGGGCCGACCGCGAAAGTCGTGTCCTTCACGACGATTCCGCAGTGGCAATGGCTCGTCGGCGGCATCGCGCTCGACGACGAACTGCTCGCCACCATGCGCGCCACCCGCAATCGCTTCCTGATGATCGGCGCCGTGCTCGTCGCGGCATTCGCGACGCTGTTCGTCATCGTCGTGCGGCGCGTCGTGAGCCGTCCGCTGGAAGCCGCCGCACGCGCGTCCGAACGCTATGCGGCGGGCGACCTCAGCGTGCGTATCCGCGACGGCGCGAACGCGCACGACGGCGCGGGCAACGACGAGATCGGCCGGCTCGTGCAGGCCGTCGACGGGATCGGCGACGGCCTCGCGCGAATCGTCGCGCAGGTGCGCAACAGCGCGGCCGACATCGCGCACGGCACGGTCGGCATCGCGGCCGGCAGCGGCGACATCGCCGCGCGAATCGCGACGCAGGCGAGCAGCGTCGAACAGACGGCCGCGAGCATGGAGCAGATCACCGCCGCCGTGCAGCAGAGCGCCGAGCATGCGGCGCAAGCCAACGCGCTGGTCGCGGACGCATCGGCCGCCGCGACGAACGGCGACGCCGCGGTGCAGCGCGTGGTCGCGACGATGGACGACATCGGCCGCGCGACGCGCCGGATCGCCGAGATCACCGGCGCGATCGAAGGCATCGCGTTCCAGACCAACATCCTCGCGCTGAACGCGGCCGTCGAGGCCGCCCGCGCGGGCGAACACGGCAAGGGCTTCGCGGTGGTCGCGGCCGAGGTGCGCGCGCTCGCGCAACGCAGCGCGGCCGCGGTCAAGGAGATCGACACGCTGAGCACCGAATCGTCGACGACGGTCGAACAGGGTTACCGGATCGCGGACGCCGCGCGCGGCACGATGCGCGACATCGTCGCGCGGGTCGACCAGGTCCGCACGCTGATCGGCGAGATCAGCGCCGCGTCGCGCGAGCAATCGACCGGCATCGAGCAGGTGAATCTGGCCGTCACCCAGATCGGCGACGCGACGCAGCAGAATGCAAGGCTGATCTCGGATGCCGAGCGCGCGGCCGTCGCGTTGCGCGACCAGGCCGCGCAACTGTCGGAAGCGGTGAGCGTGTTCCGGCTGGAGCGCGGCGCGTAATCTCGCGATCGTCGACGCGCGGCGGCGGCAAGCCCGCCGCCTACTTCTTGTCGCCGGCCAGATCGATCGCCTTGTCCGAGCCGACCGCATGGCGCAACTGGAACTTCTGGATCTTGCCGGTCGACGTCTTCGGCAGCTCGCCGAAGCGCACGGCCTTCGGCACCTTGAAGCCCGCGAGCAGTTGCCGGCAGTGCGCGACGATCTCCTCCTCGGTCGCGCTCGCGCCTTCGCGCAGCTCGACGAACGCGCACGGCACCTCGCCCCATTTCGGGTCGGGCATTGCGACGACGGCCGCCACGGCGACGGCCGGATGGCGGTACAGCGCGTCCTCGACCTCGATGCTCGAGATGTTCTCGCCGCCCGAGATGATGATGTCCTTCTTGCGATCCTTGATCCGGATATAGCCATCCGGCATCAGCACCGCGAGATCGCCGGTATGGAACCAGCCGCCGTGAAACGCCTCGTCGGTCGCCTTCGGGTTCTTCAGATAGCCCTTCATGCAGATGTTGCCGCGGAACATGATCTCGCCGAGCGTTTCGCCGTCGGCCGGCACCGGCGTCATCGTGTCGGGATCCAGCACCGTCGCGCCCGCCTCGAGGTGATAGCGCACGCCCTGGCGCGCATTGAGCCGCGCGCGTTCCTCGTCGGACGCCGCTTCCCAGTGCGACTGCTTCGCGCAGACGGTCGCCGGGCCGTAGACCTCGGTCAGCCCGTACACGTGCAGCAGGTCGAAGCCGATCTCCTTCATCTTCGCGATCACGGCCGGCGCGGGTGCCGCGCCCGCGACCATCGCATGCACCGTATGCTCGATCCCGTCGCGAAGCTCGGCCGGTGCGTTCGCGATCGCGCTCTGCACGATCGGCGCGCCGCAGTAATGCGTGACGCGCTCGCGGCGGATCAGGTCGAACACCGTCTTCGCGTCGAACTTGCGCAGGCACACGTTCACGCCCGCGCGCGCCGCGACGGCCCACGGGAAACACCAGCCGTTGCAGTGGAACATCGGCAGCGTCCACAGATACACCGCGTGCTTCGGCATGTCCCATTCGAGGATGTTGCTGATCGCCGCGAGATACGCGCCGCGATGGTGGTAGACGACGCCCTTCGGGTCGCCCGTCGTGCCCGACGTGTAGTTCAGCGCGATCGCCTCCCATTCGTCGGCGGGCGGCGTCCATGCGTAGCCGGGGTCGCCGCCGGCCACGAACGCCTCGTAGTCGGTCGCACCCGCGAAACGGTCGGGATCCGCCGGCATCGCGTCGGCCACGCTGACGATCTTCAGGCCCGGCACCTCGAGCGCCGCGCGATGCGCGACCTCCGCATATTCGGTGTCGACGATCAGCACCTTCGCCTCGCCGTGACGCAGCATGAACAGCACCGACGACACGTCGAGCCGCGTATTGATCGTGTTCAGCACGGCGCCGGCCATCGGCACGCCGAAGTGCGCCTCGACCATCGCCGGGATGTTCGGCAGCAGCGCCGCGACCGTGTCGCCGCGTGCGACGCCGGCCTGCGCGAGCGCACTCGCCAGTTGCATGGCCCGCGTATGGGTTTCGCCCCACGTGCGCCGCACGTCGCCGTGCACGATCGCCGTGCGCTCGCCGTAGACCTCGGCCGCGCGGACCAGGAAATCGATCGGCGTGAGCGGGACGTAGTTGGCGTCGCGGCGGCCGAGCCCGGCCTCGAACATCTGCGTCATGATCCTGTCTCCCGTGTTCTGTCGACCGGGGCGCATGCACCCCGGCGCGTTTTGATGTGGTTCAATTGCCGACAGCCTAACGGGCGCTATTGTGAGCCGTCTGTCGTCGAAACGACAGAGTGCCGCTCGAGCGCTGCGCGTTATCCCTATCCTCGCAAACCCGCACCCATGCACGACCACCCCGACGCGGCCGCCGACCCGGCCGACACGCTTCCCGAACCGGGCCCGCTGCCGCCGCTGGCGACGCTGTTCGGCCAGTGCGCATGGTTCCGCACGCTGGCGCCCGAACACCAGGCCCTCGTGCTGGCCCAGTCGCACGTCGAGCAGTGCGACGCCGGCGACGTGATCGCGCACCGGCTCGCGCCGTCCGAATACTGGATCGGCGTCCATCGGGGGCTGCTGAAGCTCGCGATCTTCAACGCGTCGGGACGCGGCTGCACGTTTTCCGGCGTGCCGTCGGGCGGCTGGTTCGGCGAAGGCAGCGTGATCAAGCGCGAGCGGCGCAAGTACGAGGTCGTCGCGATCCAGCGCTCGACCGTGCTGTTCGTGCCGGTCGACACGTTCCATGCACTGCTCGACACGAGCCTGCCGTTCACGCGCTTCGTGATTCATCAGTTGAACAACCGGATGGGCGAATTCATTGCGTCGATCCAGAACAGCCGCCTGCTCGATGTCGACGCGCGGGTCGCGCAGGCGCTCGCGCAGCTCTTCAACCCCGCGCTGTACCCGGATACCGGCCCGTCGCTGTCGATCTCGCAGGAGGAACTGGGGATGCTCGTCGGCGTGTCGCGCCAGCGGATCAACCAGGCGCTGCAGCAACTCGAGAAGCTCGGCGCGTTGCGGCTCGCGTACAACCAGATCGACGTCGTCGATCTCGACGCGCTGGCGCGCTTCGGCATGGAGCAGCTGTGAGCGCCGCCCGATGCGCGAAACCGCCGCCATCGCGCCGCGGCATTTCGTCCGCGGAATCGGCCGACGGCCGGCGCGCCCCAACCTGACAATTCAGCCAGTTTCGCGACAGTAACCCGTGCCGGGCCGACGCCTATCATGCGGGTTCCCTTCACCGCCGCCCGATCACCGCCTGTTCCGCCGCCTCCATGTGGATCGTCAATCTCGCGCTCAGGCGCCCCTACACGTTCATCGTCATGGCCATCATGATCGTGCTGGCCACCCCGCTTGCGCTGATGCGCACACCGGTCGACGTGCTGCCCGCGATCAACATCCCGGTGATCAGCGTGATCTGGAATTACACCGGCTTCTCCGCGACGGAGATGACGAACCGCATCACGTCCGTACATGAACGGATCCTGACGACGACCGTCAACAACATCCAGCACGTCGAATCGACGTCGCTGCCCGGCATCGCGGTCGTGAAGGTGTTCCTGCAACCGGGTGCGAACGTGCAGACGGCGATCGCGCAGACGGTCTCGTCCGCGCAGGCGATCGTGCGGCAGATGCCGCAGGGCGCGACGCCGCCGCTCGTGATCACCTATTCCGCGTCGAGCATTCCGGTGATCCAGCTCGGGCTGTCGAGCAAGACGCTCAGCGAACAGTCGCTCGCCGACATCGCGCTCAACTTCCTGCGCCCGCAACTGATCACGGTGCCGGGCGTGCAGATCCCGTTCCCGTACGGCGGGCGCACGCGCGTGGTCGCGATCGACCTCGATCCGCAGGCGCTGCTCGCGAAGGGCCTCACGCCCGCCGACATCGTCAACGCGGTCAACGCGCAGAATCTCGTGCTGCCGACCGGCACCGCGAAGATGGGCCAGACCGAGTACCGGATCGACACGAACGCGTCGGCCGATACGATTGCCGACATCAACGACCTGCCGGTCCAGACCGTCAACGGCGCGACGACCTACCTGCGCGAGGTGGCGTCGGTACGCGACGGCTTCGCGCCGCAGACCAACGTCGTGCGCCAGAACGGCCAGCGCGGCGTGCTCATCTCGATCCTGAAAAGCGGCGACGCATCGACGCTCAAGGTCGTGTCGGACCTGAAGGCGCTGCTGCCGAAGGTGATCCCGACGCTGCCCGAGGGGCTCGCGATCACGCCGCTGTTCGACCAGTCGGTGTTCGTCGACGCGGCCGTCCAGGGCGTGATCCACGAGGCGCTGATCGCCGCCGTGCTGACCGCGATGATGATCCTGCTGTTCCTCGGCAACTGGCGCAGCACGCTGATCATCGCGATCTCGATCCCGCTGTCGATCTTCACGTCGCTGATCGCGCTGTCCGCGCTCGGCGAGACCATCAACATCATGACGCTCGGCGGGCTCGCGCTCGCGGTCGGCATTCTCGTCGACGATGCAACCGTCACGATCGAGAACATCGAGCGGCATCTGCATCTCGGTACGCGCCGGGCCGCCCCTAGCGTGCCGAGCAGCCCCCTCGGGGGGCAGCGACCGGAGGGAGCGTGGGGGTCGTCGTTCGGCACCAACCTTCACGACGCGATCCTCGAAGGCGCCGGCGAGATCGCGGTGCCCGCGCTCGTGTCGACGCTGTGCATCTGCATCGTGTTCGTGCCGATGTTCTTCCTGACCGGCGTCGCGCGCTTCCTGTTCGTGCCGCTCGCCGAAGCCGTGGTGTTCGCGATGCTGGCGTCCTACGTGCTGTCGCGCACGCTGGTGCCGACGCTCGCGATGCTGCTGTTCCGCCCGCAGCAGGCGAGCACCGGCTCCGGCCATTCCACGTCGCGCTTCGCACGCATTCATCACGCGTTCAACGCAGCGTTCGAACGGCTGCGCGCGTGGTACATCGTGCTGCTCAGCATCCTGCTCGTGCGCCGCCGCTTTTACGCGCTGTGCTTCCTCGGCTTCTGCGTGGCGTCGACGGGCCTCGTGTTCGTGCTCGGCCGCGACTTCTTCCCGAACGCCGATTCCGGCAACATCCGTCTGCACCTGCGCGCGCCGACCGGCTACCGGATCGAGGAAACCGCGCGCCTCGCCGACCAGGTCGAGCGCGTGATCCGCGCCACCGTGCCGCCCGACGAGCTCGGCGCGATCGTCGACAATCTCGGACTGCCGGTGAGCGGCATCAACCTGTCGTACAGCAACGCCGGCACGATCGGCACGCTCGACGGCGAGCTGCTGATCGCGCTGAAGCCCGGCCACCGCGCGACCGGCCACTACGTGCAGACGCTGCGCACGCTGCTGCCGCAACGCTTCCCGGGCGTCGAGTTCTTCTTCCAGCCGTCGGACATCATCACGCAGATCCTCAACTTCGGGCAGCCGGCGGCGATCGACGTGCAAGTACTCGGCAACGATCTCGCGAGTAACATGACCATTGCGAGCAGCCTGATGAAAAAGATCAGGCAAATCCCCGGCGCCGTCGACGTGCACGTGCTGCAACGCAACGACGAGCCGACCCTGCTGGCCGACATGGACCGTACGCGCATGCAGCAGCTCAATCTCTCCGCCCAGAACGTCGCGCAGAACATGCTGATCTCGCTGTCGGGGAGTTCGCAGACCACGCCGTCGTTCTGGATCAACCCGCGCACCGGCGTCCAGTACCCGCTGCAGATCCAGACCCCGCAATACAACCTCTCGTCGGTCGACGACCTGCTCGGCACGCCGATCTCGGCCAGCGGCCGCACGGGCATGCCGCTGCAACTGCTCGGCAATCTGGTGCAGGTGCGCAGTGCCGCGAACCCGGCCGTGATCACGCACTTCAACATCCGCCCGGCGATCGACGTGTACGTGAGCGTCGAGGGCCGCGATCTCGGCGCGGTTGCGGGCGAGATCGACCGCATTGTCGCGGACGCGCGCGCGACGCTGCCGCGCGGCACCAGCCTCGCGATGCGCGGCCAGATCGAGACGATGCGCACGTCGTATCTCGGCCTCGGCGCGGGCGTCGCGATGGCGATCGTGCTCGTCTACCTGCTGATCGTCGTCAATTTCCAGTCGTGGCTCGACCCGCTGATCATCGTCAGCGCGATGCCGGCCGCGCTCGCCGGCATCGCATGGATGCTGTTCGTCACGGGCACGCACCTGAGCGTGCCCGCGTTGACGGGCGCGATCATGACGGTCGGCGTCGCGACCGCGAACAGCATTCTCGTCGTGTCGTTCGCACGGCAACGCCTCGCGGACGGCGCGCCGCCGCTCACGGCCGCGCTGGAGGCCGGCGCGACACGGATCCGGCCGGTGCTGATGACGGCGCTCGCGATGATCATCGGGATGGTGCCGATGGCGCTCGGCCTCGGCGAAGGCGCCGAGCAGAACGCGCCGCTCGGCCGCGCGGTGATCGGCGGGCTGCTGTTCGCGACCGTTTCGACCTTGCTGTTCGTGCCGCTCGTGTTCGGCGGCGTGCATACGCGGCTGGCCCGGCGGCGCGCGCGCCAGGCCGGACACTGACTTTCGCCCCATTACCCGGTTGAATTGGTTGAATTCATGGAAGAGAAACATCACAGCGCCGTCGGCATTCAAGTGGACGAACACGGCATGCACCTGCCGGCGCGCGCGTCGGTGTCGCGACGCGCGCGCATCGTCGCGATCGTGATCGGCGTGCTGCTGGCCGCCGGCGCCGCGCGCACGCTCATCGTCAACGGTCTGAACCGCAACCGGCTCGACGCGGTCGCCGCGCAGAACACGCGCCAGTACGTGAGCGTCGCGCATCCGGTCGACGCGGCCACCGGCGGCAAGCTGACGCTGCCCGGCACGCTGCGCGGCTTCGTCGAGGCGCCGATCTATGCGCGCGCGAGCGGCTACGTGCTGCGCTGGCATGCCGACATCGGCGCGCACGTGAAGCAGGGGCAAACGCTCGCCGAACTCGACACGCCGGAACTGAACCAGGAACTGGCTCAGGCCACCGCGCAACGCCAGCAGGCGCAAGCCGCGCTCGCGCTCGCGAAGACGTCGTTCGACCGCGCGCAGCAGTTGCGCCAGCGCGATGCCGTGTCGCAACAGGAGCTCGACGACCGGCAAGGCGCGTTCAACCAGGGCGCCGCGAACCTCGCCGCGGCCGATGCGAACATGCGCCGCCTCACCGAGCTGAAGGGCTTCCAGCGGATCGTCGCGCCGATCGACGGGATCGTCACACAGCGCAACGTCGACGTCGGCGATCTCGTCAATTCCGGCAACGCGGGCCGCTCGCTGTTTTCGGTCGTGCAGGCCGACCGGCTGCGGCTGTACGTACAGGTGCCGCAGGCGTATGCGCAGCAGGTGAAGGTCGGCCAGCACGTGAGCGTCGCGCAGGCCGAGCTGCCTGGGCGAACGTTCGACGGCACGATCACGCGCACGTCCGAGGCGATCGACGTCGCGACGCGTTCGCTGCAGATCGAGATCACGCTGCCGAACCCGGACGGGCGGCTGCTGCCCGGCGCGTACGTGCAGGCGACGCTGCCGATGACGCCGGTCGGCCGCCTGCAGGTGCCGGCCAATACGCTGCTGTTCCGCGCCGAAGGCCCGACGGTCGCGACCGTCGATGCGAACGGCCATGTGCATCTGAAAGCCGTGACCATCGCGCGCACGATCGGGCAGACGCTCGAAGTCGACGGCCCGCTGACACCGAGCGACCGCCTCGTCGAAAACCCGAGCGACGCGCTCGCGAACGGCGACACGGTCGTCGTGCAGGCGGCGCCGGCCGCGAAGCCGGCATCCGCGGTTGGCGGAGCGAAGTCGTGAGCGCGATGCGCGCGCGCCTGTGCCCGGCCGCGATCGGCGCCGTCGCGATCATCGCGGCGGCCGCCCTCGCCGGCTGCACGGTCGGCCCGGATTACCGGCGCCCGGCCGTCGACACGCCGGCCGCGTGGCGACTCGACCCGGCCGACGCGTACTGGCACCCGGCCGCACCGGCCCGCGCGCCGCTCGATCCGGCCTGGTGGACCGCGTTCGGCGACGCGCAGCTCGACGCGCTGGAAACCGATGCGCTGCGCAACAACCAGAACCTGAAGGCGGTGGCCGCGCGCTACGACCAGGCGAAGGCGACGCTCGCATCGGTCGCGTCCGCGCAATATCCGGCCGTCGGCCTGAACGCGAGCGGCCAGCGCTTCAAGATCTCCGCCGACCGGCCGCAGACCAACTACGCGACGAAGAGCATGTCGACCGTGCAGAACGAGATCCAGGTCGGCGCGGCGGTCAGCTACGAACTCGACCTGTTCGGCCGCGTGCGACGCGGCGTCGAAGCCGCGCAGGCCAGCTCCGAGCAGGCGCGCGACGATTTCGCGAACGCGCGTCTCGTGCTGAGTGCCGATCTCGCGTCGAGCTATTTCGCGCTGCGCGAACTCGACACCGAGATCGACGTCGTCAAGCGCTCGATCGAGTTGCAGCAGAAGGCGCTCGACTACGTGAGCGCGCGCCACGACCTCGGCGCGGTGTCGGGCCTCGATCTGTTACAGCAGCGCGCGCAGCTCGACGCGACGCGCACGCAGGCACAGCTGCTGATCCAGCAGCGCGCGCAGGTCGAAACCGCAATCGCGACGCTGGTCGGCACGCCGGCCCCCGCCTTCTCGCTGCCGCCGCGCGTGGTGCCGATCAACGCGCCCGCGCTGCCGACCGGCATGCCGAGCGACCTGCTGCAACGGCGCCCCGATGTCGCGTCGGCCGAGCGCGCGATGGCCGCCGCGAACGCGCAGATCGGCGTCGCGCGCGCCGCGTATTTCCCGCGCATCGCGCTGTCGCCGGACATCGGCTGGGACGCGACGCGCTTCGCGGGCCTGTTCACCGTGCCGGCGCTGCTGTGGTCGGTCGGCGGGTCGCTCAGCCAGCCGCTGTTCGAAGGCGGCAAGCTGAAGGCCGGCGTCGATTTCGCGCAGGCCGGCTACGTGGCCGCGCAGGCCAGCTACCGGCAGACCGTGCTCACCGCGTTCCAGGAGGTGCAAAATGCGGTGACCGGCCTGTCGGTGCTGGCGCAGGCGGCGCAGCAGGCATCCGCGGCCGTCGACGACGCGCGCAAGCTCGTCTCGCTCGCGCAGGACCGTTACGCGGGCGGCCTGACGCCGTTCATCGACGTGCTGACGGCCCAGCAGCAATTGCTGACGAGCGAGCGCCAGGCCGTGCAGATCCAGGGCCAGCGCGCGGCGCTCGTCGTGTTTCTCGCGAAGGCGCTCGGCGGCGGCTGGGACGGCGGTGCGGCGAACGACCCCGCGCCGTCCGACGTCGCGTCGGCGGCCCCGCAGCGCAGCGCGGGCGTCGGCCCTTGACCCGCCCTTAACCCGGTTACGCGGACAACGAACATGAAAGTACTGATCGTCGAAGACGAACCGAAAGTCGTCGAATACCTGAAGAGCGGCCTGACCGAGGAAGGCTGGGTCGTCGACACCGCGCTCGACGGCGAGGACGGCGCGTGGAAGGCCGTCGAATTCGATTACGACGTGGTCGTGCTCGACGTGATGCTGCCGAAGCTCGACGGCTTCGGCGTGCTGCGTGCGTTGCGCGCGCAGAAGCAGACGCCCGTGATCATGCTGACCGCGCGCGATCGCGTCGACGACCGCGTGCGGGGCTTGCGCGGCGGCGCCGACGACTACCTGACCAAGCCCTTCTCGTTTCTCGAACTGATCGAACGGCTGCGTGCGCTGACGCGTCGCGCGCGCGTGCAGGAATCGACGCTGATCTCGATCGGCGACCTGCGCGTCGACCTGATCGGCCGCCGCGCGACCCGCGACGGCGCGCGGCTCGATCTGACCGCTCAGGAATTCCAGTTGCTCGGCGTGCTCGCGCGGCGCAGCGGCGAGGTGCTGTCGAAAACGACCATCGCCGAACTCGTGTGGGACGTGAACTTCGACAGCAACGCGAACGTCGTCGAGACGGCGATCAAGCGCCTGCGCGCGAAACTCGACGGCCCGTTCGCGGACAAGCTGCTGCACACGATCCGCGGCATGGGCTACGTACTCGAGGCGCGCGAGGACGGCGACGCGGAGAAGCACGCATGAAACGCTCGATCGCCCTGCGCCTGTCGGCGATGTTCGGCATCGTGTCGCTACTCGTGTTCACGCTGGTCGGCTGCGGGCTGTTCGTGATGATGGAGCGCCAACTGCTCGCCGAGCTGCGCGCGACGATCGACACGCGCGCGAAGGTCGCGCAGATGATCGTGTCGCACGCGACCACGGCCGCGCGCGGCCGCCTGATGCAGGAAAAGCTCGCCGACCTCGAACCGCCCGACGGATCGACACGCTATCAGGTCGACAGCCCCGATGCCGATTTCCGCTTCGGCCATCCGGTCGACGGCGTGCCCGACGGCAAACCGTTCGGCGCGTTCCAACAGTACGCCCTCAACAACAGCAGCTACAACGTGATGACGAAGACCGTCGCGATCGCGGGCAGCGGCGAGCGTCCGGACGTGAAGCTGATCGTCGCGTCGTCGTGCGAGCGCACCCAGCGGATGCTGCGCCGTTTCGTGTGGACGCTGGCCGCGCTGATCGCGACGGCCACCGTCATCACGCTGATGCTGAGCCGCGCGGTCGCGCGCTTCGGGCTCGCGCCGCTCGACCGGCTGTCGCAGGACGCCGCAAGCGTGAGCGCGACGAACCGCCGCCAGCGGCTGCACACCGACGCGCTGCCGACCGAGTTGCGCGATCTCGCGACGTCGTTCAACGGCGCGCTCGAACGCATCCAGCAAACCTACGCGCGGCTCGAAGCCTTCAACGCGGACGTCGCGCACGAGCTGCGCACGCCGATCAGCATCCTGATCGGCCAGACCCAGGTCGCGCTGACGAGCCGCGACCGCTCGGTCGAGCGGATGCGCCAGACGCTGCAGTCGAACCTCGAGGAATTCGAGCGGCTGCGCGTGATCATCAACGACATGCTGTTCCTGTCGCGCAGCGACCGCGGCGAACGCGCGACCGACCTGAAGGACGTGTCGCTCGCCGACGAGGTGCGGCGCATGCTCGACTTCCTCGAAATCCCGCTCGACGAGGCGCAATTGCGCGCCGAACTGCACGGCGACGCGCGCGCGGCCGTCGATCCGTCGCTGTTCCGCCGCGCGATGACGAACCTGCTGATCAACGCGATCCAGCATTCGGCGCCCGGCGCGACGCTGAACGTGACGATCGCGCGCCGCGACACGCTCGTCGAGATGGCCGTGTCGAACCCCGGCGAGCCGATCGACCCGGTGCGGCGCTCGCACGTGTTCGAGCGCTTCTACCGGCTCGAGGAAGCGCGCGCGAACAGCAAGGAAAACCACGGGCTCGGGCTGTCGATCGTCAAGGCCGTGGCCGAGATGCACGGCGGCAGCGTGTTCGTCTCGTGCTCGGGCGGCGTCAACACGTTCGGCTTCTCGGTGTCGATGCAACCCTGGTCGGGCGGGCCGCTGCGTCCGGCCGACGCCGTCGGCCCGACCGGTTCCACCGGTCCCGCCGATTCGGCCGATTCGGCCGATCCGCACGGCCCGCGGCCGGCGCACGCGCCGCGCGCGTTGCACTGACGGCGGCCGCGCGCCGCCGAGGGCAGTTTTCTTCAATACGGGCGAACGCGGCGCCCGTAGTCTCGATGCGACTTTCGACATTTCGCATGGAGACACCTGATGAGCATCCTGGTTTCGATGGCCGCGTTCGCGCTCGCCTCGTCGATCACCCCCGGTCCCGTCAACATCGTCGCGCTCAGCGCGGGCGCACGCCACGGCCTCGGCGCGAGCCTGCGCTACGCGGCCGGCGCGACGCTCGGCTTCGTCGCGCTGTTCCTGCTGATCGGCCTCGGCCTGCACGCGGCGCTCGCGCGCTGGCCGATGCTCACGACGGCCACGCAGTGGTCGGGGATCGCGTTCCTGCTGTACATGGCGCTGCGGCTCGCGCTCGACGACGGCCGGCTGTCGGCCGATCCGGACGTGGCCGGCCCGTCGGCCGCGGCAGGCGCGGCGATGCAGTGGCTCAATCCGAAGGCATGGCTCGCGTGCGTGGCCGCGATGGGTGCGTATGCGGCCGACGGCGATCGCGCGCAGATCTGGCAATTCGCCGCGCTGTATCTGGTGATCTGCTTCGCATCGATCGCATGCTGGGGCTATGCGGGCGCGTCGCTGCGGCACCGGCTCGCGAACGCGCGACGCATGCGTACGTTCAACCGGCTGATGGCGCTGCTGCTCGCGGGCAGTGCGCTGTTTCTGCTCGACGTGTAGCTGGCCGCGGCGGCATTCAGCGCATGGCGCCGCGGTACTGCCCGGGCGTCGCGGCCGCGATCCGCCGGAATGCGCGCTGGAAATGCGCCTGGTCCGCAAAGCCGGCGTCGAGCGCGACTTCGGCGATCGGCCGGCCGCGGCGCAGTTCGGTGCGGCCGTACTGCACGCGTCGGTCAATCAGGAACGCGTGCGGCGTCATCCCGTAGCGCGCATTGAACGCGCGGATCAGGTACGACGGCGACAGGTCGGCCGCCGCGCAGATCGCATCGAGCGTGACGGCCTCGCGGCAATGGCCGGCGATGTAGTCGGCCGCGCGCGCGAGCTTCGCGTTGTCGTCGCCCGGCCGCGGATCGGGCGGTTCGCGATCGAGCGCGCCGTGCAGCGCCGTGAAGAATTCGACCGCCGCGCTCTCCTTGCCGAGCGCGTCGATGCCGGGCGACACGAGCGTGCGGTAGAAGCCGCCAAATTGCGCGAACAGATCGCCGCGCTCGGTCAACTTCGGCGAAAAACCCTGAAAATCGCGATTCGGATTGCGGCCCAGCGAGTGCTGCAGCCGCGCGAGCCACGGCACGTCGACATAGACCATCCGGTACGCCCACGCGTCGGGGCCGTACGGGTTGCATGCGTGCACCTGCTCGGGATCGATGATCACGAGCACGCCGCGCCCGACGTGTGCGTGCGTCGCGCCGTTCACGTACGTGCTCGTGCCGCCCACGATCGCGCCCACCGAAAACGTGTCGTGCGTGTGCTTCGCGTAGCAGATCGCGCGCCCGTCGTCGACGGTGCGCGCCTCGATGAACGGCAGCGCGGTATCGCGCCAGAACGGCGACGGTACGGTGGATCGGTTGGCAATGCGGCTCACGCGGCGGGTTCCCGGGTCGGACGACGAACGCTCACCGTACAAGACTGCGCAGCGCCGCGCAACCGCCCCGTCGGCTTCGACGTTCGGCGCGATTGCACGCGCGAAAACGATCGTGGGCGCCATCCTGCCCCGCCGAAGCTTCGACACAAGATGCGGAGCATGTCGCGCTTACGCGGTAACGGCCTCCGCCCCCGCTTGCAGGCATGCCGCCTGCTCGGGCGCTCGAGCCGAGAGGATCGGCTTCGCATCGACGCCGCGGACACGCTCGCGAGATGGCCGATCGACCGGAATTTGCCTAAGCTTTGAATTCCGTCCGCCGCGGCACGCGCGGCGGTTCCCGTTCACTCTTCCCCATCACGCTCATGCAGATCGATCTGAAAGGCAAGACCGCGGTCGTCACCGCCTCCACCGCCGGCATCGGATTCGCGATCGCCGAAGGGCTCGCGCGCGCCGGCGCGCACGTCGTCGTCAACGGCCGCAGCGATGCGTCGGTGCAGTCCGCGCTCGAGCAACTGCGCGACGCCGTGCCCGGCGCAAGCTTCGACGGCGTCGCCGCCGACCTGTCCGACGCGGTCGGCGTCGCGCGCGTCACGCAGCACACGCCGGATGCCGACATTCTCGTCAACAATGCGGGCATCTACGGCCTGAAGGCGTTCTTCGACATCGACGACGCCGAATGGGAGCATTATTTCCAGATCAACGTGATGTCCGGCGTGCGGCTCGCGCGGCATTACCTGAAAGGAATGATCGAACGCAATGCCGGGCGCATCGTGTTCATTTCGTCGGAATCGGGCCTGAACATCCCCGTCGACATGATTCATTACGGGTTCACGAAAACCGCGCAGTTGTCGATCGCTCGCGGCCTCGCGAAGCTCGCGGCCGGGACCCGCGTGACCGTCAATTCGGTGCTGCCGGGGCCGACGATGTCGGAAGGCGTGCGCACGATGCTGAAGGCGCAGGCCGACGAAACGGGCCGCAGCATCGACGACGTTGCAGTGGAATTCGTGCGCAGCGAGCGCGCGAGTTCGATCATCCAGCGGCCGGCGACGACGGAGGAAGTCGCGAACCTGGTCGTGTACGTCTGCTCGCCGCAGGCCTCGGCGACGACCGGCGCGGCGTTGCGCGTCGACGGCGGCGTGGTCGACACGATAGCGTGACGGCAGCATCATGCGCTCGCCCTCGCGCGGCGCGCGGCCGCCGCCCTATCGCGACGCGCTCTTGCCCGCCTGCAGCGCGCCCTTGCGATCGGCATCCATGCAGGTATCGAAGCCGTACTGCGTGACGACACCGGCTTTGTCGAACACCACGAAGTACGGCCGGTGATCGTTGCCGTGCTCGATGAAGTAGTTGTAGCAGACGCCGCTGCCGTTACGGACCATCCAGACGCTGCGCGGGTTGCCGGCGGCGCGGACGACGTCGGCGCGCGTCGCGCCGTGCCGCGACGCGGCCCGTGCAAGCGGCGTGCGCGAATACGAGAACGGCAACCACGAGTCGAACCACGCACAGCCATGCAACATCAGGCAGCCGGCGGCCAGGGACAGCGTCGCTGCGGGACGGGACATCGAAATCAATCGCATGCTCGGGAAATCTGCTGCGCCATACCGGCGTGATCGAAAGCCCCATGCTACTCGACCTTTGGGTCCGGATCGAAAAGAAATGTAGAGATCTTTATCCGAATCCCTGCGCTTGCGCGCCTGCGCGACGGCCGGATCGTCATCGATCGTCGCAGACGATGCACGCGTGCGCGCATCCGCCCAGCTGCACCGGCGCAGCGGCGCAGCGGCACAGCGGCGCAGCCGCACAGCGGCCCCGTGCAACGGCATGCGCGCTCAAGCGATCCATTCGGCCCACAGCATCGTCAGCACCGTCATCAGCGCAGGCCCGACGAACAGCCCGATCAGGCCGAACGTCTCGGCGCCGCCGAGGATGCCGAACAGCACGAGCAGGAACGGTAGCCGCGTCGACCCGCCGATCAGCACCGGCCGCACGAAATGCTCGGCGACGAACACGACGACGAACCCGAGCGCCGCCACCACGACGGCCCACATGGTTGCCCCCTGCACGAACAGCCAGAGCGCCGCGCCGCAGAACACGACCGGCGCGCAGAACGGCAGCATCGCGGCGACCGCCGTGACGAGCCCGAGCAGCGCCGCGTGCGGCACGCCGGCGAGCGCATAGGCGACGCCGAGCAACGCGCCCTCGCCGAGCCCGACGACGACGAGCCCGGTCACCGTGCCGTACACGGCCGCAACCATGCGTTCGATCAGTTCCGCGCCGTTGCGCCCGAACGCGCGCCGCGCGCCCTGCAGCAGCGCGCCCGACAGCTTGTGGCCGGCGCGCAGGATCACGAACAGCGTGACGAGCATGAAACCGAATTCGAGCAGCACATGCGCGAGCTTCGTGCCGAATTGCCGGCCGAACGCGATGAATTTCTCGCCGTTGACGCCGTGCATCGCGGTGGCCGCATGCAGCGGATGGCCGAGATTGGCCTGCCACCATTCGGTGATCTGCGCGGCGCCGTACGGCAACCGGCCGACCACGTCAGGCAGCGGAATGCCGTTGTCCTGGATCGTGCGCAGCCACTCGCGCAGGTCGTGCGCCTGCGCGATCGCCTGGGTCGTCGCGACGGCCACCGGCAGCACGACGAGCAGCGAAATCGCCGCCGTGATGACGGTCGCGATCAACGTCGGCCGATCGCGGAACAGCCGATGCGATTCGAAGCGTTTCAGCAGCGGCCACATCGCGATGGCGATCACGCAGGCCCATGCGATGGCGGGAATGAAGTCGCGGATCACCCACAGCGCGAGCACCAGCAGCGCCGCATACAGCGCGACGCGGGCGATCTGCTGGGCGCGCGGCCGCGCGGCGGAATCGTGAGACGACGGGACATGTGCGCCCATGGCACCTTTGTCGAAATGAAAAAATGGCGGCTCGCCCAGGCAACCGGCCTGGACGAACCGCCATTCTATCCATCGGCGCCGGATCGGCGGCCCGCGCGATGCGCGGGCCACCCGGCGCTACGTCGACGCACCCCGCTCAGGCTGCCTTGTCGGCGATCCGGTAGCGCTCGAGCCAGTGCGCGTACGGCGCGGGCAGCGTCCATGACGGACGCTCGACGCCGAGCTGCTTGGCCGCGTAGTACGGCCAATGCGGGTCGGCCAGGTGCGCGCGGCCGACCATCACGAGATCGAGCTGCGCTTGCTCGATCACGCGGTTCGCCAGTTGCGGCGTGTCGATTCCCCACGCGGACGATACCGGCAGCCCGGCCTCGCGGCGCACGCGTTCGGCGATCGGTGCGAGAAACGCCGGGCCCCATGGAATCTGCGCGGCAGGCGTCGAGAAGCCGATTGACACGCTCAGCATGTCGAGCCCTTCCCGCTTCATCCGCTGCGTGAGCGCGATCGACTCGGCGAGCGTTTCTTCGTCGCGGCCGTCGTATTCGATCACGCCCAGGCGTGCGGTCAGCGGCAGATGCTCGGGCCAGACCTTGCGAACCGCCGCAAGCGTGTCGACGAGAAAGCGGCCGCGGTTTTCGGCCGAACCGCCGTATTCGTCGGTGCGCTGGTTCGAATGCACGGAGAAGAAGCTCTGGCCGAGATAGCCGTGCGCGAAGTGCAACTCGAGCCATTCGAACCCGAGGTCGCGCGCACGCTGTGCCGCGGCGACGAAGTCGGCCTGCACGCGGGCGATGTCGTCGTGCGTCATTTCGCGCGGCACCTTCGGCAGGTGCGCACCGAACGGCACCGCCGACGGCGCGATGGTCTGCCAGCCGCGCGGATCGCCGTCGGCGATATGGTCGTCGCCTTCCCACGGGCGGTTCGCGCTCGCCTTGCGTCCCGCATGCGCGATCTGGATGCCGGGCACCGCGCCGGCCGCCTTGATCGCCGCGACCGACGGTGCGAACGCGTCGGCCTGCGCGTCGTTCCACAACCCTGCGCAGCCCGGCGTGATGCGCCCTTCCGGCGACACGGCCGTCGCCTCCGCGATCACGAGGCCCGCGCCGCCGCGCGCGATGCCGGCCAGATGCACGTGATGCCAGTCGTTGACGACGCCGTCCTCGGCGACGTACTGGCACATCGGCGGCACCGCGATGCGGTTGCGCAGCGTGACATCCTTGAGTTTGAACGGTTCGAACAGGGCAGACATCCACGACTCCTTTGCTTGGTTCTACGAAAACGGCTGGGAATGCGCGGTGCGGGGCGCACGGCGCGACGATACGGGCCGTCGGCGGGCCGGCTGCGCCCGACGACGGCAAGGAAGCGGCGCCGGCCCGGCCGGCGCCATGCGGTTAGCGGTGGCCGAGCTTCGCGAGCAGCGCCTCGGCCGCAGGCGCCGACGACGCGGGGTTCTGCCCGGTGATCAGCAACCCGTCGGTGACGACATGCGGCGCCCAGTCGGCGCTGCGCTCGAATTCCGCGCCGTTGGTCTTCAGCATGTCTTCGACGAGGAACGGCACGACTTCGGTCAGCTCGACGGCCGCTTCCTCGCTGTTGGTGAAACCCGTCGCGCGCTTGCCGCGCACGACCGACTCGCCGGTCTGCGGGTTCTTCACGTGGCGCAGGACGCCCGGCGCGTGGCAGACCGCCGCGACCGGCTTGCCGGCCGCGAGCATGCGCTCGATCAGGCCGATCGAATGCAGATCCTCGGCGAGATCCCACAGCGGGCCGTGGCCGCCCGGGTAGAACACGGCGTCGTAGTCGTCCGCCGACACCTCGGCCAGCTTGCGCGTCGACGCGAGTTCGGCCTTGGCCGCCGCATCGGCGTCGAAGCGGCGCGTCGCGTCGGTCTGGGCGGCCGGATCGCTGCTCTTCGGGTCGAGCGGCGGCTGGCCGCCCTTCGGCGACGCGAGCGTCAGCTCGATGCCCGCATCCTTGAACGTGTAGTACGGCGCGGCCAGTTCCTCGAGCCAGAAGCCGGTTTTCTTGCCGGTGTCGCCAAGCGCGTCGTGCGAGGTCAGGACAACCAGAATCTTCATGATCGGACACTCCTTCGAAAATGAACGGGGAACGGGGCCGCACGTCGGCACGGCGCGCCTGTCGGTTAGTCAGCCGGCAAGCGGCAACGTGCGATCCATTCATCCGCATGCGATATACGCCTATTAGACCAGTCGTCTAGAAGCGGCCGAAATAAAACGACGGCGTCCCGCTGCATGAACCTGCCAGGGACGTCGCCGCATTCACGAGGACGGATGATATCCCCGGATTAGACCGGTCGTCTAGAAGAACGCGTATTCGCCCCTGCCATCGTCATGGCTTTTGCAACGGGACGCACCGTTCGGCATCGCCATCGCTGCCCGGCGCCCTGCCGCGGCGCCGGCCACCGCCGGCTATCCGCGCAACGGACCGTCCGTATCGCCCGCTTCGATTGCCGGCGCTTCGAGCCGCTGATCGCACACGCCGTCGTCCAGCAGCCGCAGCATCAGTTCCGCCAGCGTGCGCCCCGATGCATGCCCGGTCGGCTGCACGACCGCCGTGACGCGATACGGATGCGCGATATCCGACGGCACGCCGTCATAGACGATCAGCGACATGTCCGCGCCCAGACGCAACCCGCTGTCGACGAGCGCGCGAAACGCGCCGCCGCCCGCGATGTTGTTGTCGACCAGCAGCGCGGTCGGCGGCTCGGCGTGCGCGAGCAACGCCCGCGCCGCCTGCAGCCCGCCCTCGTGCGTAAACGGGCACTCGACGAGCAGCGCCGGCTGCGTGTCGATGCCGGCTTCGCGCAATGCCGACAGATAACCGGCGCGCCGCTGCGCGGCGAAATTCAGCGTCAGCGGCGCGCTGATCATCGCGATGCGCCGATGCCCGAAGCCGATCAGCCGGCGCACCGCGTCGCGCGCGCCCGCCTCGTTGTCGAAGTCGAACCACGCATACGGACCGGCGGCCTGCGTGCGGCCGTACGCGACATACGGAAACGCGCTCGCCCGCAGGTACGCGATACGCGGATCGTCCACCAGCGTGCGCGCGACAATCAACCCGTCGACGAGCTTGCCGTCGACGATGCGCCGATAGGTGTCCAGTTCCGCGTTCGGTCGCGCGGACGCGATGATGAAATCGAGATTGCGCTCGGCGAGCCGCTCTGTGATGCCCGCGACGACTTCGCCGAACCGCGGATCGCCGAGATCGCCGGCGCCGAACGGATAGACGATCCCGATCATGTCCGCCCGGCCGGTCGCCAGCCGGCGCGCGGTCGGATCGGCCACGTAACCCATTTCACGCGCGGCCTTCGCCACGCGCTCGCGCGTCGCCTCGCTGACGTCGTCGTAGCCGTTCAACGCACGGCTGACCGTCGTCCGCGACAGACCGAGCGCGTCCGACAGCGCCTTCAGATTCACCTTCACCGTCATTCCTCGCAGTCGCCGATCCGCCCGGCCGCCCGAACACCTGGACGCACCGACCGGGTAATTATTTCCATTTGGTAACGATTACCGTCAAATAAATATCTTTTGCGTTCCAAACCGGTTTGAAATAGCATCCAAACCGGTTTGGACATCGATGCCCACTCAGCCGTTCACTTTCACCTACCCAGGAAACAACGACGAGATGACATACTTTCCCCTTTTCCGCCCGACCGCGGCCAAACGTTTGCTGTTCGCTGGCGGCGCACTCGCCGCCTTCGCGTCCGTCGCGCACGCGCAGTCCGGCGGCACGGGCACGCCGATGCCCACGCCCCATACGCAGCAGGCCTACGATCCCGAAGGCAATTTCACGATGCGCTGGACGCGGGCGGACATCCGCCAGATCGTCGCGCAATCGCATACCGCCGGCGCCGACAAGAATTCGCTGCCGCAAGCGCTGACGATGCCGGACATCCCGCAGGATTTCCCGCTGATCAATTCGAACGTGTGGGTGTGGGACACGTGGCCGCTGGCCGACCTGCGCGCGAACCAGCTCAGCTACAAGGGCTGGGAGGTGATCTTCTCGCTCACCGCCGATCCGCACGCCGGCTATACGTTCGACGACCGTCACGTCCACGCCCGCATCGGCTTCTTCTATCGCCGCGCCGGCATCCCCGCGTCGCAACGTCCGGCGAACGGCGGCTGGACCTGGGGCGGCCACCTGTTCCCGGACGGCGCGAGCGCCAAGGTGTTCGGCACCGCGCCGATGACCAACAACGCCGAATGGTCGGGCTCCGCGCGCCTGACGCACGGTGACAACGTCAGCCTCTACTACACCGCGACGTCGTTCAACCGCTCGGCCCCCGGCGGCGCCGACATCACGCCGCCGCAAGCGATCATCACGCGCGCCGACGGCCACATCCACGCCGACGACAAGCACGTGTGGTTCACCGGCTTCGACGATCACAAGGCGCTGCTGGAACCGGACGGCAACTACTACCAGACCGGCCAGCAGAACACCTACTTCTCGTTCCGCGATCCGTTCGTGTTCACCGATCCCGCTCATCCGGGCAAGACCTACATGGTGTTCGAAGGCAACACCGGCGGCCCGCGCGGCGCACGCACCTGTACCGAGGCCGATCTCGGCTACGCGCCGAACGATCCGAACCGCGAAGATCTCAACGCGGTGATGAATTCGGGCGCAGTGTATCAAAAGGCCAACGTCGGCCTTGCGGTCGCAACGAATCCGCAGCTGACCCAATGGAAGTTCCTGCCGCCGATCCTGTCGGCGAACTGCGTCGACGACCAGACCGAGCGCCCGCAGATCTACCTGATAGGACGGCAAGTACTACCTGTTCACGATCAGCCACCGCACGACGATGGCGGCCGGCGTCGACGGCCCGGACGGCGTATACGGCTTCGTCGGCAACGGCATCCGCAGCGACTTCCTGCCGCTGAACGGCGGCAGCGGCCTCGTGCTCGGCAACCCGACCGACTTCTCCGCACCGGCCGGTGCACCGTATTCGCAGGATCCGAACCAGAACCCGCGCGAATTCCAGTCGTATTCGCACTACGTGATGCCGGGCGGGCTCGTCGAGTCGTTCATCGATGCGATCGGCCCGCGCCGCGGCGGCACGCTCGCGCCGACGGTGAAGGTCAACATCAACGGCACGTCGACGGCGGTCGACCGCACGTATGGGCGCGGCGGCCTGGGCGGCTACGGCGACATCCCGGCGAACCTGCCGGCGACGGGGGCCGGCCACGACGACGGCCCGGGCACCCGCCCGTAACGGCGGCAATCAGGATAACCAACGATAACGATCGTCTCTGAAGGCACGAGGTTCGGGAGGCGCGTATCGCGCGTGTCGCGTGTGCGCCTCCTCTTTTTATTTCGACTTTTCTTTCGACCATCGCGCATGCCGCCGTTGCAGCCGGCCTGCGCCCTCCTTTCCCGCTTCGCCCGACGAAGCGCCCGGCCCCGCATGAAATCGACGTCTTTCCGCTGTTCCGTCCGCCTCCTCCGGCTGCTGCTCGTCTGCATGGCCTGCACGCAGGCCGCCGCCGCGCCATGCCACACGCCGGCCGAAAACGGCACGCCGCAATGGCGGCCTGCCCTCCACTACACGCCGCAGCGCAACTGGATGAACGACCCGAACGGGCTCGTCTACGAGAACGGCCGCTATCACCTGTTCTATCAGTACGACCCGCTCGGCAACGACTGGGGCAACATGTCGTGGGGCCACGCGATCAGCACCGATCTCGTCCACTGGCGCGAGCAGCCGGTCGCGATGCGCGCGAACGCCACCGAGGAAATCTTCTCCGGCTCGATCGTCGCCGATACCCTGAACACGTCCGGCCTCGGCAAACCGGGCCACACGCCGCTCGTCGCGCTCTATACGAGCGTCTACAAGCCCGGCTCGGGCCACGCACCCGGCATACAGGCCCAGTCGCTCGCGTACAGCCTCGATCGGGGCACGACCTGGCAACCGTATACGCACAACCCGGTGCTAACGCTCGACCCGGAATCGAAGCAATTTCGCGACCCGAAAGTGTCGTGGTATGCGCCTGGCGGCTACTGGTTGATGACGACGGTCGTCGCCGACGCGCAGGTCGTGAAGCTCTATCGTTCCGACGACCTGATCCACTGGTCGTTCCTGAGCGATTTCACGCTGCCGGACGTGCCGCACGCGGGCGCGCTGTGGGAAATGCCCGATCTCGTCCCGCTGCCGCTCGACGGCGATCCCCGCCGCATCAAGTGGGTGATGATCGTCAACGTGAATCCGTGGTCGATCGCCGGCGGTTCCGGCGCGATGTATTTCGTCGGCGACTTCGACGGCCGCACGTTCGTGCCCGACCGCGTCGCGCCGGGCGGCTCGGATCCCGCGCAATTCCGCTGGGTCGATCACGGCGCCGATTTTTATGCGGCCGGCACGTTCTCCGGCGCGCCCGGCGCCCGACCGGTCGCGATCGCATGGATGAGCAACTGGGATTACGCGGCAAAGGCGCCGACCGCCCCATGGCGCGGCGCGACCACGCTGCCGCGCGAACTGTCGCTGAAGACGATCGACGGCGAGCCGAGACTCGTCGTCGCGCCCGCCGCCGCCTTCGACGCATGGGCCGACGGCCGGCCCGCCGTGCATGAAGGCGACGTCACGGTCGACTCCGCTACCCGGGTGCTGTCGGCCGCCACGCGCGGCGTCGTCCAGCGCATCACGGTGACGATCTCGCCGCAGCGTGCCGCCCGCGCGGGGCTGATCGTCCGGCGCTCGGGCGACGGCTCGATCGGCACCCGGATCGTGTACGACACCGCGAAACGCACGCTGACGCTCGACCGCTCGCAATCCGGCGAAGCGAATTTCGCCGGCACGTTCAGCCGCGAGCACATCGTCGATCTGCCGCTCGAACACGGGCAGTTGCGGCTCGAAATCGTCGTCGATCGCGGGTCGGTCGAGGTTTTCGCGAACGGCGGCCGCGTGGCGCTGACGGACCTGATCTTTCCGCCGCTCGATGCGGATCGCGTGGCCGTGTTTGCCGAGCAAGGCCGCGCGACGTTCGCGGGGTTGACGGTGACGCAACTGGAAACCGGTGACGCCGCGCGCGGCGCGTGTGCATCCCGCTAGCGCATGTGACGGAGGCTGCTCGCCCGGCACCGTATCGGCCGGTTGCGGTCCCCGCCCGCGTCGCCCCTCAGAGCAAGCCCATCCCGCCCGACGCGATGATTTCCGCGCCGACGATGAACGCGGATTCCGGCGCGCTCAGGTGCAGCACCGTCGACGCGATTTCGTCCAGCGTGCCGAAGCGGCCGATCGGCACGAGGCCCTTGATCTTGTCGGCCGTCTCGTCGAGCGTCGCCACATCGAGCCCGAGCTTGCCGTACAGCGGCGTCTGCACCGGCCCCGGGCTGACCACGTTCACGCGCACGCCATGCGGCAGCAGTTTCCCGTCGCGGGAATGCGCGGCCCGGCCGTCGTCGCGCGAAGCCGCTCGCCCCCTTTAACCGCCGCTGACGCAGGCGACTTCCGGTATGCTGATTCACGCGAAACGACACGAATCGAGGTAACCACTGCGATGGACATCGCGATCCGCATCGAAGGCCGTCATGACCTGACGGGGCAAATCTTCCGGCAACTGCGCACCGCGATCGTCGACGGGCGTCTCGAAGGCGGCGCGCGGCTGCCGTCGACGCGCGACCTCGCGAAACAGCTCGGCGTGTCGCGCAAGACGACGCTCGACGCATTCGAGCGCCTCGTCGCCGAGGGCTATCTGACCACCCGCGCCGGCGACGGCACGTTCGTCGCCGACGGCCTGGCGCGCGTGCCGCACGCCGCGGCGACGTCGGCGCCGTCGATCGTCGACGAGACGCCGCGCATCGACGCGGTCGATGCGCGTGCGCTGTGGAACGACCTGCCCGATGCGCTCGCGATGCCCGCGCCGCAGGATTCGCCCGGCTTCGACTTTCGCGGCGGCGTGACCGACAAGACGCTGTTCCCGTTCGACGCATGGCGGCGCTGCCTGCATCACGCGCTGCGCCAGCAGGCGCGCGGCCCCGGCCAGTATCATGACCCGGCCGGCGACCCGCAGTTGCGCGGCGCGATCGCGCGCTACGTCGCATTCAGCCGCGCGGTCGCCTGCAGTTGGGATGACGTGCTCGTCACGCAGGGCGCGCAACAGGCGCTCGACCTGCTCGCGCGCGTCGTCGTGCGGCCGGGCGACGTCGTCGCGGTCGAGGATCCCGGCTATCCGCCGGCGCGCGCCGCGTTCGCGTCGCTCGGCGCGACGGTGATCGGCGTGCCGGTCGATGCGCAGGGCCTCGTCACGGAGCGGCTGCCGGACGACGCGCGGCTCGTTTACGTGACGCCGTCGCACCAGTTCCCGCTCGGCATGCCGATGACGCTCGATCGCCGCGTCGCGCTGCTCGAATGGGCGCAGCGCCGCCGCGCGGTGATCATCGAGGACGACTACGACGGCGAATTCCGCTTCGAAGGGCGGCCGGTCGAATCGCTGAAGAGCCTCGACCGCACGGGCCTTGTCGCGTACGTCGGCACGTTCTCGAAGACGATCTTTCCGGAGTTGCGGATCGGCTACGCGATTCCGCCGCGCGCGCTGCGCGGCGCGCTCGCCAAGGCCAAGCAGATCGTCGACTGGCACACGTGCACGCTGACGCAAGCGGCGCTCGCGCGCTTCATGCACGAGGGCGATTTCGCACGGCACCTGAAACGCGTGCAGAAGCACTACGACGCGCGTCGCAAGATGCTGATCGCACACCTGCGCGGCGGACTCGCGCCGTGGTTCGACGCGATCGTGCCGACCGCCGGCATCCACCTCGCCGCGCACCTGAAGCCGGGGCTCGACGAAGCGGCGCTGGTCCGCGCGGCGCGGGCGCAGGACCTCGGGCTGTACGGGATCTCGGCGTTCCACGTGGGCGTGCCGGTGCGCCCGGGGCTGCTGTTCGGCTACGGCGGAATCGACACGCCGCGCATCGACACGGCGCTCGCGAAGCTGGCCGGTTTGCTGGACGCCGGCCTCGCGGGCGGGCCGCTACTGGTTACCTGAATTTTCAAGAAATTGGCTATTCAGGCAGGCCAGTACGCGTCTTAAAGTAGGTCCTGTCGCGCCACCCCGGCGCTACCCAACCGGAAAGGACCTGCCATGCAACCGCGCCTGAACTTCTATGCCGCCAGCCCGAATGCCATCAAGGTGATGCGCAACGCCGAGGAATTCCTTGCGAAAAGCTCGATCGAGAAACCGCTCGCCGAGCTCGTCCGCCTGCGCGCGTCGCAGATCAACGGCTGCGCGTTCTGCGTCGACATGCATACGACCGACGCGCGCAAGGGCGGCGAAACCGATCGCCGTCTCGCGACCGTCGTCACGTGGCGCGAGACGCCGTTCTTCACCGAGCGCGAACGCGCGGCGCTGGAATGGACCGAGGCGCTGACGCTCGTGGCCAGCAACCATGTGCCCGACGCCGTCTGGGAAGCCGTGAAGCCGCACTTCACCGACGAGGAGCTGTTCGACCTGTCGATGCTGATCGCGACGATCAACTCGTGGAACCGCTTCGCGATCGCGTTCCGCAAGATGCCCGAGTAAGGAGGCGACGATGATCCGTTCCCCGCTCCATTGCGTCGCGCTGTGCGCCGGGCTCGTGCTCGCCGCGGCACTGCCAGCCGCCGCCCGCGCGCACGACGCCGACGACGGCGTGCACGCGGTCATGCAGCAGGCCGTGCCCGAAGCGCCCGGCAAGCGCGTCGTCGTCGCGACGGTCGACTATGCGCCCGGTCAGGCCTCCGAAGCGCATCGGCATCTCGGCTCGGTGTTCGCCGTCGTGTCGAAGGGCGAAGTGCTGTCGCAGGTGAACGGCGGCCCGCTGCAACGCTATCGCGCCGGCGAAGGCTGGTACGAGCCGCCCGGCTCGCGACATCAGGTGTCGCGCAATGCGAGCGCGACCGAGCCCGCCCAACTCGTCGTGTTCGGGCTGACGGGCGAGCATCAGCCGCTGAAGTCGCCGATCGATCAGTGATCCTGCGGATCGCCGAACGCTCGCGACGTAAACGAAAAAACCGGCTCGAAAGCCGGTTTTTTCATCCCGCATGCCGTGAGCGGCGCTCGCGCGCCGCGCGGCATCAGAAGCGGTGGATCAGGCCGACACCGACGCCGATCTGGTTCTGCTTCGAACCTGCGCCCACGCCGTCACCGATCGACGTGGTCGCCGAGATGATTGCGTTGCCCTTGGTGTTCAGCGTGTTGCCGCTCGCGTGCTGGTAAGCCTCAACCGCGTACAGGCCCGTGCGCTTCGACAGGCTGTAGTACTGCGACAGCGTGACCTGGTGGTACTTGGCCGCGCTGGTGATGCCGTTCGACTGCGTGGCGGCCGTGTACGAGTAGCCTGCCGCGAAGTCCCACTGAGCTGCTGCCTTCCAGTGCAGCACGGCGCCAGCCGTGTTGAAGATGGCCTTGTTCCGGAAGAACGAACCCGTGCCCGGCGTGTACTGGACGTTCGAGTACGACGCCGAAATGTCCCATGCCGGCGTGAACTGATAGCCCGCCGTCACGGCGATCCGCTGCTGCGACTGCGCGGTCGCATAGCCGTTGTTGATCGACGAAACTGCCGGCTGGTTGCCGTCGCCCGTTGCCGTCAGGCCGTTCTGGACCGTCGAATTCGCGCCCCACACGCCGCCGCCGAGCGTCGAGTTGTTGACCTTCTGGTAGCCGACCGCAATGCCTGCCGGGCCGTTCAGGTACTGGATCGCCGCGCTCCACGTCGAGCCGCGGTTCGTCGCGCCTGCAACGCCGCCGAACGAGTACGAACCGCCGACCGTGAAGCCGTAGAACTTCGGCGACATGTAGACGAGCGAGTTGTTCGCGCGGTAGCTGGTATCCAGCGAGTCGATATCGCCCGGGTGCGCGCCGTAGTAACCGGTCAGCCAGGTCGTCGGGCTGTACGGCGACAGCAGCGTGTAGTACGCGGTGTACTGGCGGCCGGCCGTCAGCGTACCGTACGTGGTGTTGGTCAGACCAACCCATGCCTGACGCGTGAAGATGCCGTTGGTCCACTGCGACGAGCCGTTAGCCGTGTTGACGCCGGCTTCCAACTGGAAAATCGCCTTCGTGCCGCCGCCGAGATCTTCGCTGCCCTTCAGGCCGAAGCGGCTGCCTGCCCACACGCCGGTGGACATCTGCACCTTCGAGTGACCACCCGAGGTTGCACCGACTGCCGACGAGTTGTTCTGCCAAGCCAGACCGTTGTCGACGATACCGTACAGGGTCACGCTGCTCTGGGCGTGGGCGGCGGTAGCGGCTGCGAGACCGACTGCCGTCATGGCGAAAGCGACGCGCTTTTTCATTGATTCTCCGTCCTCAAAGAATGATTTCTTTTCTGGTGTGGTTTTATGACTGACACATGTGCGAGTACATGCCGACGCGATTCTGACGGATTACCAATTGTTTCCCAACATGTGCAGTCGGTCATCGTATGATCGACGCAACGCGCGGGTTCACCAAACGGTTACATGACAGCCCGAAACACTTGTGCGGCGGGCGTTTCCGGCATTTGCCGGTGAAAACCCTAGCTTTACATTTTTACGGGTGCAACGCGACCGTCCGATGTCGTCAGACACCTTCGGCAATGAAACGTCTTACAAATGCGCGACCGAAGCTGACGCCGCGATTCACGCCGCCGCGCAGGATCGCCGACGTTCATGACACCCACGTTTCGAAACACGAAATCATGAAAACGTTTTTGTCGGCGTGCCGGTGACGGGACGAGAACGGCCCGCCGAATGCGGGCCGGGAGGGGATGCCGGCGCCTGCCGCGCCGGCGATCTTCAGTGCTGCGTCGCGGGGTGCGCGAGCCGCGCGCTCACGGCATCGACGAGCGCGTTCAGGCGCGCGCGGATCGCCGAGTTCGAACCGACCAACGCAAGCGACGCCGCCATGATCCGGTAGATGCGCTTTCTCGGCACCTTGGCCGGCTTCGCCGGGTCGAGCCACGCAGCGTGGCCGGCCAGCAGTTCGAGCGTTTCGAGGCCGATCATGATCGGCCACAGGCAGGCGAGCCGCAGCCGCACGAAACGGCGCGGGATCGCGAGCGTATACAGGCATGCGTCGCGATACTGGTCGAGCGCGACGCGCAGCAGGTCGACCAGCACGCCGCGCGCGCGCGCCGAAGCCTCCGGCTGCATCAGGTCGGCCACGACGAGCCCGTGCGTGCGCAGCACGTCGTCGGGCAGGTAGCAGCGGCCGATGCGCAGATCCTTCGCGCAGTCGCGCAGGATGTTGGTCATCTGCAGCGCCTTGCCGAAACGGATGCCCTTCTCGCGCATGTCCGGCAGATCCCAGCCGCGCGCGGCGCGCGTGTGCGCGTCCGTCATGTCGGTCCAGAACTCGCCGACGCAGCCCGCGACGAGGTACGTGTAGCGATCGAGCGCATCGCGCGTCGGCAGCGATGCGACCTGCCCCGACTGCTCGTCCGGAAACGTGCGCAGGTCGAATTCCATCCCCGCGGTGAGCGTCGCGACGACCTTGCGGATCGACGCGCGATCGGCCTCCGGCTGCGCGCGCAGCAGCGCGAGCATCGGCTCCATCGAGCCGAGCAGCAGGTGTTCGTGCGAATCGGCCTGCATCCGCGTCACGTCCTCGAGCGAACGCGACAGCGCCGCGCCGTCGCCGAGCCGCTCGACGTCGTCGCGCAGGTCGGTCAGCAGCGCCGCACGGCGGTCGGGCGCGACGAGCGCCGTGTCGGCGATCGTGTCGGCCGCGCGCGCAAGCAAATACGCGAGGCCGACCGGGTCTCGCATGCCGTCGGGCAGCACGCGCAGCGTCAGGTAGAAGGAGCGGGAAACGTTCTTCAGCAGCTCGCCGAGGAGATAGGCGGGATCGGTATGGGTCGTCATGGGTCGGGAAAAATCGGCCGGCGCGGGCCCCGGACGCACACGGGCGCCGGGCGCCCGCGCCGGCCCGCGAGTCGCCGCATCGCCGCGCCCGGCGGCGGCGGCCCCGGTGCGGCGATGCAAAATTCCCGCAAGTTTAGTGCATCCGGCGCGCGGGCAGCCTGCGGCGGGCGGATGCCGCGCGGGCAAGCCCGCGCTCGACCGCGCCGACACGCTCGCCGCCCTCAAAAACAAACGGAAAGGCACAAGTAATACATATGTAATTATTCGATGCGACGATCGCGCTCCGTTCGATCCAGTTCAGCCCGGCGCGCCGCCAGGCCACCGGCGCGAGCGCCCTTTTCCGACTCCGTTTCGAAGGTTCATCGACATGCTCCTCAAGCGCCCGACCTCCCTGCGCTACGTCCCGTTCGCCTGTGCCGCCGCGTTCCTGCTCACCGCGTGCGGCGGCGACGACGATCTGACGCGCGATCCCACGCAGCCGATTTCCGCGAAGGTCCAGGTGGTCGGCCATCGCGGCGCGAGCGCGCTGCGCCCCGAACACACGCTCGCGTCGTACCGCAAGGCGATCGAGGACGGCGCGGACATCATCGAGCCCGACCTCGTGGCGACGCGCGACGGCGTGCTGGTCGCGCGCCACGAGAACGAGATCTCGGGCACGACGAACGTGTCGACGCTGCCGCAGTTCGCGAGCCGCAAGGCGACCAAGACGATCGACGGCGTGCAGTTGACCGGCTGGTTCACCGAGGATTTCACGCTCGCCGAGCTAAAGACGCTGCGGGCGCGCGAGCGCATTCCGCAGGTGCGCCCCGCCAACACCGCGTACAACGACCAGTTCGAGATTCCGACCTTCGACGAGATCGTCGCGCTCGCGAAACAGATGTCCGCACAGACCGGCCGCACGATCCACCTGTATCCGGAAACCAAGCATCCGACCTACTTCCAGTCGATCGACCTGCCGCTCGAGGACCGCCTCGTCGACGCACTGCTGAAGGATCCGTACACGTCGCGCACGGCGACCGTCTATATCCAGTCGTTCGAAGTCGCGAACCTGAAGACGATCCGCAACCGGATCAAGTCGAGCCAGCCGAACTGGAAGCTCGTGCAGTTGATGGACGAAGCCGGTCAGCGCCCGTACGACTTCGTGAAGGCGAACGACAAGCGCACCTACGGCGACCTGTCGACGCGCGACGGCATGCGCGAAATCGCGACCTATGCGAACGGCGTCGGGCCGTACAAGACGTCGATCATCGCGGTCGCCGCGGACGGCACGCTGCAGCAGCCGACGCCGTACGTGCGCTACGCGCACGAAGCCGGCCTCGTCGTGCATCCGTACACGTTCCGCCCCGAGAACAACTTCCTGCCCGCGTCGCTGAAGGACGGCGGCACGCCGGCCACGCGCAACACGGCCGGCTCGGTGCGCGAGATCCAGGCGTACCTGCGCGCGGGCATCGACGGCTTCTTCACCGACGATCCGGCCGTCGGCCGCACGGCCGTCGATACGTTCACGCGCTGATACGAAGCGCCCGCCCGCATCGCGACCGGCGGGTTGCGCCGCGTCGCTCAGATCACGTTGAAGTGGTGCGTGCCGTCCCGCTTCAACTGGTCGACCAGCCCGTATTCCCAGTCGAGATACGCCTGCATCGCCGCCGCCGCGTTGTCGGTGCCTTCGTACGGGCGCCGGTAGCGGTCGACGCGCGGCGACGCGAGATGGGTCTCGCCGCTCTCCAGCGGCAGCCCGGCGTCGATCCATGCGGCCGTGCCGCCGGTCAGCACCCGGATGTCGGCCGACGCCGGCAGCAGCGCGCGGGCGTCGTGCGCCGCGAACCGCGCCAGCAGACTCGATCCGCACGTGAACACGTAGCGCTTCGCGGGCGGAATCGCCGCCAGCGCGTCGCGCAACTGCGCGCGCACGGCGAACCACGCGCCCGGAATATGACGCTTCACGTAGTTCGCGCTGGCCGTCACGTCGACGATCGCGAGTTCGCCCGGCGCGGCCTCCTTCAGCCAGCCCGCGAGCGTCGCGGGCGACACGTCGGTCGCGGGCGGCGGCGCCGGCACGTCGCGCGGCGGCTGGCCGCGCTCGACGAATGCCGCGGCGCCGGCCGGTTCGATGACGCGCACGTCCCAGCCCATCTGCGCGAGCCACGAGGCGGTCATGTCCGCGCGCACGCCGTCGTCGTCGGCCAGCACGATCCGCGCGCCGCGCACGGCCGCGTGATGATCGGTCTCCTGCACGAGCTGGCCGCCCGGCGTGCTCAAGAAGCCCGGCAGGTGGCCGGCTTCGTATTCCTCCGGCGTGCGCACGTCGAAGCGGTACAGCGTGCGGCCCGGTTCGTCGAGCGCCGCGACGTCGGCCAGCGCGATGCGCGGCACGCCGGCGCGCTCGGCCACCGCGCGGGCGGCCCGACGCGCTTCGGCGCGCTGCGTCGCGTCGATCTCGTCCGGAAAACGGCGCGCCGCACCGTGCTCGAGCGTCTGGCCGGCCAGCGTCCAGCCGATCGTGCCGTTGCGCAGCGCGGCGACCGGATTCGGTAGCCCCGCGTTGACGAGCGACTGCGTGCCGATGATGCTGCGCGTGCGGCCCGCGCAGTTGACGATCACCTGCGTCCGCGGGTCGGGCGCGAGCGCGCGCACGCGCAGCACGAGTTCCGCGCCCGGCACGCTCGTCGACGTCGGGATGTTCATCGTCTGGTACTCGTCGAAGCGGCGCGCGTCGACGATCACGACATCGGCTTTCGCGTCGATCAGCGCCTGCACCTCCTGCGCGGACAGCGACGGCGTATGACGCTCGGCCTCGACCCATTCGCCGAACGACTTGCTCGGCACGTTCACGTCGATGAACAGTTCGCCGCCCGCCGCGACCCAGCCCGCGAGGCCGCCGTCGAGCAGCCGCACGTCGGTGTAGCCGAGCCGCGCAAGCGTCGCGGCCGCGCGCGGCGCGAGATCCTCGCCGCCGGCTTCGCCGAACACGACGATCGGCGTGTCGCGGCGCGGAATCCGCGTCCACGCGTCGAGTTCGAGCTTCGACAACGGAAAGTTGGCGGCCCACAGCGGATGGCCCTGTGCGTACGGATCTTCCTCGCGTACGTCGATCAGCGCGATCTCGTCGCGGGCCAGCAGGCGCGCGCGTACGTCCTGGTACGACGCGACGGGAAAGCGGAAGGTGGAATCGGCGGATGGCGTCACGATGTCTCTGTGTCGAATACGTTGAAGTCAGTGAAGAAAGCGGAACGGATCGAGCCTGGCCCTGCCGGCGCGCACCCGCACCGGGCCGCGCGAGCGGGCTTCGCGTCAGGCATTCGAATAGCCCGACACGAACGGCTTCACGGTACCGTCGTCCAGGTACACCGCGCGCTCGACCTTGCCGATGTTCGCGCCGTACACGTGGATGCTGATCGATACGCGGTCGGCGAACGCGTTGGTCACGCGATGCACGTCGCCGATGCGCGGCGACACGGCCTCGACCTCGCCCGGCCGGAGCCGCACGGCGTCGCCCGCGGGCACCGGCTTGCCGGCCGCGTCGAACCGGTACGGCTGCGAGAACTCGCCGCCGCGCAGCATCCCGATCAGCCCCCACACCGTGTGGTCGTGGATCGGCGTCGTCTGGCCGGGCCCCCACACGAAGCTGACGATCGAGAAGCGCTCGTCCGGGTCGAGATGCAGCAGGTACTGCCGGTAGCGCTCGGGATCGGGCTGCGCGAACGCGTCGGGCAACCAGTCGTCGTGTTCGACGAGCGAGGCGAGCAGCGCGCCGCCCTCGTCGAGTATGCGCGCCTCGTCCGCGCCGGACGCGAGCAGCGCATCCAGATCCTCGACGAACGGACGCAGCGGCGTCTGCTGCAACGAAAGCGTACTCATCGGCCGTCTCCTCGAATATGATGCCGAATATGATGGATCGTCATGATGCACCGGAAAGACCATGCAGAACAAACATGAAAATTAGCGATATCGACGCTTTTGCAGCGGTCGTCCGCTGCCAGACCCTGAGCCAGGCCGCGGCCGAGCTCGGGATGACGCAGCCCGCGATCACGCGGCGCGTCCAGAATCTCGAGGAAGCGCTCGGCGTGACGCTGCTCGACCGCAACACGAAGCCGCCGCGCCCGACCGACATCGGCCGGCAGGTGTTCGAGCAATGTCGCGCGATCCTGCGCGAGGTCGACGCGCTGCGCGAACTGACGGCCGGCGAGCAGCCGCCCGCAGGCGAATTCCGGATCGGGCTCACGCAAGGGCTCGGCGAGCTGATGCTGCCGGTGCTCATCGCGGACCTCGCCGCGCAGTGGCCCGCACTCGCGACGCACGTCACGACCGCATGGGGCGGCCAGCTCGTCGAACGCATCGCGCGCCGCGAACTCGATGCGGCGCTGGTCTTCCTCGCGCGCGAAATGGTGCTGCCGGCGCAGGTCGAAGGCGTTCGGTTGCTGGCGACGCGGCTCGTCGCGGTCGGCCGCAAGGGCGACTGGCCGCGCCGAAGCTATCGGCTCGCCGATTGCCACGCGCGCGGCTGGGTGCTCAATCCGGACGGCTGCGGCTTTCGTGCGGGCTTGCGGCGTGCGCTCGACGCGCAAGGCCTGCCGATGCCGGTCACGCTCGATGCGTACGGCCGCGATCTGCAACTGCAAAGCGTTGCAAACGGCGTCGGCCTCGGATTGATGCCGCTGCCGCTCGTCGAACGCAGCCCGTTGCGCGACGCGCTCGACATCGTGCCGCTCGCCGATTTCAAGCCGCAGATCGACCTGTGGCTGCTGCGCCGGCACGATGCGGCCCGCTTCGATGCGCCGCTCGCGGCCGTCGCCGCGCATGCGCGCACGGCATTCGCGCTGCCCGAGCAATCGCACGACAAGGCCGCGTGACGCGGCCGCGCGGCGCCCGCGTCGTGTCGCGCCGTCGCCCCGTGCGGCAACCCGCTCCGGCTCACACATCATGTCGGCCGCGTTCGCCCCCGTTGCGTGACGTGGCGTCCGCGTCCGCGTTCGCTCCCCCGCGCGTCGCCGCATCGAGCACCGCCCGCCCCGCCGCCACCGCGATCGCATCGTCCTGCGGCGTATGCACGCGACTGCACAGCACGTCGCGATAGTGGCGTTCGAGCGGATTGCCGCGGCTCAGCCCGTGATTGCCCGACAGCTTCAGCGCCTGCTCGACCGTCCGGATCGCCTGCTCGGTCACGGTGCGCTTGACGAGGCCGCTGGTCGTCGCCGAAGGCGCATTGCCAGCATCGGTGCGCGCGATGTGATCGTCGAGCAGCACGCGATTCGTGTGCAGCCAGCCCTCGATTTCGCCGACCGCTTCCTGTACGCGCGGCACCGTCGCGAGCGGTGCGCCGAGCCCGCTCGGGGCGCGCGTCGTCGCGAATTCGACCAGCCAGCGCGCGCCACCGCGTCGTACAGGCTGCCGAGCAGCGCGACCATCCACGCCTGCTGGTCCGCCTGCGCGTCGGCATCCGCGTGCGTGGCAGCCGACACGGCCCATGCGTCCGGCGCGCGCACGTCGACCGCGTAATCGGCCGGCAGCGGCACGTCGTCGAATACGACTTCATGGCTTCCGGATGCGCGCAGGCCGAGGTGATTCCAGCTTTCGATCACGCGGATGTGATCGCCGTCGGTATCGCGGTCGCGCGGCACGAGAAACACGCCGACGCGCGGTGCCGGTTCGTCGGTGCGCGCCCACACGGCCAGCCAGCGCAGCGCCGGAATCCCGGTGCTGTAGAGCTTGTGGCCCGACAGCCGCCAGCCGTCGGCAACGCGGCGCGCAACGGTCGCCGGCAGCCCGCCGCGCGACGGCGAACCGAGCGCGGGCTCGACGCGCAACGCATTGATCAACGCACCGTGCTCGACCGCGCTGTCGAACACCGCGCGCCGCACCTGGGCCGGCCAGCGGTTGTCGGCGCGGCCGAGCGCGCGATGCTGCAGATACGTCATCGTCAGCACCAGCGCGGTCGCCGGATCGGCCCGCGCGACGGCGGCGACGATCCGGCTCGCCCGCGCAAGCGTCGCCCCGGCGCCGCCATGCTCGCGCGGCACGACCTGCGCGATCAGCCCGGCACGATGCAGCCGCGCGAAATTCTCGTGCGGAAAGCGGCCTTCGACGTCGTTGCGGGCCGCATCGGCGGCGAGTTCGGGGGCGAGGCGCTCGAGCAGCGCGGCAACGCGCGCGTCGCTCGTCTCGTCGGCGGCTTCGGCGGCGGCAAGCAGGACGTGCAGTGCAGGCTGCCGTGACGGCGAGGAAGCGGCAAGGCTGGCGGACATCGAAACGGATTCCCTGGGTAGTTCGAACACGGCGGCGTAAAACGACAGCGGCGGCAAAGCCTGCGCCAACGCACGCCCCATCATTCGCGAGCCCACAGCGTATGCGCAACGCATGCGGCCCCAAACCATGCAAATCTGATATTCAAATCGGGATTGATTATTTCCATTCCGCATGATCCCGGCGTTAACCTGCGCTCCATTCCTGCCCGGCCGCGCGCCGGGAACGTCCCTGCACCGGAGACCCAGATGAGCGTCGAATTCATCGGCATGATCCAGAGCCAGAAGCAGTCGGAAATCCACCCGGCGTCCGGCCCGGCGGTCGATCCCGACTATGTGCGCGACTTTGCCCGCGCCCACGAAACGGCCGGCTTCGACCGGATTCTCGTGCCGCACCATTCGACCGGCCCGTCGGCGACGCTGACGATCGCGTTCGCGGCGGCCGCGACCGAGCGCATTCATTTCATGCTCGCGCATCGCCCGGGCTTCACCGCGCCGACGCTCGCCGCGCGGCAGATCGCGACGCTCGACCAGTTCAGCCGCGGCCGGCTCGCCGTGCACTTCATCTCCGGCGGCTCGGACAGCGAGCAGCAGCGCGACGGCGATTTCCTCGATCACGACGCGCGCTACGCACGCACCGACGAATACCTCGGCATCCTGCGGCGGATCTGGACGGAAACGCAGCCGTTCGATCACGACGGCGCGCATTACCGTTTCAAGCAGGGCTTCTCGGAAGTGAAGCCGTTCCAGCAGCCGCACGTGCCGATCTATTTCGGCGGCGCGTCGGAAGCCGCGCTCGCGGTGGCCGGCAAGCACGCGGACGTCTATGCGCTGTGGGGCGAATCGCTCGACCAGGTGCGCGACCTGACCGCGCGCGTGCGTGCCGAAGCCGCGAAGCACGGCCGCCAGGTGCGCTTCTCCGTGTCGTTCCGGCCGATCCTCGCGGCGACCGAGGACGAAGCGTGGGCGCGTGCGCACCGCATCCTCGACGAAACGCGCCGGCTGCGCGAAGCGGCCGGCCTCGGCGCCGGCGGCCCGCAGCAGAGCGAAGGCGCGCGCCGCCTGCTCGCCGCGGCCAAGCGCGGCTCGCGCGTCGACAAGCGGCTGTGGACCGAGATCGCGAAGCTCACCGGCGCGCGCTCGAATTCGACGGCGCTCGTCGGCACGCCCGAACAGGTCGCCGACGCGCTGCTCGACTACTACGACCTCGGCGTGACGACCTTCCTGATCCGCGGCTTCGATCCGCTGGACGATGCGATCGACTACGGCCGCGAACTGATTCCGCGCGTGCGCAGCGCCGTCGCCGCCCGCGACGCGGCGCGCCGTGCCGCCTGAGACGGAGCGATACGCGATCATGTCCGCCGTCCTTTCCTCGCCCGAGCGCACCGCATCGGGCCTCGTGCTCGCCGACACCCCGCGCCAGCACTTCTGGTTCGATCCGCCCGCGCCGCGCGTCGACGTGGCCGCCGAGCGCCGCCACCGGCAGGAGCGGCTCGCGGCCGCGTTCCGCCTGTTCGCGCGCTTCGGCTTCGCGTCGGGCCTCGCCGGCCACATCACCGCGCGCGATCCGGAGCTGCCCGATCATTTCTGGGTGAACCCGCTCGGCGTGCATTTCTCGCAGATCAAGGTGTCCGACCTGCTGCTCGTCAACGCGCGCGGCGAAACCGCGATCGGCAAGCGGCCGCTGAACAAGGCCGCGTTCGCGATCCATGCGGCGATCCACGAAGCCCATCCGCACGTCGTCGCCGCCGCGCACACGCATTCGACGTACGGCAAGGCGTGGTCGACGCTCGGCCGCCCGCTCGATCCGCTCACGCAGGACGCCTGCGTGTTCTACGAAGACCACGCGCTGTTCGACGACTTCACGGGGATGGTCGTCGACACCAGCGAAGGCGCACGGATCGCCGATGCGCTCGCGAAGCCGGACGGCACCACGCACAAGGGCGTGATCCTGAAGAACCACGGCATCCTGACGGCCGGCCCGACGGTCGAGGCCGCCGCATGGTGGTACATCGCGCTCGACAACGCCGCGCACACGCAGCTGCTGGCTGAAGCGGCCGGCACGCCGCAGCCGATCGATCACGAAACCGCGCGCCACACGCACGGCCAGATCGGAGGCCCCGACGGCGCGCTGCATGCGTTCGACAGCCTGTTCGCACGCGTCGTCGCCGACGAACCCGACCTGCTCGACTGAGCCGCTCTCGCGCCACACCGGAGACCAGACCATGACCGAAACCACCGCACCCATACCCGCCGACGCGCACGACGACCAACGCCGCCGGCTGCTGCGCGCGGCCGGCGCCGCCGCGCTCGCCGTGCCGGCGATCACGCTCGGCCGCAAGGCCTGGTCCGCGCCGCCGCTGAAGAAACTCACGTTCGCGTGGAACCAGAACGCGTTCTGCCTGACGCCGATCGTCGTCGCGCAGGAGCGCGGCTTCTTCGAGAAAAACGGGCTGAAAGTCGAGCTGATCAACTACAGCGGCTCGACCGACCAGTTGCTCGAATCGATCGCAACCGGCAAGGCCGATGCGGCGGTCGGGATGATCCACCGCTGGCTGAAGCCGCTCGAAGCAGGCTTCGACGTGAAGATCATCGGCAGCTCGCACGGCGGCTGCGTGCGGCTGCTCGGCGCGAAGGCGGCCGGCGTCACGACGTTGCAGGCGCTCAAGGGCAAGACGGTCGGCGTCAGCGATCTCGCCGCGCCCGGCAAGCACTTCTTCTCGATCCTGCTCGCGAAGAACGGCATCGATCCCGAACGCGACGTCACGTGGCGGCAGTATCCGGCCGACCTGCTCGGCGTCGCGGTCGACAAGGGCGAAATCCATGCGATCGCCGACGGCGACCCGAATCTCTACCTGCTCGAAAAGCGCAGCAACGGCGCGTATACCGAACTCGCGACCAACCTGTCCGGCGAATACGCGCGCAAGGTGTGCTGCGTGATCGGCGCGCGCGGCGACCTCGTACGCAACGACCGGCCGTCGGCCGCCGCGCTCGCGCGCTCGATCGTGCAGGCCACCGAATTCACGCACGACAACCCGAACGAAGCCGCGAAGGTGTTCGCGAAGTATTCGCCGAAGATCAGCCCCGAGGATCTGCGCAAGCTGTACGCGACGCTCACCTACACGCATCACCCGACCAACGTCGACCTGCAGCAGGAAATCGCGTTCTATGCGGACGATTTTCGCCGCATCAGCGTATTGAAGAAGAGCACGGACCCGCAGCGCTTCGCGCAGCAGGTCTATGCCAATGTACTGGGGTAGCGCGATGTCGACGATCGAACACGCTTCCGCCGCATCGGCATCGGCCGGCGGCGCCGCCCACGCCGACGCTACCGCGCGCGCGGCCTGCACGGCCTGCACGGCCTGCGACGCCGCGCCGGCCGCCGGCACCCGGCGCGAACGCATCTGGCCGACCGGGATCGCCGCCGCGCTCGCGTGGACCGCGCTCGGCGCGCTCACGCAACTGTGGCCGAACCGGATCGTCGGCTTCAGCGACTGGGCGTACACCGACACGTTCGGCACGGCCGCGTGGACGATCGCCGCGCTGCTGCTCGCCGCCGCGACGCTCGGTCATCTCGTGGCCGCGACCCGCACGCGGCTCGCGCGGGTGCGACCGGCCGGCCCGTGGCTCGTCGCACTGCCGCTCGTGCTCGCCGCGTGGGAAATCGTCACCGCGAAAACCGGCTGGCTGCCGACGCCGTTCTTCGCGCCGCCGCAGGCACTGATCGAGGTCTACGTCGACGACTGGCCGCGCCTCGCCGGCAGCGCCGGCAACACGCTGAAGCTGCTCGCGCTCGGCTTCGCGTACGGCGTCACGGTAGGTTTCGCGGTGGGCGTGTCGATCGGCTGGTCGCGCCGGATCGGCTACTGGGTGCATCCGGTGCTGCGCGTGCTCGGCCCGGTGCCGGCCACCGCGCTGCTGCCGCTCACGTTCTACTTCTTTCCGTCGAGCTATTCGGCCGCCGCGTTCCTGATCGCGCTGTCGACGGGCTTCCCGGTCGCCGTCCTCACGTGGTCGGGCGTCGCGAGCGTCAACCGTCAGTACTACGACGTTGCGCGCACGCTCGGTGCGAACGCGCGCTTCCTCGTGCTGCGCGTCGCGATTCCGGCCGCGCTGCCGCACGTGTTCGTCGGCATTTTCATGGGGCTGAGCGCGTCGTTCACGGTGCTGGTCGTCGCCGAGATGATGGGCGTCAAGTCGGGGCTCGGCTGGTACCTGAGCTGGGCGCAGGGCTGGGCGTCGTACGTGAACATGTATGCGGCGCTGCTCGTGATGGCGCTGCTGTTTTCCGGGTTGATCGCGCTGCTGTTCGCGGTGCGCGACCGTGTGCTCGCGTGGCAGAAAGGAACCGTCAAATGGTAAGCGCCGCCGTACTCGAACCGTCCGCGGCCGCCGCGCCCGCCGTCACGACGCCGCGCGGCGCGCGCATCGACATCCGCCGCGTGAGCCATGCGTTCGACGGCCCCGGCGGCGCGCTGCCGGTGCTCGACGACGTGACGCTGTCGGTCGCGGCCGGCGAATTCGTCGCCCTGCTCGGCCCGAGCGGCTGCGGGAAATCGACGCTGCTGCGCCTCGTCGCCGGGCTCGACGCCGCGCGGCAAGGCACGATCGCGCAGGACGGCGTGCCGATCGAGCGCCCCGATCCGTCGCGCATCGTCGTGTTCCAGGACCCGACGCTGTACCCGTGGCGGCGCGTGCGCGCGAACGTCGCGCTCGGCCTCGAAGCGCGCGGCGTGGCGCGCACCGCGCAGCATCGCGTCGACGATGCGCTCGCGCGCGTCGGGCTGCAGGACTTCGCGAACGTGTTTCCGCATCAGTTGTCGGGCGGGATGGCGCAGCGCGTCGCGCTCGCGCGCGCGCTCGTCAACGATCCGCGCCTGCTGATTCTCGACGAACCGCTCGGCAAGCTCGATTCGCTGACGCGGCTCACGATGCAGGCCGAGCTGACCGCCCTGTGGCGACGCGACGGCTTCTCCGCGCTGCTCGTCACGCACGACGTGGAAGAAGCGCTGTTCCTCGCGCAGCGCGTAATCGTGTTCGGGCCACGCCCGGCACGGATCGTCGCCGAACTGCGCGTCGACCTGCCCTACCCGCGCCATCGCGGCGACCCGCGCCTCGCCGAATTGCGCCACGACGCGCTGCGGCATCTCGGGCTCGATGCGAGCTGGTAGATGCCGGTCGCCGTTCGACGTTTGGCTGCGGCACGCCGCGGACGCGCGCGATGAACGCGCCGCCGTTCGCCGACTGGGCCATTGCGTTCCTGCAATTGCTGTATCGCGCGCAAATCGCGTTGGCGCGCGTGCTGCACGCGATCGGCCTGACCGGCGACGCCGATGGCCAGGCGGCGTGGCCGTGGGCACACCGCATCGCGCTCGAAACGCTGCGCATCGACGCGGGGCTCACGCGGCAGCTCGCGTTCGCCGGCGGCGCGACGGCGCTGGCCGTCGTGCTCGCCTGCCTCGCGCTGGCTGCGCGCAAGCGGCGTGTCGCGACGGCCATCGCCGCGCTGGCCGTCGCATGGTTCGCGCCGTGGCCGCCCGCTTCGCTGTGGCTCGCGCCTGCCGTGCCGACGAGTTTCCAGCGCGATCCCGCGCCGTTTTCGGTCGCGAACGTGATGCGCGGCGCCCACCTGTATACGCAACATTGCGCGGCCTGCCACGGCGCGGACGGGCGTGGCGAAGGGCCGCTCGCGGCCACGCTCGCGCACTGGCCGCCGACCTTCGCCGGCGCGCTGCTCGCGCGTCGGCTCGACGGCGAACTGTTCTGGCGCGTACGCCACGGCACGCAGGACGCGCACGGCGCGTCGACGATGCCCGGCTTCGCGGCCACGCTCGGCCCACAGGACACATGGGCCGTGCTCGCCTACCTGAAAGCGCTGGCAGCCGGTAGCGGCGCGCGGGCGGAAGGCGCGTGGCCGGTGCCCGTCCCGCTGCCGGCACTCGACGTACGGTGCGGCGACGCCGCGCCTCAGGCGCTCGAACGCTGGCGCGACGGCCAGCGCGTGCGCGTCGTCGCGCTCGCGGCGGGCGCGACGCCACCGCCGGAAGACGCGCGCTGGCAGACCTTGCTCGTCGCCGAACCCGGCGCGTCCGTGCCGTCGTCGGTCGACTCGCGTGCGAACTGCGTCGCGACGACAGCCGATGCGTGGCTCGCGTTCGCGACGATTGCCGGCGTCCCGCCCGATGCGCTCGGCGGCACGCAACTGCTTGCCGATCGACGCGGCTGGCTGCGGGCGCGTGCGTTGCCCGGCAGCGCCGGCTGGTCGGATGCCGACCTGCTGTGCCGCTCGGATGCGGTGGCCCGACCGGCCGCGCGCGCCACGGGCGGCGACGCACTGACCGCGCTGCTGCTGCGCGTCGATGCGGAACCCGTGCGCGACGTACAGGCCGGGCTTGCGCATTGAACTCACGAATCCTTCCTTCGACAGAAATTCACGATGAATCCGACTCGACGCCACTTCCTCGCCCAGGCGAGCGCCCTTGCCACGATCGCCGCCGCGCCGGCCACCCTGCGCGCGCAATCGGGCGCCCGCCCGCTGCTGCGCGCCGGCGACCAGAAAGGCGGCCTGCGTGCGCTGCTCGAAGCGGCCGGCGAATTGAACGGCCTCGCGTACGACATCGCATGGACCGAATTCCCCGCGGCCGCGCCGCTCGCCGAAGCGCTGAACGCGGCCGCCGTCGACTGCGGGCCGATCGGCGACGCGCCGGTGATCTTCGCGCTCGCATCGGGCGCCCGCATCAAGGTGATCGGCGCGAACCGCTCCGATCCGTACGGCACGGCCGTGCTCGTGCGCCCCGACGCCGCGCTCAAGGGCGCTGCCGACCTGAAGGGCAAGCGGATCGGCACCACGCGCGGCTCGATCGGCCATTTCGTGACGCTGAAGGCGCTCGATGCGGCCGGCCTGCCGCCGGATGCCGTGTCGTTCCGCTTCCTGCCGCCGGCCGACACGATGCTTGCGCTCGCAACCGGTTCGATCGACGCGTGGGCGACCTGGGAGCCCTATACCGCGCTCGCCGAAACGAGCGGCCGCGCGCGTGTGCTGGTCAACGGCCGCGGGCTGTGGTCGGGCCTCAGCTATGTCGCGGCGACCGAAGCGGCCATCGCCGCGAAACGCGACGTGCTGCGCGATTTCCTGCAGCGTGTCGTGCGTGCGCAAGCGTGGTCGTACCGGCATGCGGACGCGTATTCGGCGGCACTCGCGCGCATCATCGGCATTCCGCCGGCCGCCGCGAAGCTGCAGTTCGAGCGGCGCGGCACGCGCTGGCTGCCGATCGACGCAGCGGTGATCGCCGAACAGCAGCGCACGGCCGACTTCTACCTGAGGGCCGGGCTGCTGCGCCAGCCGCTCGACGTGCGCACGACCTTCGATGCAGGCTTCCCGCTCGCCTGACGGGCGCGTGGCGGCGCGCAGCCGTCAAACGGCTCCGGCACGATCTGGCACAATCGCGATTCGATCACCCCGCCTTCAGCCAGCGTCATGCCAGCCATCGCCGAACTCTTCGTCTACCCGATCAAATCCTGTGCCGGCGTCGCGCTGACGCGCGCGCAACTGTTCGAAACGGGCCTCGCCTACGATCGCCACTGGCTGATCACCGATCCGCACGGGCAAATGCTCACGCAACGCACGCACCCGCGCCTCGCGCTGATCCGCCCGACACTCGACGACGATGCGCTCGTGCTGAACGCGCCGGGCATGCCGGCACTGCGCACGCCGCTCGATGGCGACGCGACGCCCGCCACGCCGAAGATGGCCGCGACCGTGTGGCGCGACACCGTCGACGCGATCGACACGGGCGCCGAAACGGCCGCATGGCTCACCGAATTCCTCGGCGTGCCGACGAAGCTCGCACGCTTCGCCGCCGACGCCCGACGCGATTGCGACCGCAAGTGGACCGGCGAGATCGATACGCATACGCAGTTCGCGGACGCTTATCCGCTGCTGGTGATCGGCCAGTCGTCGCTCGACGACCTGAACGCGCGGCTTGCCGCCAAAGGCGCGCCGGCGATCCCGATGAACCGCTTCCGGCCGAACGTCGTCGTGTCGGATCTCGATGCGTACGAAGAGGATTTCGTCGAGCACCTCGACACCGGCGGCGACACGCCGGTGCGGCTGCGGCTCGTGAAGCTGTGCACGCGCTGCCCGATGCCGACGATCGACCAGGCCACCGGCGCGCCCAATCCCGAATGGCCGCACGAGCCGACCGACACGATGCAGACCTATCGCGCGAACCCGAACTACGGCGGTGCGCTGACGTTCGGCATCAATGCGATCGTCGTCGAGGGCGCGGGCGCGTGGCTCGAAATCGGCCAGCCGGTCGAAGCGGAGATCGGCTTCGGCGACTGAGCCGGATCGCCAGGACCTGTTCCGGCCAATAACGGGCTTGCGCCGGCCCGTTCCCTGCGCGTGCCGTATCGTCGCGCGCCGTCACGCCGCGCGCGGCATCGCATCGCTCGTCGCCGCCGGCAGCCGGATCGTCACGACGAGCCCGCCGCCGCCCGCATCGGCGAGCGTCACGCTGCCCTGATGCACGCGCGCGATTTCCCGCACGATCGACAGCCCGAGCCCCGTCCCTTCGACCGTCTGCGTCTTGCTGCCGCGATGGAAGCGCTCGAACACCGCGTCGCGCTCGTCGGCCGGAATACCCGGCCCGTTGTCGATCACGTCGAGCCGCGCGTCGCCCCCGTCGCGCGAGACGCGGACCGTGATCACCGCATGGTCGCCCGCATAGCGGATCGCGTTGTCGATCAGGTTGCCGATCATCTCGCCGAGCAGGTCGGCCTGCCCGTTCACGTCGACATCGGCCTCGTGCTCGAAGCCGAGATCGATGTCGCGCGCGCGTGCGACGGGCGACCAGTCGAGCGTCACGCTGCGTGCGAGCCGGTGCAGCGGGACCGGCTTGTGCGCGACCGCATGACCGCTGTCCGAATCGAGCCGCGACAGCGACAGCAACTGCTGGACGATCTTCGCGGCCTGCCGCACCGCGCCGTTCGCGCGACGCAGATGCACGTTCGCGCGCGGCTGTTCGTCGGGCCGCAACGCAAGCTCGACGCCCGCCTGCACGGCCGCGAGCGGCGTCTTCAGTTGATGGGCCGCATCGGCGAAGAAGCGGCGCCGCGCCACCTGCATCCGCTGCGTGCGGCCGATGTACTGGTTGATCGAATCGACGAGCGGCGCGAGTTCGCTCGGCATCGCGCCCGTGTCGAGCGGCGTCGTGTCGTCCTCGCTGCGCGCGGCGACCGTCGCCGACAGCCGGTTCAGCGGCCGCAGCCCGCGCCCGACGCCGAGCCACACGATCCCGAGCGCCAGCACGACGAGCAGCCCTTCCTGCAGCAGCGACCCGATCAGGATCTCGCGCGCGAGCGCCTGACGCGCCTCGATCGTCTCGCCGACCATCACCCACACGATGCGCGACTGCGCGGTCGGCACGTCGTGCACCGGGATGCGCAGCGCGGCCATCCGCAACTGTTCGCCGCGATACACGACGTCGTAGTAGCGCGTGACGAACGGCGCGCCGTCGCCCGCGTCGCGCCCCTGCGGCAGCGGCAGGTCCGGATAGCCGGTGACCGTGCGGCCGTCGCCCTCGCGGATCAGGTAGTAGATCTTGCCGCCGTCGCTCGATTCGAGCATCTCGAGCGCGAGATACGGCAGGTCGACCTCGATCTCGCCGTCGTTGAGCCGCACGCCTTCGCGGATCGACTTCAGCGACGACGACAGCGTCCGGTCGAACGCGACGTGCGCGGCGCTCATCGCGCGCTGGTACGTGAGCCACGAGTCGAGCGCGAGCAGGCCGAGCAGCGGCAGCAGCAGCCACAGCGCGACCTGCGCGCGCAGGTTCGGGCGGGTCATCGTGTCTCCCGCCGGGCCGCTCCGAGCGGCGTGGCGGCGCATTCGCGGCGCATCGCCGAGCGCAAAGCTGTCGATGCGGAGTTGGCGCCTCTGGCGCTTACTCCGGTCCCATGCAAAACCGTCGATCCGGAGTCGCGCTTCAGCGCGTACCTCGGTCCCATGCGAAACACGCGAGCAGGCGCGCAGTTCATTCGGTCCTCTGCGCCTTCGCTTCGAGCAGATAGCCGAGCCCGCGCAGCGTGACGATCGCCACGCCGCTGTTCTCCAGCTTTTTCCTCAGCCGGTACACGTAGATCTCGATCGCGTCCGCGTTGACCGACTCGTCGAGCCCGAAGATCTTCTCCGACAGCGTATCCTTGTTGATCGCGCGGCCGTTGCGCAGGATCAGCACCTCGAGCACCGAGCGCTCGCGCGGCGTGAGCGACAGCGGCTCGCCCGCGAGATGAAAGCCGCGGTCAATACTGTCGTACGAAAGCGGCCCGCATTCGACGCGCGAATGCTCGTGGCCGAGGCTGCGCCGGATCAGCGCGCGGGCGCGCGCTTCCAGTTCGGTCAGCTCGAACGGCTTCGCGAGATAGTCGTCGGCGCCGAGATCGAGCCCCTTCACGCGATCCTCGACCGAGCCGTGCGCGGTGAGGATCAGCACCGGCACCGGGTTGCGGCGCGCACGCAGCCGCCGCAGCACCTCCAGCCCGTCGAGCTTCGGCAGCCCGAGATCGAGGATCACCAACGCGTAATCCTGCGTGCGCAGCACGTGGTCCGCCGCCTCGCCGTCGGCCATGTGATCGACCGCGAAGCGCGCGGCGCTCAGCGCGTCGTTCAGCGACTGGGCCAGATTCGGGTTGTCTTCGACGAGCAGCACACGCATGGGGATTCCGGTAAGGTCAGCGACAGCCCGCTACATTACATGATCCTTTCCGTCTCCACGCCTCGCGCAAACACGGGTTGCGCGATGCCGCGAACCCGCCGCCTGCGGTGCCGGCGGCCCCGTTCAACGCTCGGCGGCGGGCCGGGTGCGCGCCGCGATGCGCGCATCGCCAGTCGCGCCGCGCTCGCGCAAACCGGCCACCACCGCGACGAACGCGACGCTCGCGCCGCCCGTGACGACGATCATCGGATGCGCGGTGCCGTCCGACAGCCACGCCAGCACGCCGCCGCACGCGGCCGTGATCGCCATCTGGATAAAGAAGAACAGCCCCGACGCCGTGCCGGCGATCTTCGTGTACGGCTGCATCACCGCGAACTGGCAGGCCGGAATCGCGATCCCGACCGCGATCATCACGACGAACATCGGTGCGATGAGGGCCGTCACCGAAGCCAGGGCGATCGCGCCGCCGATCCACAGCCCGGCGGCGCCGACCAGATTGACGGCAGCCGCTGCCGCGACGACCGAATCGGCTGTCCGGCGCGCGCCGGTTCGCGCGAACGCACTCGACCCGATCAGGTAGCCGAGCACGGTCACGCCGAAGATCGCCGCATAGACCGGCCCGGACACGCCGATTTGCCGCTGGAACAGCGTCGACGATTCCGCGATGAACGGATAGTACGTGCAGTAGGCAAAGCCGATGGCGAGCGAATAGCGCAGGAACCGCCGCTCGCGCAGCAGGCCGGCATAGGTCCGCAGCAGTCCGGCGCCGGCTGGCGGCCGCGCAGCGCGCTCGCGGGTCTCGGGCAGATAGCGCAGCACCATCGCGGTCGCGATCAGCCCGGCCGCCGCCAGCCAGCCGAACACGCCGCGCCAGCCGAGCCACTCGGCGATCGCGCTGCCGGCCAGCGGCGCGACCACCGGCGACAGCGCCATGCCGGCCGAAAGATGGCCGAGCATCGTGGCCTGCGTCGCGGCCGGAAAGCGCTCGCGCACGATCACGCGGCCGATCACGGTGCCGCTGCAGCCGCCCAGCGCCTGGAACACGCGCGCGACGATCAGCGTCGAGATGCTGGTCGCCCCTGCGCAGGCGACGCTCGCGACGACGTACACGCACAGGCCGCCGAGCAGCACCGGGCGGCGGCCATAGCGGTCGGACAGCGGCCCCGACACCAGCATCGACAACGCATATCCGGCCATGTAGAGAGTCAGCGTGAGCTGCAACTGCGCATCGGTGCCGTGCAGCGCGTCCGCCATCGCGGGCAGCGACGGCAGGTACGCATCGATCGTGACGCGCGGCAGGCACACGACGAGCATCAACAGGAACAGCCAGCCCCGGCGGGGTAATGAACGCGTCTTCATGCGGTAAGTCCGTTTCGGTCGGATGAGTGGGTCGACAGCAATCTAAGGCGAAAGTGATATAAGCTGAAGGACCATTAAATCGACCATCGACTGGACCACTATGCCGCGAGGCAAAGCCGCGATTCCGCTTGACCTGCCACGCCCGGCCGGGCTGTCGGGCGGCAGCCCGCAGTCGAAGCAGGCATGCATCGCCGACACGATTCGCGACGCAATCCTGAAGCGCCTGCTGCCCGGCGACGGCCCGCTGCCATCGAGCCGGACGCTGGCCGCGCGCTGGAATGTCGCGCGCGGCACCGTCGAAGCGGCGTACGACATTCTGTGCGCCGAGGGCTACATCGCCCGCACGCGAGGATCCGGGACGCGCGTGTGTGCGGTCGTGCCGGACAGCTATCTGCGCGCGGCCGCGCAATCGGGCGACGGCGGTCCGCGTGCGGTACCGCTCGCCATGCCGGCCACCGCCGCCGAGCCCGAGCCCGAGCAGGGCGTGCGTCCCGGTGTCCCGTTCGTCGCGCGGCTCGCCGACCCCGGCCTGCTGCCGATGCAGCACTGGAAGAAGGCGCTCGGCGCCAGCCTGCTTGCCGCGACCGCGGACGATCTCGGCGCGACGCCGGCACTGGGCGTCGAAAGCCTGCGCGTCGAAATCGCCGCGTACCTGCGGGAATACCGCGGCATCCCGTGCGAGGCCGGCGACATCGTCATCACGACCGGCATCCGCCATTCGATCGACCTCGTCGCACGCACGCTGCTCGCGCCCGGCACGACGGTGCTGATGGAGGATCCCGGCTATGCGTCGGCGTGGCAGATCTTCACGATCGCGGGCGCGACCGTGATCGACGTGCCGGTCGATCGGGAAGGCATCGACACCGCATCGCTGGATCGCTATCCCGATGCGCGCGCCGCGTACGTGACACCGGCCCATCAGGCGCCGCTCGGCGTCACGATGTCGGTATCGCGCCGGCTCGAACTGCTCGACTGGGCGCAGCGCAACCGCGCGTGGGTCATCGAGGACGACTACGACGGCGAATTCAGCTACCAGACCGCCCCGCTCCCTGCGCTGAAAGCGCTCGACGCGTGCGATCGCGTGATCTACTGCGGGTCGTTCAACAAGACGCTGTTCTCCGGGTTGCGCATCGGCTTCATGGTCGTGCCGGCGGAACTGCGGCCGGCGCTGTCCGCCGTGTGGCATGCGACCGCCCGCTCGGTCGGCGCGGCGCCGCAACTCGCGCTGGCCCGTTTCATCGGCCACGGCGATTTCGCGAAGCACCTGCGCGCCGCCCGCCACGCGTACCGCCAGCGGCGCGACATCGTGCTCGACCAGTTGGCGAAGCATGCCGGCGGCCGGTACACGGTGTCCGGCGAGCACGCCGGCTTTCATTTCGTGCTGTGGCTGCCGCCTGGCATGGACGAAGCAGCCTGTGTCGCGCAAGCCCGCGCGGCCGGCGTCGCGTTGCAGCCGATCCGCGGCTTCTGTCGAAGCGCCCGGTGCGAAGCGGGCGTCGTCGTCGGATATGCCGCGCTGACGGCCGCGCACGCGCGGCATGGCGGCCGCCTCCTCGGACAACTGCTGGCCACGCCCGCGTAGCCCGCACACCTCTCCCTTTCAAGCGTTGCCGCGCGCCGCGAACCCGCAGCAGCAGCCGCTTCGACCTCGGGAAATCCATGACATGAACGGCGCGATTGTGAACGGAAATGAAAGCGGGCTGAAAGTGCCGCGCAATTACCATCCGCTGCACTCGAACAACACATAAGCGTAACTGGAGGAAGACATGCCGTTTGCACCGAAGCACCTCGCCGCCGCGCTGGCGGTCGTTCTGGGCACTGCCGCCGGCAGCGCCGTCGCGCAGGTTCCGGCCGGCTACCCGGGGAACTACCAGGGCGTGATCGACGCCGCGAAGAAGGAAGGCAAGCTAATCGTCTACTCGACGACCGACACGGGCCTCGTGCGTCCGCTGATCAAGGACTTCGAAAGCCTGTACGGCGTGAAGGTCGAGTACAACGACATGAACAGCACCGAGCTGTACAACCGCTACATCAGCGAGAACGCGGCGAGCAGCACGAGCGCCGACGTGCTGTGGAGCTCGGCGATGGACCTGCAGGTCAAGCTCGTCAACGACGGCCTGATGGCGTCCTACGATTCGCCGGAAAGCCCGAACGTGCCGCAATGGGCGCAGTACCAGAAGCAGGCGTACGGCACGACGTTCGAGCCGCTCGCGATCGTCTACAACAAGCGCCTGATTCCCGAGAACGAAGTACCGACGACGCGCGCCGACCTGATCAAGCTCCTCACCACGCAAGCGGACAAGTTCAAGGGCAAGGTCACGACCTACGACATCGAGAAATCGGGCGTCGGCTTCAACTACCTGACGCAGGACGCCCACGTGAACGAGAAGGTCACGTGGGAACTCGTGAAGGCGATCGGCGCGACCGGCCCGAAGCTGCAGTCGAGCACGGGCGCGATGATGGAGCGCATCTCGTCGGGCGAGAACCTGATCGGCTACAACATCATCGGTTCGTATGCGTATGCCAAGGCGAAGAAGGACAAGTCGATCGGCTACGTGTTTCCGAAGGACTACACGCAGGTCGTGAGCCGCCTCGCCACCGTATCGAAGAAGGCGAAGAACCCGAACGCCGCGAAGCTGTGGGTCGACTACCTGCTGTCGAAGCGCGGCCAGACGCTGATCGCGAACCAGGCGAACCTGTACGCGATCCGCGCGGACGTGACCGGCGAAACGTCGGCCGCGAGCCTCACGAAGGAACTCGGCGATTCGCTGAAGCCGATCCAGATCGGCACCGGCCTGCTCGTCTATCTCGATCAGTCGAAGCGCCTCGCGTTCCTGAAGCAATGGCAGCAGGCGATCAAGCGCTGAGCCGCTGACCTCGGGCCGCCCGCCGCACGTCGCGCGGGCGCCTCCTTCCCCTTACCGACTTCCTTGAGGCGGCCATCCGGATGGCCGCAGGGGCGAACTCATGCTTTCAACCAGCACACGCGGCACGGCACCGGCCGTTCCGCCCGCCACCGGCCCGCGCGACGCGATTCCCGCGCTGCCGGTCAGCAGCCTGCAGCCGCTCGCCGGCATGCTGCGCTGGATCGTCGTCGCGGTACTGACCGTCGCGGTCGCGCTGCCGCTCGGCTTCATCCTGTTCCAGAGCCTGCTGTCCGCGCCGTTCTTCGACGCGAACAAAACGCTCGGCGTCGAAGGCTTCCGTTTCATCTTCAGCGATCCCGACTTCTGGTCGGCCGTGAAGAACTCGTTCGTCATCGCCGGCGGGATGCTGTTCATCTCGATCCCGCTCGGCGGCATCCTCGCGTTCCTGATGGTGCGCACCGACCTGCCCGGCCGCCGCTGGCTCGAACCGCTGCTGCTCACGCCGGTGTTCGTGTCGCCGATGGTGCTCGCGTTCGGCTACGTGGTCGCGGCCGGCCCGGTCGGCTTCTACTCGGTGTGGTTCAAGGAATTGTTCGGGATGCACAACGTGCCCTGGAACGTCTATTCGATCTTCGCGATCACGGTGATCGTCGGCCTCACCCACGTGCCCCACGTGTACCTGTATTCGTCGGCCGCGCTGCGCAACCTCGGCTCGGACGTCGAGGAAGCCGCGCGCGTGACGGGCGCCCGGCCGTTCCGCGTCGCGCTCGACGTGAGCCTGCCGATGACGATGCCCGCGCTGCTGTTCGCCGGCGTGCTGGTGTTCTTCCTCGGCTTCGAGGTGTTCGGGCTGCCGCTCGTGCTCGGTGACCCGGAAGGCCACCTCGTGCTCGCGACCTACCTGTACAAGCTGACCAACAAGCTCGGCGTGCCGTCGTATCACCTGATGGCCGCGGTCGCCGTGTGCATCGTCGCGATCACGTTCCCGCTCGTGCTGCTGCAGCGCCGCCTGCTGAAGACCGCGAACCGGTTCGTCACCGTGAAGGGCAAGGCCGGCCGTGCGACGGTGCTGCCGCTCGGCGTATGGCGCTGGGTCGCGCTCGCGATCGTCGCGCTGTGGCTGTTGCTGACCGTGATCGTGCCGATCTCGGGCATCGTGCTGCGTGCGTTCGTGACCAACTGGGGCGAAGGCGTCGCGCTCGCCGAGGTGCTGACGCTGTCGAATTTCATCGAGCTGTTCGAGCAGGACAATCTGGTGCGCGCCATCGTCAACACGCTCGGCATCGGCGTGATCGGCGGCGCGCTCGCGATCGGCTTCTACTCGCTCGTCGCGTTCGCCGGCCACCGCCGCCCCGACTGGGCGACCAAGCTGCTCGACTATCTCGTGCTGCTGCCGCGCGCGGTGCCGGGCCTGCTCGCCGGCCTCGCGTTCCTGTGGATCTTCCTGTTCGTGCCCGGCCTGCGCGAGCTGAAGAATTCGATGTGGAGCATCTGGATCGCGTACACGGTCGTGTGGCTCGCGTACGGGATGCGGCTCATCCAGAGCGCGCTGCTGCAGGTCGGCCCCGAGCTCGAGGAAGCCGGCCGCAGCGTCGGCGCGACGCGCAGCCGCGTGTCGCTCGACGTGACGCTGCCGCTCGTGCGCTTCGGCCTGCTCGCCGCCTGGCTGCTGATCTTCATGATCTTCGAGCGCGAATACTCGACCGCCGTCTACCTGCTGTCGCCCGGCACCGAAGTGATCGGCGCGCTGCTCGTGTCGCTGTGGGCGACCGGCGCCGTCGACCAGGTCGCCGCGCTCTCTGTCATCAACATCGCGATGGTCGGCGCCGGTCTCGGCGTGGCCCTGCGCTTCGGAGTGAAACTTCATGGATAAGCTCATCGTCGACGATCTGCACCTCAGCTACGGCGCCAACCCGATCCTCAAGGGCGTGTCGTTCGAACTGAAGGCCGGCGAAGTCGTGTGCCTGCTCGGCGCGTCGGGCAGCGGCAAGACCACGCTGCTGCGCGCGGTGGCCGGGCTCGAACAGCCGTCCGACGGCCGCATCCAGCTCGACGATCGCGTGTTCTTCGACGGCGCGCAACGCGTCGACCTGCCGGTCGAACAACGCTCGCTCGGCCTCGTATTCCAGTCCTACGCGCTGTGGCCGCACCGCACCGTCGCCGACAACGTCGGGTACGGCCTCAAGCTGCGGCGTGTGGCGCCGGCCGAACAGAAGCGCCGCGTGCAGACCGCACTCGACCAGCTCGGCCTCGGCCATCTCGCAGAACGCTTTCCGCATCAACTGTCGGGCGGCCAGCAGCAGCGCGTCGCGATCGCCCGCGCGCTCGTCTACAACCCGCCGGTGATCCTGCTCGACGAGCCGCTGTCGAACCTCGACGCGAAGCTGCGCGAGGAAGCGCGTGCGTGGCTGCGCGAGCTGATCGTGTCGCTCGGGCTGTCGGCCCTGTGCGTGACGCACGACCAGACCGAAGCAATGGCGATGTCCGACCGCATCCTGCTGCTGCGCAACGGCCGCATCGAGCAGGAAGGCACGCCGGCCGAGCTGTACGGCGCGCCGCGCTCGCTGTACACCGCCGAATTCATGGGCAGCAACAACCGCATCGATGCGCGCGTCGCCGCGATCGACGGCGAATGCGTGACGCTCGCGGGCGACGGCTGGGAGCTGCGCGCCGTCGCCCGCGACACGCTCGCGCCGGGTCAGGACGCTCAGGCCGTGATCCGCCTCGAACGCGTGCAGGTCGCCGACGGCCCGGGCGCGAACCGGCTGCAGGCCGACCTCGTCACGTCGATGTATCTCGGCGACCGCTGGGAATACCTGTTCCATTGCGGCGAGATGCGCCTGCGTGCGTTCGGCCATGTGCCGCGCGCGGCCGGCAAGCACTGGATCGAATTCCCGACCAACGACTGCTGGGCGTTCGCGAAAGCGGGCTGATCCGATCGCGGCGGCCCATGTGCCGTCGCGCATGCAGTCAGGCACGCATCCGTTGCGGCCTCGCATCGGCGGACGCTGCATGGTGTTCGCCGACGGCGCGCCGAATACCGGTTTTCCGTTTCACCCCACCCAGAACAAACCAAGGAGACACCGTCAAAATGAAGTCACGCGCAGAACGTTCGATTCGAACAGTAGTCCTCACCGGTTCGGCCGCGGCGGCCTGTATCGCCGCGCCGGCCGTGCACGCGCAGTCGTCGGTCACGATATACGGGATCATGGACGCCGGCATCGAATTCACCAACCACGCGGCGCCGGAAGGCGGCAATTCGGTCAAACTCAAGTCGGGCAACAAGAACACATCGCGCTGGGGCTTGCGCGGCGTCGAGGATCTCGGCGGCGGGCTGAAGGCCGTGTTCCGCCTCGAAAGCGGGATCGATCTCGCGAACGGCGCGTTCGACGACGGCCCGGACTCGATCTTCGCGCGCCGCGCGACGGTCGGCCTGAAGAGCAAATGGGGCGAACTGACGCTCGGCCGCAACTACACCGTCACCTACGACTACATGCTGCCGTTCGACCCGATGGGCTACGCGCAGAACTACTCGTGGGCCTCGTCGTCGATGGCGACGGGCGGCCGCAAGGACGGCATGTTCACGCGCTCGTCGAACGCGGTGCGCTACGACGGCGAATTCAGCGGCTTCAAGTTCGGCGCGCTGTACGGCTTCGGCAACGTGCCGGGCAGCATGAAAACCAGCTCGAAATACGATTTCGCGGTCGGTTACGAGACCGGCCCGTTCGCGGCGGTCGTCACGTTCGACCGGCAGAACGGCGCGGCCGACAGCGTCACGCCGGTCGATACCGTCAACTACGTTCAGGGCATCCATGCCGGCCTGAGCTACGACTTCGGCAACCTGAAAACGATGGCCGGCTATCGAAATTATCGGCGCACGTATCACACGACGGCCGCAAACCAGTTGAGCGACATGTATTGGCTCGGTGGGTCGTACCAGTTCACGCCGACGTTCTCGCTGATCGCGGCCGTTTATCACCAGAACATCAAGGGCGGCAGCGACGCCGATCCGACGCTGGTGTCGATGCGCGCGAACTACGCGCTCTCGAAGCGGACGGTGCTGTACGCGGCCGGCGCGTTCGCGATCGCGAAACACGACCAGAAGGTCGGCGTGTCGCGCGATTTCGCGGGATATGGAACCACGCAGGTCGGGGTCACGGCGGGGATTCAGCAGCGGTTCTGATCGTTGCGACGTGACGGCGGGCGGCGGCACGTATAGCCGCCCGCCTCCATTCGGTGTGACGCCGGTCCTCGTGCGCCGTTACGCATCATCCTGCGCCTGTTCATGTGCACAACACGGAATCACATACGCACGAAGCACGGTCGACTACGGCAACATAGCCTTGAATCGATCGAACAGTGTTGGCGGTAGTTTGATCTCTCCATCGCTATCAACGGCGGCATCAAATATCAAGGAATCCTTAGTCCATATCAGTCGGACGGAATCCGGGTACTCGTAAGTCCGCTCGGCAAGCAATCGCATGTCGGATGTCCGATAGAGTCGCAAAAGAATGCGGTCCCCAGCCAGGTAGGTGTATTGCGCCGTGTAGCGCCCCCCATCGCTTCTGGAGAGCTCGGTATCAAACTGCGTCGCTCGTGCACGTACGTGCGCATCCTGATAGTAAGAACCGGCGCAACCCAAAAAAGCGACAACTGCCACACCAAAAACGAGCGCTTTCATTCCCGATTTCATTCGGGCAGCGCGCCCATCCTGGTGTGCAAGGCTGTATAAGACAACGATCGACACGCACACCGCGATTCCGAACAGCGCGATTGCTGCAAGCGCAACCATGCCCGCCCCTTGCATGGCAGTCGCCAATCCGTTCATTCGAAGTACACCGTTATGGGTTTGTCCAGCATGATCGGCCTATAGTCGGAAAATATGATGAAATCGCCGCCTCGATGGTGTCTGATTTGCCAGTCTCGGAACGAGCGATTCCGAACCGGATAGTAAACTTTCCCTGGCTCATAGAGGTTTGCGACCGTACTGCCGGACACGACGGGAAAATCAAACCACGGCTGATCTGCAAGATTCGCTGCGGTGTAGCTTGGCACGATGACCAAACCATCTTTGCTCCAGTGGCCCAGGTACTGGGATCGTGAATCTGCAGCCCCCTCAAAGGAATAACTATCCCTGACGTATACAACGATGTTGGTAACCGTCGCCTTCTTACGTTCGGCGTCGAAGATAACGCGCGCTACCGCCGCATAAAGATTGAATGCCCCCAACGCACCGGTCAGGTCGTCAGGAACACCGGCATCCGAATGAACCGCTTGGATTTCTTGGACAGTGCCGAGCGTTAGTGTTCGGTCTTTTGAACCGCTTGGATTTCTTGGACAGTGCCGAGCGTTAGTGTTCGGTCTTTCATGAGCCTTCGGCCGTAGGCCGAAGG
>NZ_LOVM01000082.1:0-26721 GCF_001523445.1 Burkholderia sp. ABCPW 11 | reverse complement strand
CGTTTGGGCAGCTTCGAACGCAGTTGAAGCTGCTCTTCGGCGTAGAGCCGATAGACCCGATTCCGGCTCACACGCCACCGGCAACACGTTTGCGGTCGGCGTTCGACACACGTTCTAGTTTCGGTCCCGCACCACCAATACTTCCTCGATTGGAGCCAGTGGAAGATTCCAGCAGTTTCTGAAACATTCTGCAGACGGTGCAGCGCGTTTGACGAACCCGAACCGAGACGGCGGTTGCTCGGTCGGCACTAACTCAATCCTGCTCGCGAGTGTCGGTGACCCTGAACCGGAATTGACCCTGAACCGGAAATCTCCACTTCCGATCTGGACTAACTCCGATTCAGGGTCATCGGCGGCACTCATGCAATGACGCGGCAATGCGAAGTGTTGCCGGATCGGACCGAAGCGGCAGAGGAAAGCTTGGGTGCGCTGCGGGTCGCGAAAGCCCTGCATCTGGCGCTCGCGCCGGCGCCTGTTCTCCGCTCGGTTGTTGACTCGGGCGCAGGCTTTCACGAATACATGCTTCGCGCCGGCCAGCTCCGAGACTTCGGATTTCGCTGCCAGTTAGCTACGCAACTGATCGGTGACAATCTTTCTCGGCACCGGGTCTGATCGCAGCATGCGCCTGAAGAAGTGTTTCGCGGTGGCCTTGTCGCGATGTTTCTGCAACGGCGCGTCGAGCTCCATGCCGTGCTCATCCATCTCGCGCTACAGCACATACGGCTCGCCTGGCAGTTTTACGAATAGCTCATCGAGGTGGCGCGTCGTGCCCGGCTTACGGCGCACGGCCTTCACACAGTTGCGCACCGATTCCGTATGTCATCTCAACGCCGCGCTCGAGCGGAAGCTCTTCGATATCGCACAGGCTCAGGTTGAAGCGGTGGTACCAGCGCACCGCGCAGCTGATGATCGCGGCCGTGAAATGGGCAGCGGATCTTTGTCATCTGACCATTCTAGCCGCCTGCATCGCCAAGTTGGCATTGCCACCGAACAACCTGACAGCAGCATCAGTCGACCATCGACGAGGCCGACTCTTGCGTGCGTCCCGGATTCTCCGCCGCCGCCTCGCGCATGCGGATCGCCGCCTGCATGCTGGAGAGCTTCAGTTCGGTTTCCTGATATTCGTTGACCGGCTCGGAATCGGAGACGATGCCGCAGCCCGCGAACAGCCGGCACGCGCCGCCCGCGATCAGCGCCGAGCGCAGCGCGACGATGAAATCGCCGTTGCCGTGCGCATCGATCCAGCCGATCGGCGCCGCATACCAGCCGCGATCGAAGCCTTCGTACGCACGGATATGGTCGAGCGCCGGTGCGCGCGGATGGCCGGCCACCGCCGGCGTCGGGTGCAGCGCCGCGACCACCTGCAACAGCGTCGCATCCGCATTCAGCGTCGCGCGGATCGGCGTGCTCAGATGCTGGAGCTTCGGCAACCGGTGCAGCGACGGTTGATCGGGCACGTCGAGCGCGCGCGATAGCGGCGCGAGCGCGACACGGATGGCGTCGACGACGAGCGCATGCTCGAGCCGCTCCTTCGCGGAAGCCATCAGCGCCGCGCCGAGTGCGCGATCGTCGTCGGGCGTGGCGCCGCGCCGGATCGTACCGGCCAGCGCATGCGTGCGCACGTCGCCGGCCGTGACACGCGCGAGCCGTTCCGGCGTGGCGCCGACGAAGCACGCCCCGTCGCGACGGACCGCGAACAGGTGCGCATGCGCGTCGCGTCGCCGCAGCCGGCGCAGCAGCGGTGCGATCGCCACAGGCCGCGCGTACTGTTCGAGCACGTCGCGGGCGAGCACGACCTTGCCGAAGGCGCCGTCGTGGATCGCGTCCACCGCACGACGGACTTCGTGCTGCCATTCGCTCGCCTGCAGCGCCTGCGTGTGCAGCAGGTGCGGTGCGTCGTCTTCCGCGGCCGGAGCAAGTGTGCCGAGCGACTCGATCCGCGCGAGGCACGCATGCGCGAGCGCGGCCGGATCGTCGTGGGCGGCGACGACGTGCTGGCAGACAGCCCAGTGCGCACCGCCTTCGCGCACGATCAGCAGCTTCGCCAGCGTCATGCTCGCATCGGGAAACGATGCCCAGTGCGCGCTGCGCGGGCCCCGCGAATCGAACCGGAAGCCGCCGATCAGGCGCGGCGGCTGCGGGCCGGCCGTGATCGCGTCGCGCACGAGCGTGCGCCAGCGCGCATCGATCTGCGCGAAGCGCGTGTCGCCGGTGGCGCTCAGTTCGACCGCGCAATCCCAGCCGTACAGCGTGATGGACGCATCGCCGGCTTCGAGGAAGCACCACGGCGTCGCCCCGTCGTCCCACGCGGCGATCAGGTCGAAGAAGTCGAGCGGCCGCAGCGGCACCGAGACCGACGCGAGCGCCGGCGTACCGGCGGCGGCGGCGCGGCGGGCCGCACGCGCGAACGTGTCGTGCAGCAGCGAAAGGCCGGCATTCATGCAAGCCCCCGCTGTTGTCGCCAGTATTGCGTTTGCTGCGCGATGTACCACGCGATGAGCTGGGCGAACAGCGTTTCGACGTAGTCGGCGTCTAGGCCGGCCTGTTCGGCCCAGCGGCGCCGGTCGGGCAGCATCGCGGCCACCCGCTCCGGCGCGGCGATGCTCGCTTCGTTCGGCTTGAAGCGCGACGCGGCCAACACGTACTGCATGCGCCGGCCGAGCGCGTCGATGATGTCGGCGTCCAGCCGATCGATCGCTTCGCGAATGTCGGGCAGCCCCGTGCAGGCGTCCGGTGTTTTCATGTGTACTCCTTTCCGTAACGAAGGGATTGGTCGATCCGTTCGACCAGATGGGCGATCACCGCCGGGTATTGGTGTCGCAGGTAGAAGTGGTCGCCGTTGAACGTCTCGATGCGGATCGGGCGCGACGCGACGTCCTGCCACGCGTGCGCCTCGTCGCTGTCCAGCTCGGGATCGGCGAGCGGCAGCATCACGCCCAGCGGCGCATCGATGCGCGGCGGGCGGTCGCGCCGATACGTTTCGATCGCGCGGTAGTCGTGGCGGATCATCGGCAGGTAGATCGCGCGCATTTCCGGATCGGCGAGCAGCGCGGCGTGCTCGCCGGACAGCCGGGCGACGTCGCCGACGAGCGCGTCGTCGGATTGCAGGTGCAGATCCGACGGGCGCTGGCGATGCGGCGGCGGCAGCGCGGAAACGGCCACGTAAAGCGGCGCGGCACCGCGCGCCTCGAGCCGCACCGCCACCTCGTATGCGAGCGCCGCGCCGAGGCTGTGCCCGAACAGCACGAGCGGTGCGTGCACATAGCGTTGCAGCGCGTCGGCGGCGGGGCCGGCGAGGGCGTCGATCGTCGTCAGGCACGGGTCGCCGAAGCGTTCCTCGCGGCCCGGATACTGCAGCGCGAGCAGGTCGACGTCCCACGGCAGCGCGCGGCTCCAGTTGCGAAAGAAATTCGCGGTGCCGCCCGCATGCGGGAAACACACGAGCTGCGCGCGCGGGCACGGCGACAGGCGCAGTTCGCGGATCCAGTTCGAATCGGCCGGTCGCGTGCTCATGCGGCCGCCGCCTGCAACTGGCGGCGCAGCAGGTCGCGCAGCGATTTCTTGCTGGTCTTGCCGATGCCGGTTTCCGGGAAGCGCGGCATGAACTCGATGCGATCGGGAATCTTGAAGGCAGCGAGCCCGCAGTCGCGCAGGTAGCGCTTCAGCACCAGCCTGGACGGCGCGGGTGCGCGTGCGACGACGAATGCGCACGTGCGCTCGCCGAGCAGCGGGTCGGGCATCGCGACCACTGCCGCGTCATGCACCTGCGGGTGCGCGAGCAGCAGGTTCTCCACTTCCTCGGCGGCGACCTTCTCGCCGCCGCGGTTGATCTGATCCTTGTCGCGGCCTTCGACGACGAGGTCGCCGTCCGCGGTGCGCCGCACGCGGTCGCCGCTGCGGTAGAAGCCGTCGACCGTGAATGCCGTCGCGTCGTGCTCCGCGAGCCGGTAGTAGCCGCGGATCGTGTACGGGCCGCGTACCTGCAGTTCGCCGATTTCGCCGGACGCGACCGGTGCGCCGGTTGCGTCGACGATGCGTACTTCGTCGCCTTCGGAAACGGGGCGGCCCTGTGTGTGCGCGATGCGCTCGGGCGCATCGTCGAGCCGCGTGCAGCAGATGAGCCCTTCGGCCATGCCGAACACCTGCTGCAGCCGGCAGCCGAGCACGGGCGTGACGCGTTCGGCCGCATGGTCCATCAGCCGTGCGCCGCCGACCTGCAGCACGCGCAGGCTCGACAGGTCGGCCTGCCGTTGCGGCTGCTCGTCGAGCCACAGCAGCGCGAGCGGCGGCACGAGCGCGGTATGCGTGACGCGTTCCTGCGCGATCAGCGTGAAGCTCTGGTCGGGCTCGGGCCGCGCGGTCGTTACCACCCGGCCGCCCGCGAGCAATGCACCGATCGTGCCGGGGCAGCACAGCGTGAAGTTGTGCGCCATCGGCAGCGCGGCGAGATAGACGGTGTCGGCGTCGAAACCGCTCGCGGCGCTGCACGCGCGCACGTTGTACAGGTATTCGCGATGGCGGCGCGGAATCAGCTTCGGCGTGCCGGTCGTGCCGCCCGACAGCTGGAAGCACGCGATGTCGTCGGCGCGTGCCGTGCAGGCCTGCAGCGGCGGCGCGTCGTACAGCGCGTCGAACGGTGTGAACGCGTGATCGTCGCCGGCCATCACGATGTGCTCGAGCGTCGGGCAGTCGGCCTGCAACGCGGCCGCGAGCGGCCGGCAGTCGAAATCGCCGAGTTGCGACGCGCCGAGATAAGCACGCGCACCGGCGAAGCGGCAGAACGCGCCGATCTCGTAGTGACGGTGCGCGGGCAGCGCGAGCACCGGCCGCACGCCGAGCTGGAACAGCGCGAAGCACGTCTCGATGAAACGTGCGCCGTTCGGCAACTGGACGACGACCGCGTCGCCGCGTACCAGGCCGAGGCGCGCGAGGCCGCCCGCGAGGCGGCGAATGCGCGCGAGCAGATCGCGATAGCGCAGCCGCAGCGCGCCGTCGACGAGGGCGAGCGCGTCGGGATGGCGCTGCGCGCATGCATCGAGCGCGTCGAAGAACGTCGTGTCCTGCCAGTAGCCGGCGTCGCGGTAGCGGCGCGCGAAGTCGTCGGGCCAGTCGGGCGCGTCGGCCGGCACGGCCGCCGCCAGGGATGAAGGGGAGGATTGCATGCGCTGACCTTGGGTTCCGGCAAGTTGTCAGAAAATGTAAATGAGAGGTATTATCATTTGCAATAGGTGCTGCGATAGCGCCGTTTCTTTCGATATCGCGGCAATTTCGTTCGATCGGGCGTGGGTCGCGCGGCACCCGCCCGGTCCGGCCGGACAATAGGCCGGTTGCCGCCGGCGCGCGCCGGTCCGCGCGTGCCGCCCAACCAACGGACCTCCGATGAGATCGACCTCCTTCGCTTCGTCACGACGTCACCCGCCGGTGCTCGTGCCCGGCAATCATCCGGGTGTGGTGCACATCGACGCGGGCATGAAACTCATGAGCGGCACGCTGTGCTCGGATAGCCGCGACTGGTACGAGGAGCCGCTCGAAAAAGGGCTGAAGCTCGTCCTCGTGCAGAGCGGGCAGTTGCGCTGCCGCGTGCCGGGCCAGCCCGAGCAGTGCATCAAGGGGCCGGGCCTGTGCGTGATCGCCAACGACGGCGAATTCACCACCCACCAGATCTACGACCGTGACGTGCCGCTGCGCTACACGATCGTGCAGCTCGGCCTCGATGCGCTCGACCGCAACCTGAGCCTGTTGCCGGAGAAGATGCTCGCGCCGACGGGCGGCGATCCGCGCATCGTCAGTTGCCCGGCGTCGAAGGCGCTGCAGGCGCTCGCCGTGCAGATCGCCACCTGCCCGTTCGAGGGCGCGGTGCGCGAGTACTACCTGAAGGCGAAGGCGTTCGAGCTGACCGCGCTGAGCGCGCAGTTACTGGCCACGCAGCGGCAGCACGCGCCGGCCGACGTGCGAGTCACGTCGTCGGATGTCGAGCGCGTGTATGCGGCGAGCGACATCCTGACGCGCGAGCTTCAGCATCCGCCAACGCTCGACGCGCTCGCGAGCCGCGTCGGGATGAATTCGCGCAAGCTGACGGCCGGCTTCCGCAAGGTGTTCGGCACGAGCGTGTACGCGTATCTGCAGGAATACCGGCTGCGGACCGCGCACGCGATGCTGTGCGCGGAGGATGCGAACGTGTCGACTGTCGCGTACCGCGTCGGCTACAGCCCCGCGCATTTTTCGATCGCGTTCCGCAAGCGCTACGGCATTTCGCCGAGCGATATCCGCGTGTCGTCGAACGCGATCGACAACGAGGAACTGGCGGGCGCGGCGATCTAAAACAACTGACCGGCAGCCTAAAGGAATCGACCGGGCTCATGGGCGTTAATGAGATAGATTCTCATTCACAGGTGGCCGCCGCCGCGCGGAACCGCCGTCGAACGACCCATACAAGGCGTGCCCATGAGCCAGACCGTTGTCGATTCCACTACCGACCATTCCGATCCTTCCTGTTGTTCTCCCACTGAATTTCGCGCGCGGCTCGTTGCGCTGATCGCCGAGCTGCTCGACGAATCCGTCGACGAGATCGCGTCGCTCGACGATGACGAGGACCTGCTGAGCTGCGGCCTCGATTCGATCCGGCTGATGTATCTGCAGACCCGCGTGAACCGGCTCGGCCATGCGCTGACGTTCGATGCGCTCGCGCGCACGCCGACGCTTGGCGCGTGGACTGCGCTGCTCGCCAATGCGCCGCGTGTCGCGCGGGCGGACACCGTCGGCGCGGCCGAAGCAGTCGACGTGCATGCGCCGTTCGAATTGTCCGCGGTGCAGCAGGCGTACTGGCTCGGCCGCGGCGACGGCGAAGTGCTCGGCAACGTGAGTTGCCACGCGTTTCTCGAATTCCGCAGCCGCGCGATCGATCCCGTTCGTCTCGACACGGCATGCCGGCGCGTGCGCGAGCGTCATCCGATGCTGCGCGCGCGTTTCGAAGGCGGCCGTCAGCAGATCCTCGCCGAATCGGACGCGCCGGTGTTCGCGCACGCGGACTGGCGCGACCGGACGGCGGACGATGCGGAAGCCGAATGGGCGTCGCTGCGCGCGTTCCGCTCGCACGAGTGTCTCGACGTCGAGCACGCGCAGGTGTTCATGATGGGGCTCGTGCAGATGCCTGGCGGCGAGGATCGCGTGTGGCTCAGCGTCGACCTGCTCGCGGCCGACGTGGACAGCGTGCGGCTGCTGATGCAGGAGATCGGCGTCGCGTATGCCGAGCCGTCGGCGCTGCCGGCTGCGCCGTCGACGTGGTTCCCGGCCTGGCTCGCGCGTCGCGCGGCCGAGACGCGCGATGCGCGGGCCGCGGCGCGTGACGCCTGGCAGGCGCGGCTCGCGACGTTGCCGGAAGGGCCGGCGCTGCCGCTCGCCAGCGCGCCGGAAACGATTCGCGCGCCGCGTTTCAGCCGCGTGGCGCACACGCTGAGCACCGACGAGTTGACGCGTCTGCAGGCGCGCGCCGCGCAGCATGGCGTCACGCTGTCGTCGGTGTTCGGCGCGGCGTTCGCGGCCGTGCTCGCGCGCTGGAGCGGCCGGCACGCATTCCTGCTCAACGTGCCGCTGTTCGACCGGCACGGCGATGCGCCAGATCTGGGCCGCGTGATCGCCGATTTCACGACGCTGCTGCTCGTCGAATGCGACGTGCGCGCCGACGCGAGCGCGGCCGACGCGATGCGCGCGTTCCAGCAGCGGCTGCATGGTGCGATCGCACAGGCCGCGTATCCGGCGCTCGACGTGCTGCGCGATGCGCGTCGGCAGGGCACGCCGCGTGCGGTGCCGGTCGTGTTCTCGTGCAATCTCGGTGACGAACCGTTCGTGCCCGATGCGTTCGCGCAGGTGTTCGGTGATCTGTGCGACATGATTTCGCAGACGCCGCAGGTATGGCTCGACCATCAGCTCTATCGCGTGCCGGGTGGTGCACTGCTCGCGTGGGACAGCGTCGACGGGCTGTTCCCGGGCGGAATGATCGACGCGATGTTCGGCGCGTATGTCGCGTTCGTGCAGGCGCTGTGCGATCGCGACTGGCGGCTGCCGATCGCGGTCGAGCTGCCGTCCGCACAGCGACGCGTGCGCGATACGCTCAATGCGTTGCCGGCCCCCGGCCGCGCGCGCACGCTGCATCACGATTTCTTCGCGCTGGCCGCGCGCGAGCCGGCCGCCGTGGCGTTGCGATACGGCGATCGCACGGTGACGCGCGGCGAACTGGCTGCGCAGGCGCTCGCGATCGCGGGCGGCTTGCGCGCGGCCGGGCTCGGGCACGGCGATGCCGTCGAGATCAGTTTGCCGCGCGGGCCCGCGCAGGTCGCGGCCGTATTCGGCGTGCTGGCGGCCGGCGCATGCTACGTGCCGCTCGACATCGCGCAGCCGGTCGCGCGCAAGGCGCTGATCGAGCGCGCGGCGGGCGTGAAGGCCGCGATCGTCGACACCGCGTGCGCGGACGGGCCGCTGCCGCATGTCGGCATTGCCGCGCTGCTGCGGCATGCGCCGCTGGCCGCGCCGCTCGAGGTCGCGCCGCAGGCGACCGCTTACGTGATCTACACGTCCGGTTCGACGGGCGTGCCGAAGGGCGTCGAGATGACGCACGCGGCGGCGATCAACACGATCGATGCGATCGACGCGCTGCTCGGCGTGCGCGCGGACGACCGGTTGCTGGCGGTGTCGGCGCTCGATTTCGATCTGTCGGTGTACGACCTGTTCGGCGCGCTGGGCGCCGGTGCGCAACTCGTGCTGCCGACGCAGGACGAAGCGCGCGATGCGGCGCGCTGGATCGAACTGATCGCGCGGCATCGCGTGACGCTGTGGAACTCGGCGCCCGCGCTGCTGGAAATGGCGCTGGCCGTGCCGGCGGCGCGCGGCGCGTGCCGCAGCGTGCGTGCGGCGCTGCTGTCCGGCGACTGGATCGCGCTCGACCTGCCGGCGCGCCTGCGCGCGCGCTGCGGCGAGGCCTGTGCGTTCCACGCGCTCGGCGGCGCGACCGAGGCCGGGATCTGGTCGAACGTGCAGACGGTGCGCGACGTGCCGCCGCACTGGCGTTCGATTCCGTACGGCCGGCCGTTGCCGGGGCAGGCGTATCGCGTCGTCGATGGCGACGGCCGTGATGTGCCCGATTACGTGCCGGGCGAATTGCTGATCGGGGGCGACAGTCTCGCGCGCGGCTACCGGAACGATCCTGAGCTGACCGCGCAGCGTTTCGTGCAGCACGCGTCCGGCCGTTGGTATCGCACCGGCGATCGTGGCCGCTACTGGCCGGACGGGACGCTCGAATTCCTCGGGCGCGAGGATCGGCAGGTGAAGGTGCGCGGGCACCGGATCGAGCTCGGCGAGATCGAGGCGGCGCTGGCCGCGCATCCGTTGATCGACGGCGCGTGTGCGAGCGTCGTCCACGGCGAGGCCGCGCGCATCGTCGCGGCGTTCGTGCCGAACGATTGCGCGGCGGCGGACACCGCGCCGGCATCGCTTGCGACCGCCGACATGGCCGACACGATGCCGGCAGAAGCGGCCGTCGCGCACGCCGTGGCCGGGCGGCTGCTCGACGGCGACGCGGGCCTGCCGCCGTCGCTGCGTGCGCACTGGCACGCGCCGCGAGACGCATCGATTGCCCTCGTCGATGCGCTCGGTCGCCTCGACTGGCAGGCAACCGATCTCGACGATCTGACGGCCGCGCTGCGCGCGCTCGGCGTCGATCCGGATACCGCCGCGCAACGCGTGCCGCTGGACCCCTGCGTGGCGCCGCTCGCGTTTGCGACACGTTTGCCGGACGGTGTTCGTGCGCTGCGCGAATTCGCCGCCGCGCTGGACGCGCAGGCCGCGGCACACACCGGTGTGCTGCGCGTCGCGGTGCTCGATGCCCGCGCGGGCCAGGCGCTCGATGCGGGGCTCGGCGTGCTCGACGATTCGCGCTTCGACGTGACGCTGTTCGACGTGTCGCCGGGCCTGCTGCACAACGCGCAGGCACGCTTCACGCGAACGCTGCCCGCGTTGCAGACGATGCAGGACGGCTTGCTGCCCGCACGTCATCTCGGCGCATTCGATTGCGTGATCAGTTTCGCGGCGGCCCACCTGCGCGACGATCCGCGCGACACCTTCCGGATCGCGGCTGCGCTGCTTGCGCGGGACGGCCGCCTGCTGCTCGCCGACGTGCTGCGCGACTCGCCGCTGCGCGAACTCGTCGCGAGCGTCGCGGGCGATGCATCGCTGCCGCGGCCGTTCGCGCACGATGCGCTGGCGGCGGCCGCCCATGCGTGCGGCTTTGCGCTCGATGCGCGCAGCTGGCGCTCGGCGGCATTCGCCTGCATCGATGCGCGCCGGGTCGGCGAGCCGATCGAACAGACGGCGCTCGCGGACTGGTTGCGCGACCGGTTGCCCGACGCGATGCGTCCCGATGCGCTGTGGTGCGTGCCGCGCTGGCCGCTCAACGCGAACGGCAAGATCGATCGTCGGGCGGTCGGGGATGCACTCGCGCGCGCACTCGGCGACGCACCGGCCGCGCACGACGCGTTCGTGCCGGCCGGCGAACGGCACGCGATATTGCTGGCCTGTTGGGAGCAGGCGCTCGGCCGCGCGGCGAACGCGCGTGACGCGACGTTCTTCGCGCTCGGCGGCGACAGCCTGCTCGCGACCCGCTTGCTCGCGCAATTGCGCGAGCGGCTCGGCGTGCGGATCGGGATGGCCGCGTTCTACCGGCAGCCGACGCTCGCCGGCCTCGCGGCGCAGCTCGACGAACTGACGCCGGCGGCGCCCGCCGACGGCGATGCGTCGGTCGCGACGATCGAGGAGGGCGTGCTGTGAACTTCGACGACGTGCTCGATCTCTGCCGCGAACGCCAGATCGAACTGTGGTGCGACGACGGCGGCCAGTTGCGCTATCGCGCGCCGGCCGGCGCGCTCGATGCGGATCTCGCCGCGCGCATCAAGGCCGAACGCGACGCGTTCGTCCGTTTCCTTCAGGGCGGAGCATGGCGAAGCGATCCGGCGCACCAGTACGAACGGTTCGCGCTGACGCCGGTGCAGGCCGCGTATGTGCTCGGTCGCCACGAATCGTTCGAGTTCGGCGGCAGCGCGTGCCATCTGTACGTCGAATACGATGAACCGAAGGATCTCGACTGCGTGCGCTTCGAAGCCGCGTGGAATGCGTGCGTCGCGCGCCATCCGATGCTGCGCGCGATCGTCGAGGACAACGCCTGGCAACGCGTGCTGCCCGACGTGCCGTGGCAGCCGCTCACCGTGCACGACCTGCGCGACGCCGACGCGAACGCATTCGACGCCCACCTGCACCGCGTGCGCGAGCGCCTCGACCACGCGGTCCACGCGCTCGACCGCTGGCCGGTGCTGCAGCCGGAAGTGAGCGTCGGCCCGGATGGCGCGGTGCTGCACCTGTCCGTCGATTTCACGCTGATCGACTACGCGAGCCTGCAATTGCTGCTCGCCGAGTGGCGGCGTCGTTACGACGATCCGCAATGGCAGCCCGCGCCGCTCGATGCGACGTTTCGCGACTATGTGCTGCATGAAGCGCAGGCCGCGACGCGCGCCGAGCATGCGCGCGACAAGGCGTGGTGGCTCAGTCGACTCGACGACCTGCCCGCGCGTCCCGATCTGCCGGTGGTGCCCGCGATGCGTACCGACGGGCCGCCGCGCTTCACGCACCGGCATGCGCGGCTCGATCGCGCGCAATGGACCGCGCTGAGCGGCCATGCGAGCCGTTTCGGGCTGAGTGCGGCGAGCGTGGCGCTGGCCGCGTTCGCCGAGGTGGTCGGCCGCTGGAGCCAGGCGCCGGCGTTCTGCCTGAACCTGACGGTGCTGAATCGTCCGCCCGTGCATCCGCGCATCGATGCGGTGCTCGGCGATTTCACCGCGCTGAACCTGCTCGCCGTCGATGCGACGCACGGGCGCGATTTCGTCGAACGCGCCCGCACGATCGGCGCGCGGATGTTCGACGATCTCGACCATCGCGCCTTCACCGGCGTCGACGTGATGCGCGAACTCGCGCGGCGGCACGGCAAGGACGCGGCGCTGATGCCGGTGGTGTTCACGAGCGGGGTCGGCAGCGTGGGTCGCCTGCTCGGCGAGCAGGCGACGTGCGCCGAGCCGCCGCGCACCATGATCAGCCAGACGCCGCAGGTGTGGCTCGACTGCCAGGTGACCGACCAGTTCGGCGGGCTGGAAATCGGCTGGGACGTGCGCGACGACCTGTTTCCGGACGGCATGCCGGCCGCGATGTTCGACGCGTATGTCGCGCTGCTGGGCCGGCTGGCCGACGATGCCGAATGGTGGTCGCGTGACGGCGATATCGTGCTGCCGTCCGCGGCGCCGGTCGCCGACGCGCATCCGGATGCCGATACGCATATCGCCGCCGGGTTCGCCGCGCAGGCGTTGCGCACGCCCGATGCGCCGGTCGTGATCGACGCGCTGGGTGCGCGCACGTACCGCGAGGTCGCGCAACAGGCGGCGGCGCTACGTACCGCGCTCGAACAGGCCGGCGTCGGCGTGGGCGATACCGCCGCGGTGCTGATGCCGAAGTGCGCGCATCAGCTCGCAGCAGTGCTCGCGATCGTCCAGACCGGTGCCGCGTACGTTCCGGTCGACAGCCGTCAGCCGGCGCTGCGGCAACAGGCCATTCTGCGCAATGCGCGAGTGCGTGCGGTCGTCAGCGTGCAGGCGCTCGCATTCGAACACGAAGGTTGCGTGCGCATCGATATCGATGCGTTGCCGAGCGATCCGCAATGGCCGCCGCGCGCCGCGTGCGACATCGCCCCCGATGCGTTGGCCTACGTGATCTACACGTCGGGTTCCACCGGCGAGCCGAAGGGCGTGATGCTGAGCCATGCGGCGGTGTGCAACACGCTTGCCGACATCAGCGCGCGCCATGCGGTCGGCGCGGGCGACGTGGTGCTGGGGCTGGCCGAACTGAGCTTCGACCTGTCCGTCTACGACTTTTTCGGGGCGACCGCGCGCGGCGCGTGCATCGTGCTGCCCGATCCGGCGCGCGGCAACGATCCGTCGCACTGGGCCGAACTGATGGCGCGCCATCGCGTGACGTTGTGGAACTCGGTGCCCGCCCAGGGGCAGATGCTGATCGACTACCTCGAAGGCGAACCGGCGCTCGACGTGCCGGGCCCGCGCCGCGTGCTGTGGTCGGGCGACTGGATTCCGGTGACGCTGCCGGCCCGCTGGTGGCGGCGCTGGCCCGATAGCGCGCTGTTCAGCCTCGGCGGCGCGACCGAAGCGTCGATCTGGTCGATCGAGCATCCGATCCGTCCGGAAGACACGCAGCTCGCGAGCATTCCGTACGGCCGCGCGCTGACCGGGCAGACGATGGAAGTGCTCGATGCACTCGGCCGGCCGTGCCCGCCGGGTGTGCGCGGCGAGATCCATATCGGTGGCGTCGGGCTCGCGACAGGCTACGCGAACGATCCGGTGCGGACGGCCGAACGGTTCATCCGTCATCCGGACGGGCGCCGGTTGTATCGCACCGGCGATCTCGGGCGCGTGCGCGCCGACGGCTCGCTCGAATTCCTCGGGCGGCAGGACGATCAGGTCAAGATCCGCGGCTACCGGATCGAGCTGGCCGAGATCGATGCGGCGCTGACCGCGCATCCGCTCGTCGGCGCGGCGGCCACGATCGTGCTCGGCGAAGGCGCGGAGCGCCGGCTCGCGAGCTTCGTGTCGCTGCAGAGTGCGGAAGCGACTGCGTCGGCGCGAGACGACGCGCTGCATGACCTCGCGACGCAGGTGCGCACGGTATTCGACACCGCACGCTGGCCCGCGCAGGCAGACGTGGCGCGTTCGGTCGCGCAGCTCGAAACGGCATGCGTGGCGTCGCTCGCCGCATGGATCGTGCCGGCCGGCGGCTTGAAGACCGACGCTTCGACTGGCTTCGCGACGCTGTGCGAGCGGCTGCGTGTGCCGGCGGCACGACGCCATTTGCTGCGCCACTGGCTCGCGATGCTCGTCGCGCACGGCGTGCTGGAGGCGGATGCCGAAGACGGCTGGCGCATGCGTCCGGGCGCGAGCCTGGCTGACGCGCATGCGTGCTGGGACGCATTCGCGCAACACGCGTCGCCCGAGCTGTGGCCGGCCGTGCTCGTCGACTACTTCCGCGCCAGCGCAGGATGCCTCGACGCGCAGATCGACGGCAGCGTATCGCCGGCCGGCCTGATGTTCCCGGAAGGGGCCTCGCATATCGCCGAAGCGATGTACAGCGACGGCGAACACGCTCGCGCGCTGCATCGCGGGATGGCGCAGGCCGTGCGCGCCGTCGTCGCCCGCGAACCGCAGCGCGCGTGGCGCATTCTCGAAATCGGCGCGGGCACGGCCGCCGCGACGCGTGCGATCGTCGGCGCGCTCGCGCCGCTGGTCGAAGCCGGCACGCGCATCGATTACCTGTTCAGCGACGTGTCGAGCTACTTCCTCGCCGCCGCACGCGAGCGTTTCGCCGCGTATCCGTGGATGCGCTTCGTGCGCTTCGACATGAACGCGCCGTGCGACGCGCAGGGCATTGCGCCGCATTCGGTCGACCTGACGGTCAGCTCCGGCGCGCTGAACAATGCGCGCGATACGGTCGCGCTGATCGCCGGCTTGCGTGCGCTGTCGGCAGCCGATGCGTGGTGGGTGATCCAGGAACTGACGGCCGAGCATCCGGAAATCAGCATCAGTCAGGGGCTGATGATGGAGACGCCGGACGACGCGCGCGCCGCATCGGCGCGGTTGTTCGTGCCGCACGCGCAGTGGCTCGAATGGCTGCAGGCGGAAGCGGGCGACCGTGCGCTCAGTTGTGTCGCGCCCGACACGCCGCTCGCCGCGCTCGGCTACGACATCCTGCTGTCTCACGTGAAGCGCGGCGCTGCACGCATCGCGCCGGATGCGCTGCTGGCGTTCGTGGCCGAGCGCGTGCCGAACTACATGGTGCCGTCGCAACTGCGCGTGTTCGAACGTCTGCCGGTGACCGCGAACGGCAAGATCGACCGCCGTACGCTGGCCGGCATCGCCGATATCCGCGAACCGGCGCCGGCCGTGGTGCGAGCGGTGCCCGCACAGGCAGCCGATCCGCTGCTCGCGCGGCTGATCGGCTTGTGGGAAACCGTGCTCGATACGCGCAACGTGTCGCCGGATCAGGACTTCTTCGCCGCGGGCGGCGATTCGCTGCTGATCGCGCAGCTCGTGTCGCGGCTGCGCGGCGAGGAGCCGCTCGCGCACGCGCATCCGTTCGACCGGCTGCTGCGCTGGGTGCTCGCGCAGCCGACGCCCGCCGCGTTCGCGCAATGCCTGCGCGACGCGAGCGAGCAGCCGGCGAGCGCGACGCCGACGGCCGCGCCCGCCGCGTCGCGCTCGCTGCCTGCATCGGCGGTCGTCCATGCGCCGGCGCCGCGCGTGCGGGCCGGCGTGCGGCCGATTCCGCTCGCGCCGGGCGACGGCGTGCCGCGCGTGATCGTGCACGAAGGGCTCGGCACCGTGCATGCGTATCGTCCGGTGCTGCCCGCGCTGGCGCGGCTCGGCCCGGTGCTCGGCTTCGCGGTGCGCGACGCGCAGGACTATCTCGACCTGCCGGTGCGCCACCTGAACGCGACGCTGGGCCGGCGTTACGCGGATGCGCTGTGGCGCAGCGGCGTGCGCGAGGTCGACGTGCTCGGCTACTGCTCGGGCGGGCTGGTCGCGCTGGAGATGGCGAAGTCGCTGGTGCAGCTCGGCGTCGCGGTGCGCACGCTCGACATCGTGTCGAGCTACCGGATTCCGTATCTGATCGAGGAGGAATGGCTCGTGCTGTTCAACTTCGCGGCGACGCTCGGGCTGCCGCTCGATGCGCTCGGCTTTCCGGAAACGTACGTGCTGGCCGACGCGCTGGCCGACGCATTGAAGGCCGATCCTACGCGGCTTGCGCCCGGCAGCCTGCAGGCGCAGCTCGAGATCTTCGGCGATCGTTGCGAGCCGCTCGACGTGCTGCGTCGCCGCGTGCTGCGCGCGGCGGCCGGCCTGTCGCTGCAGGACGAGCTCGCGCATCCGCTGCTCGACGAGCGCGAGCGGCTCTACCGGCTCTTCATGCATTCGGTGCAGGCGTGCCACTGGACCGGCGATGCGCCGTATGCGGGCGCGCTGCGGCTGTTCGTGCCGGAGCGCTGCAATCCGCTGATTCCGCAGCAGCGCGCGGCGCTCACCGATTACTGGACGGCGCAGGCGCTCGGCGGCATCACGGCCGTCGATATCCCCGGCGGTCATTTCGACTGCCTGAACGCCGCGTTCGTCGACACCCGCCTGAAGGAGGCACGATGAAGGTCCATCCGCTGCCGGTCGTCGTGGCCGGTTCCCGTTTCGGTCAGTTCTATGCGGCGGGCCTCGCGGCGTCCGGTTCGTATCACGTCGCCGGCATCCTCGGGCAAGGCAGTGCGCGCACGGCCGCATTGGCCGCACGCGTCGGGGCGCCTGTGTTCGACCGCGTCGACGCGTTGCCGGACGACGTGTGCGTCGCTTGCGTCGCCGTCGGCGGCGCGGCGCGCGGCGCGCAAGGCGCCGCGCTCGCGTGCCGGCTGCTCGAACGCGGGATCGACGTCGTGATCGAGCATCCGCTGCTGCCCGACGAATGGGACAGCGTGCTGCGCACCGCGTCGCGCCATGGCCGCCGCTGCCTGCTCAACAGCTTCTATCCGAACCTGCCGGTCGTCGCGCGCTTCATCGCGGTCGCGCGGCGGCTGCGCGAGACGAGCGCCCCCGTGCATGCGGATGTCGTGTGCTCGGTGCAGGCGAGCTACGCGGCGCTCGACGTGCTCGCGGCGGCGTTGCAGGGTGTCGGGCCGTGGTCGGTCGAACCGATCGGGCCGGCGCTGTCGTCGATGCGCGAATGCGCGATGGTGCTCGCCGAAACGCCGGTGTCGCTGCGCGTGCACAACGAGATGGCGGCGGCCGACGACGGCCGGATGAGCCTGTTGTTCGGCATCACGCTGACGACCGACGCCGGCACGTGGACGCTCGCGTCGCCGCATGGCCCGCTGTGGTGGGCGCCCGCGCTGCGCGAGCCGGCGCTGGACGACGACGGCCTGTTCCCGATCTTCGGCGAGGTGGCCGGCGACGACATGCCGAGCATCCAGATCTGCGACGACGTACAGGACACGTGGGGCGAGATTCACGCGCGCTGCTGGCCGCAGGCGGCCGTGCGCGCGGTCGACCGGCTCGTGTCCGGCGAAGGGCTGCACGCGTGCAACCAGCGCAGCATCGACGTGGCGCGCGTCTGGCAGCAGTTGACCGCGCAACTCGGTTTTCCGGCGCAGCCGCCGGGTGACGCGCGCGCCGCGACGCTCGGCATGCTGCTGGAGCGTGCCGCATGAAGGGGCCGTTGCTTTCGATGTTGCGACCGTTCGCGGTGCCGCTCGTCGCGGCGGTGGCGTTGCAGGCGCTGGCCGGCATCGCGTCGCTCGTGCCGTGGCTCGCGCTCGCGCATCTCGCCGACGCATGGCGCGTCGCGCCACAGCTCGACGCCGCGGCGCGCGGCTGGCTCGTCGCCGCCGTGGCGGCCGGCGCATTTTGGCTGGGCGGCCAGACGGTCGCACTGCACCTGACGCACCGCGTCGACGCCGATCTCGGCGACCGTCTGCGCAAGCGCCTCGCCGATCATCTGCAGCGTTTGCCGCTCGGCTGGTTCGCACGCGGGGGCAGCGACCGTGTCGCGCGCCACGTCGACCAGGACGTGCGCGCGCTGCATCAGCTCGTCGCGCATGCGCCGGCCGATCTCACGCAACTCGTCGTCGTGCCGTGCGCGGCGCTCGCGTGCCTGCTTTATCTGAATCCCGTGCTGCTCGCGTTCGCGCTCGTGCCGCTCGTCGCCGGTGCGGCGCTGTTTCGCTGGATGCGCTCGGCACGCTTTGCGCCGGCCTTCGCCGCACGCAACGCGGCGCTCGAACGGCTGGTGGGCGACTATGCGCAGCTCGCGCAGAACCCGGCGCTGGTGCGGCAGTATCCGGGCGCCGGGATCGAGGCCGCCGCGCTGGCGTCGGCCGGACATTTCTCTCACGCGTTCGCGGCGTGGGTCGGCCGCATCGGCGGTCTCGGCGCGTGTACGCAGGTGCTGCTCGGCACGCCGTTCCTGCTCGCGTGGGTCGTGTTCGGCGCGACGTGGCTGACGGCCGGGCAGTTGCCGGTCGGCACGCTGTGCGCGTTCGCGTTGCTGATCTGGGCGATCGCGGCGCCGGTGCGTGCGCTCGGTCATGGCGCCGATGCGTTGCGCGACGCGCACGCGGCCGCCGCGCGGCTCGATGCGTTGCTCGTGCAGCCGGGCTTGCAGGAACCCGCCGACGGCGCGGCACAGGCGCCGCGCGACGCGTCGATCGAACTGCGCGGCGTGCAGGTCGACATCGACGGCGAGCCGATCCTGCTCGACATCGACGCGACGATCGCGGCCGGCACGACCACCGCGATCGTCGGGCCGTCGGGCGCGGGCAAGAGCACGCTGCTGATGCTGCTCGCGCGCTTCATGGACCCGGATCGCGGCACGGTGCGGCTCGGCGGCGCCGATCTGCGGCTGCTCACGTCGGACACGCGCCGCGAACAGGTCGCGATGGTGTTCCAGCAGGCCACCGCGCTCGACGATGTGTCGATTGCCGCCAACATCGCGCTGTACCGGCCCGATGCCGATCGCGACGCGATTCGCGCCGCCGCGCGTGCGGCCTGTCTCGACGAGCGCATCGACGCATTGCCGGGCGGCTACGACTGCGTGTGCGGGCGCGACGTGCGGCTGTCCGGCGGCGAACTGCAGCGATTGTCGATCGCGCGTGCGCTGCTGTCGCGCGCGCCGTTGCTGCTGCTCGACGAACCGGCGTCGGCGCTCGATCCGCAAACCGGGCGCGCGTTGCGCAACGCGCTGCGCGCCGACATGCGTACCCGTGTGATCGTCAGCCACGATCTCGATGCGATCCGGCACGCGGACCAGATCCTCGTGATGGAACGTGGCCGTATCGTCGAACGCGGTATGCACGCGGCGCTGCTGGCCGCGCACGGGCTGTATGCGCGGCTCTGGCGCGAACGCGGCGCCGCAGGCGGGGAGGCCGCATGATGACGACATCGCTCAAACGTTTGCAGTGCCTGCCGCGCGACACGCGCCGCGCGCTGTGGCGCGGTCTGGGCTGGGCGGTGGCCGCCGCGTTGCTCGACGGCGCGTGCGGGCTGCTGCTCGTGCCGCTGATCCGCGCCTGGTTCGCCGGCGCGCAGGCGGCCGCGCTGCACTGGACGGCCGTGCTCGGCGCGCTGACGCTGTGCCATGCGCTCGTGCTGTACGTCGCGCAATGTCGAGGCTATCGCGCGGGCGGTGCGCTGGCCGTCGGCCTCGTCGAACGCCTCGTGCACCGCCTGCCGCGCATCGCGTCGTGGCAGGCCGTGCGCGACAGTCATCCGGCCGGGTTGCTGCGCGGGCCGGTGATGCAGGCGATGGGAATTCCGGCGCACCTGCTCGGGCCGTTGATCGGCGCGGTCGTCACGCCGCTCGCGGTGGTCGCGGGGCTCGCGTGGATCGACTGGCGCATCGCGCTGTGCCTCGCGGCGGCGGCCGTGCTGCTATTCGCGCTGCTGGAACGCGGCGGCGCCCGCACGCTCGCGTTCGAACAGGCGCGCGCCGCCGGCGATCGCGACATGGCCGTGCAGCTTCAGACCTTCGCCGCGCATCAGGGGCTGCTGCGCTTCGCGGGCCGGGACGGCGACGCACGCGCGGCGCTGCAGCGCGCGTTCGACGAACAGCATCGCCGCACGCGGGCGCTGATGCGGCGCTCGCTGCCGATCGAGCTCGGCTTCGCGGGGGCGGTGCAGGGCGTGTTCGTCGCGATGCTGATCGGCGGCGCGTGGGCCGTCGCAGCCGGCCGGCTCGACGCGGCGACGGCCGTCGCGGTGCTGGTGCTGCTCGTGCGCTTCATCGAGCCGCTCGCGCAGCTCACGCAGCTCGACCAGGCGCTGCGCGGTGGCTGGCGCGCGCTCGATACGGTGCTCGCGGTGCTGCATGCGCCACTTTTCGACAACCCCGAGCGCGGCACGCCGGTACACGACGCGAGCGTCGACGCGCTGCGCGTCGGCTATCGGTCGGCGAGCGGCGCGACGCTGCTCGACGGGATCGACCTGCATTGTCCGGCGGGCGGCTTCGTCGCGATCGTCGGCCCGACGGGCGCGGGCAAGAGCACGCTGCTCGGCCTGCTCGCGCGGCTCGACGATCCGTGCGCCGGGCGCGTGCTGCTCGGCCGCGCCGACGTGCGGCACCTGAGCGAGGCAACGCTCGCCGCGACGCGCAACCTCGTGTTCCAGGACAACGGGCTGTTTCGCGGCAGCCTCGCGTGGAACGTGCGGATGGGGCGGCCCGACGCGACCGATGCCGAGCTGCGCGCCGCGCTGGATGCGGTCGGCCTGCTGCGCGACGCCGAACGCCTGCCGGACGGCCTCGACACCGACGTGGGGCCGGGCGGCCAGTTGCTGTCGGGCGGGCAGCGCCAGCGCGCATGCCTGGCGCGTGCGCTGCTGGCGCGCGCGCCGGTGCTGATGTTCGACGAGCCGACCGCGAGCCTCGATGAACTGAGCGCGCGACGCGTGCGCGACAGTCTCGTCGCGCTGCGCGGGCAGCGTACGCGCATCGTCGTCACGCACCAGCCGGCGCTCTCGGCGGCCGCCGACACGATCGTCGTGCTCGACGCGGGCCGCGTGCGGGCGACCGGCACGCATGCGCAACTGATCGAGACCGATGCGTGGTACGCGACGTTCGCCCGTGCGGGGCGGCCCGACGGGGCGTCACCCGCCGGCGCGGACGCCGAAACCCGCCCGGCCGAATCCGAGCAGTGACGTGAACAATGCGGGCCGCCGTGCCCGGAATCGATAGGAAAAGCCCCTCGATCGAAAAATCGCTGCCGGTTCTAATTGATAATGAGAATGATTGTCAAATACGGGGGCGTGAATGCGGTACGAGGTACGGGAACCTGAGAGATCGATGATGCAGGGCGCACGCGTCGCCCGTTTCGGGCGCTGGCGTCCGTCGCTGTACCTCGGCCTGCTGATCGCCGCGCATCCGGCGGCGGCGTTCGCCGATGCGGCGCCGGCGGCCGGCGCGGAAGTCCGCCGGGACGAAGCGGCCGCCGCGCAGCCTGCCGGGAGCGAGTTGAAGGCGATTGCGGTGAATGTGTCGCGCGGCGTGGCCGACGATCCGTCCGTGGCGACGGTCGGCAAGATGCCGCTCGCGTTGCGCGAGATTCCGCAGTCGGTCAGCGTGACGACGCGCGAGCGGATCGACCAGCAGAACCTGTTCTCGCTCGATGAGGTGATGCAGCAGTCGGCCGGCGTGACCGTCCAGCCTTACGTGCTGCTCACCACCGCGTACTTCGTGCGCGGCTTCAAGGTCGATTCGTTCGAATTCGACGGCGTGCCGGTCGTGATCGGCGACATGGCGAGCGCGCCGCAGGACATCTCGGTGTACGAGCGCGTGGAAATCCTGCGCGGCGCGAACGGGCTGCTGCACGGCTCGGGCAATCCGGCCGCGACCGTCAACCTCGTGCGCAAGCGCCCGCAATACCAGTTCTCCGCGCATGCGACCGCCAGCGTCGGCAGCTGGGACCGCTATCGCGCGGAAGCCGACATCGGCGGCCCGCTCAATGCCGCCGGCACCGTGCGCAGCCGGCTCGTCGCCGCGTACGAGGATCGCCACTTCTTCTACGACCACGCGAAGCAGGACACGCGTTCGATCTACAGCGTCACGGAAGTCGACGTGACGCGCGACACGCTGCTCACGTTCGGCGCGCAGTACCAGACCTCGACATCGGTGCCCGACATGTCCGGCGTGCCGATGGCGCGCGACGGGTCGAGCCTCGGCCTGTCGCGCTCGACGTTCCTCGACACCGCGTGGGGCCGTTTCAACTGGGACACGACGCGTGCGTTCGCGTCGGTCGAGCAGAAGCTCGGCGCCGGCTGGAAGGCGAAGGTCAGCGGCGAATACCAGAGCGTGCGCTCGGACCTGAAGTACGCGGGTTCGTTCGGCGCGATCGATCCGGCGACGGGCGCCGGCGGCCGGCTGACCGGCGCCGCGTACCAGTTCAGCAGCTACAGCCGCAGCGTCGATGCGAACGTGCAGGGCCCCGTGCATGCGTTCGGGCTCACTCACGACCTGCTGTTCGGCGTCACCTACGCGAACAGCAGCAGCGGGCAGATGACCGCGCCGCTGCTCGGCGACGTGGCCGGCACGCCGGTGAACGTGTACCGCTGGAACCCGAGCAGCGTGCCCGAGCCCGGCATCGGGACGTACCAGCAGTCGCAGCAGAACGACGTTTCGCAGAAGGGCGTCTACGGGCTGGGCCGCATCAAGCTCGCGGAGCCGCTCTCGCTCGTGCTCGGCGGCCGGATGAGCTGGTGGAACCAGGACAGCCTCGGCGCGCACTACAACACCGGCCACCAGTTCACGCCGTACGGCGGGCTGATCTGGGATTTCGCGCGCGACTGGTCGTGGTACGCGAGCTATGCGGAAGTGTTCCAGCCGCAGACCAAGTCGATGTGGGGCGGCGGCATCCTGACGCCGGTGAAGGGGCGCACCTACGAAACGGGCGTGAAGGGCGAACTGGCGGGCGGCAAGCTCGACGTGTCGCTCGCGGCGTTCCGCATCGATCTCGACAACAACCCGCAGGTCGACCTCGCGCATCCATGCGCGGGTCCGAGCTGCTACTACGTGAACGGCGGCAGCGTGCGCAGCCAGGGCTTCGAGTTCGAGGCGAGCGGTCGCATCACGCCGTGGTGGAGCGTGTGGGCGAGCTACACGTACGACACGATGCGTTATGCGGACAACCTCGCGAACGCGGGTTCGTTCGCGCCGCTGCTGAATCCGCGCCACCTGTTCCGGCTGTGGACCAACTACGATCTGCCGTGGCAGGAGCGGCGCTGGAGCATTGGCGGCGGCGTGCAGGTGCAGAGCAGCTACTCGGCGCAGGCGAACGGCGTCACGATGAGCCAGGGCGGCTACGCGCTCGCGAGCGTGCGGCTCGGCTATCGCTACGACAAGCACTGGAGCGCCGCGCTCAACGTCAACAACCTGTTCGACCGCACCTACTACCTGAGCCTGAGCCAGCCGGGCTGGAACAACCGTTACGGGGAACCGCGCAACGTGATGCTGACCGTGCGCGGGCAATTCTGATGGCGTCCGGCTGGGGCGCGCGGGCGGCGATCGCGATCGGCGGCGTGCTGCCGGGTGCGGTCGCGCTCGCGCTCACGCTGGCCCGTCATTATCCCGACGACGGCCTGAACCGGCTCTATGCGGCCGTGTTGCTGACGCTCGCCGCGAGCGTCGCCGCGCTGCTGTGGGTGCTCGTCGCCCCCGGCTGGCGGCAGGCCGCGTGGCGCGCGGGTGCGTGGCTCGCGGTGCTTGTGCCGTGCGCGATGTTCTGGGGAGGGCGCTGACATGGATGCTTCGTCGCGTTCGCGCTGGCGCGCGCTGCATCGCGGCGCCGGCGCGCTGTTCGGCGTGGTGCTGTTCGTCGTGCTGTTCAGCGGCACCTGGAGTCTCGCGTTCGATTCGATGCAGGGCTGGTGGCGGCCGCCTGCGGTGGCCGTCGCACGACCGACGTTGCCGCTCGACGCGCTCGTCGCGCGCGCGGCGTCGCTCGGGGTCGCGTTGCGCGACGCGCGCATCGTGCTGCCGCGGCCGGACGATCCGGCCATCCGCTTCTGCGACGCGCGCCAGACGTGCACGCTCGCGCTCGATCCGGCGACCGGCGCGCCGCTGCCCGACGCCGCGCGGGCGACGTTGATCGTCACGCTGCACAAGACGCTGTTCGCCGGCTTCCCCGGGCGCATCTTCGTGAGCCTGTGGGGCATCGTGCTGCTCGTGCTCATCGTCGCGGGCGTCGTCGTGCACCGCAAGCGCTGGCCCGACGCGGCGCGTATCCGGCGCGGTCTCGGCTTGCGCGTCGCGCTGTTCGACCTGCACGCATGGATCGGCCTGTGGGGCACGCCGTGGCTCGTGCTGTTCGCGTTCACCGGCGCGTTGTCGGGGCTCGGCGCGCTCGGCACGGTGTCGCTCGCGGGCGTCGCGTATCCGGAGCAGCCGCAGCGTGCGTTCGCCGAGCTGCTGGGCGGGCCGCCGCCCGTCGAGGCCAGCGGCCCGTGGCGGCATGCGCCCGATCTCGAGGCGCTGTTGCGGCGCGACGTGGCGCGCAGGCCGGAGTTCCGACCCGAAGCCGTCGTGCTGCATCGCTGGGGCGACGTGAACGCACGCGTCGAGATTGCCGGTACGACCGCGGGCCTGCCGAGCACGGCCGTGTTCGAACGCCACCTGTACCGCGCGACAGACGGGCAATGGCTCGCCGATGCGACGTCGCGCGGCCGCGGTTTCTGGCTGCGCGCGTTCATCGCGGTGCAGCCGCTGCATTTCGCGCAATACGGCTGGGTGGGTGCGGCGGTGATGGGCTGCGCGTGCTGCATTTCCTGATGGGGCTCGCCGCGTGTGCGCTGTGCGCGACGGGGCTGCATCTGTGGATCGAACGGCGGCGCGCGCAGCGCGATCGCTCGGCGGACGTGCTGGCCGCCGCCGCGGTCGGCGTGTGCGGCGGGCTCGTGCTCGCGGGCGGTGCGCTGCTGTTCGCCGGCCGTGCGCTGCCCAACGGCATGCACGTCGACCATGCGCTCGCGATGCTGTTCTGGGCCGTGTGGGGCGGCGCGATCGCGCTCGCGGCCTGTGTCGCGGATCGCGCGGCATGGCTGCGCGTGCTGATGCGTGCGGCCGGTGTCGCGTACGGGCTGGCCGGCGCGACCCATTGCGCGCTCGCGCTGCTGGACGCGGGCCGACCCGTGTACTGGCCGATCGACGCGGCGCTCGTCGCCTTCGGCGCATTGCTGCTGCGTGCGGCGCGCCGTCCGCGGCGCGATGCGATGCAGCCCGCACGCGTGCCGGCCGGCGCCGAACCTTTTTAACCTCATGCAACTGGAGAATTGGATGCGCGACCTGCTCGAACATCGCCGCCTGGTCATCACGATCACGCTGCTTTACCTGTCACAGGGGATCCCGATCGGCATCGCGATGGACGCGATGCCGACGCTGCTGCGCCACGACGGCGCACCGCTTCATGCCCTCGCGTTCCTGCCGCTCGTCGGGCTGCCATGGGTCGTGAAATTCCTGTGGGCGCCTGTCGTCGACAACCGCTGGTCGCCTCGCATCGGCCGGCGGCGCAGCTGGATGCTGCCGATGCAGACGATCGTCGTGCTGTGCCTGGTCAGCCTCGCGCAGATCGGGATGACGGTCGCGACGGCGGGCTGGGCAGTCGGGCTGCTGGCCGTCGCATCGCTCGCGAGCGCGACGCAGGACATCGCGAACGACGGGATGGCCGCCGAGCATTTCAGCGGCGACACGCTCGCGAGGATCAACGCGATCCAGATCGCAGGCGTGATGATCGGCTTCTTCGGCGGTGGCGCCGGCACGTTGACGCTGATTGGCCTGTTCGGCCAGCCAACCGCGTTTCTCGCGCTGGCCGCCGTCCCGCTCGCGAGCCTCGTCTGCGTGCTGTGGGTGTTGCCGCGCGACGCGGATCGCGCGCGCGTCCGGCCCGATCACGATGCGAGCCTCGTGCGCTTTGCGAAGCGGCCGCGTTCGTGGTCGCTGCTGTCGCTCGCGCTGCTGTCGGCGATGACCGCCGTATCGGGCTTCGGCCTGTCGAAGCTGTTCCTCAACAGCGCGGGCTGGTCGCTCGACGCGATCGGGAAGCTCGGAATGGCGGGCGGCGTCGTGACGGTCGTGCTCGGATGCGGCGGCGGCGCGTGGCTCGTGCGGGCGCTCGGCCTGTGGCGGGCGTTCACGGCCGGCGTGAGCTGCGCGGGCGCGGCGGCGCTGCTGTGGTTCGCGCAGGCGAGCGGGTGGCTGCCGGTATCGCCGGCGTGGGCGTGGCTGTGCACGGTGCTCGGCTCGCTCGCGACCGGCATCACGTCCGTGTCGATCATGACGGCCGGCATGCGTTTCGCGGGCGGCAGCGATCAGGCCGGCACCGACGTGACGGCCGTGCAGAGCACGCGCGATCTCGGCGAGCTGATCGCGTCGTCGACGATCCTGTCGCTGACCGCGAAGGTCGGTTATACGGGCGGGTTTCTCACTGGGGTCGGGTTCGCGGTCCTGGCGGTGTTGATCGCGATGAAGCTGCGGCGGCCCGAGGCAATCATAAGCGCATCTGGCGCCTGTACAGCAACGCGGGACTGAGGGTGCTCAAGTGACGACGCGAGCGTATTGCGCCTGTCGAGTTGTTGAGCGCAAAGTAATAATGAGCTATTTCGCGCGAAGTAAATCCGAGCCACCTTTCAGTACGATCAGCCTTTTACGCGCAAAGGCTGGCGATGCTCCGGAAGGAACAGTGGATGCAAATCCATGTGTCCAAAGCCCAAGAACTCTGTCAAGTTTAGGACAGGAAGCGGTCCGAATCGCAGATGAAGGAGCCTTATCACCACAGTGCGAGTGTCCGCTCAAACTTGGGTTTCGCACAACGCGTGACCTGAAAGCTGTCGCTGCGCGCATAGCGTGGGGGAGCTGACACGGTACTTCGAGAAGCTGTGCTCGATGACACCTTTATTTTGCTCTACGTCGGCAGGGGCGTTGCGGGTCGATTTATATTTGATAATGTCCTTTATTACATATATAGAGGGAGGTGCCTGAACCGCCCCGAGTTTTGTGGAGGCTCCAACTCTTGAGAGAATGGAGCCATGAACAAGAAGCCAAGCAAGTTTT
>NZ_LOVM01000081.1:0-1116 GCF_001523445.1 Burkholderia sp. ABCPW 11 | reverse complement strand
CGCTTGCCCTCGCCGGGCGCTTGACGGGCATTGGAGTCCGACATGCGTATGCTCCGGTTCAGGCGACCAGACGCGAGACGAACGCGTCGAGGTTCGCGGGGTTGTCGATCGAGACCGACTGCAGCAGCCGGCCCGCCTTCGCGCGGTAGTCGTCGAGGCGTTCGTCGTGATGCAGCCACGCTTCGAGCAGCGCACGGCCGCCGGCCGCCGAGTCGAAGTCCGGGTAGTAATAGCCGGCGTCGCCGATCAGCGTCGAGTTGTGGATCAGCGGATAGCCGCCGTACAGCACGTCGTAATACAGATAGTTCTGCCCGTTCTCCCAGTGATGCGACACGACCGCATCCGCGTGACGCGCCATGAAACCCGGCAGATCGAGCCGCGGTTCGAACGTCGCCTTGTGCTGGCGCACGAGATCGAGGCTGTTCGCGAAGTGCACGAAAGTCGGATGTTCCTTCATGTGCATCGAGTTGACGACGAACATGTGCTGCACAGCGTCAGGCCGCGCACGGTAGAACTCGTCGCACGCGAGCATCGGGTAATGGCAGGACTTGGCGACCGAGATGTTCGGCTCGAGCGTCGCGAGCTTCCACGGCCGCTGGCCGGGCCGATAGCCGAACGTCGCGCCTTCGTCGGCGAGCGTGGCCACGCGGCGCTCGAGGAAGTACGGCGACCAGATGTGCGGCATCAGGTGGACGGGCGCGCGCAGGATCGTCTGCAGCATCGGCGCGGCTGTCTTGTCGTATTGCGGCAGCAGCCACACTTCGTCGAACGGTGCGCCGTTGAACACGTGCCCCGACGGTTTCCCGAAGATCGGCGTTTCGCACAGGCCCGCATACACGTGCCCGCAGAAGAACGCGGCGATCTTCTTGCCGAGCGTCTTCATGTGCCTGAGCCATTCGACCGGCAACTGCGCGCCCATTTCGATCACGACGTCGAGTTCGTGCGTGACGTCGGCGGGTTTCACGAGCGGGACGTCGAGGCCGTCGAGTTCGAGGCCGGCCGGCAGCGCGTTGGCGTCGCCGCCGTTCAGGAAATAGACGGGGCCGACGCGATCCGAACGCTTGAGCATCATCGCGAGGAACGCGATGTTCTGGTGAATGCCGTTCTCCCAGATCG
>NZ_LOVM01000080.1:0-1168 GCF_001523445.1 Burkholderia sp. ABCPW 11 | reverse complement strand
GCGATCTCGATCCTCGTCGTGTTCCTGTGTCTCGCGGCGCTGTATGAAAGCTGGTCGATCCCGTTCTCGGTGATCATGGTCGTGCCGCTCGGCGTGATCGGTGCGCTGCTCGCGGCTACGATGCGCGGCCTCGAGAACGACGTGTTCTTCCAGGTGGGCCTGCTGACGACCGTGGGCTTGTCCGCGAAGAACGCGATCCTGATCGTCGAGTTCGCGCGGGAGCTGCAGCAGACGGAGAAGATGGGGCCGATCGAGGCCGCGCTGGAAGCGGCGCGCCTGCGGCTGCGTCCGATCCTGATGACATCGCTCGCGTTCATTCTCGGCGTGATGCCGCTCGCGATCAGCAACGGCGCCGGTTCGGCGAGCCAGCACGCGATCGGTACGGGCGTGATCGGCGGGATGATCACGGCGACGTTCCTCGCGATCTTCATGATCCCGATGTTCTTCGTGAAGATCCGTGCGATCTTCAGCGGCGAGAAGGAAGACGTCGACGAGGCGCTGCGCCTGGCTCAGGAGCACTCGCACCACGAAGAGAAGCCGGGCAACGGCGACGAAGGCAACAAGGGACAGTGATGATGCAAAAACACGCTTTGACTGCAATCGCAGTCGCGCTCCTTGCCACGGGGTGCACGATGGCGCCGCATTACAAGCGGCCCGACGCGCCCGTCGCGCAGGCGTACCCGGCCGGCGGCGTCTACGCGACGCAGCCGGGCGCGGCCGGCGCGCGCAGCGCGAACGGCCAGGCGGCGACCGCCATCGGCTGGCGCGAGTTCTTCGTCGATCCGCGCCTGCAGCGGCTGATCGAAATCGCGCTGAAAAACAACCGCGACCTGCGTGTGTCGGTGCTGAACATCGAGGCGGCGCGTGCGCAGTACCAGATCACGCGCGCGGGGCTGTTCCCGACGCTCGACGGTACGGGCACGGGCAACATCCAGCGCTATCCGGCCGGGGTGTCGCAGACGGGCCAGCCGCTGATCTCGCGCGTCTACAACGTCGGGCTGTCCGCGTCGTGGGAGCTCGACCTGTTCGGCCGCGTGCAGAGCCTGAAGGATCAGGCGCTCGCGCAGTACCTGTCGACGTCGTACGCGCGGCAGGCGTCGGAGATCTCGCTGGTGTCGCAGGTGGCGGATCAATACCTGACGCTGCTGTCGACCGACGATCTGCTGAA
>NZ_LOVM01000079.1:0-1985 GCF_001523445.1 Burkholderia sp. ABCPW 11 | reverse complement strand
CACAACAGCNNNATCACGTCGCTCTCGACTTCGACCTCGACTGGTCTCTCCACGGCCAACAGCTCGATCACGTCGCTCTCGACCTCGACCTCGACTGGCCTGTCCACGGCCAACAGCTCGATCACGTCGCTCTCGACCTCGACCTCGACTGGCCTGTCCACGGCCAACAGCTCGATCACGTCGCTCTCGACCTCGACCTCGACTGGCCTGTCCACGGCCAACAGCTCGATCACGTCGCTCTCGACCTCGACCTCGACTGGCCTGTCCACGGCCAACAGCTCGATCACGTCGCTGTCGACCTCGACTTCGACCGGTCTGTCGACGGCCAACAGCTCGATCACGTCGCTGTCGACCTCGACTTCGACCGGTCTGTCGACGGCTAACAGCTCGATCACGTCGCTGTCCACGTCGACTTCGACTGGCCTGTCCACGGCTAACAGCTCGATCACGTCGCTCTCGACCTCGACCTCGACGGGCCTGTCCACGGCGAACAGCTCCATCACGTCGTTGTCGACCTCGACTTCGACGGGTCTGTCCACGGCTAACAGCTCCATCACGTCGTTGTCGACCTCGACTTCGACTGGCCTGTCCACGGCTAACAGCTCCATCACGTCGTTGTCGACCTCGACTTCGACTGGCCTGTCCACGGCTAACAGCTCCATCACGTCGTTGTCGACCTCGACCTCGACGGGTCTGTCGACGGCCAACAGCTCCATCACGTCGCTTTCGACTTCGACCTCGACGGGCATCAACTCGCTGTCCACCGGCCTGAGCTCGGTCTCGACGAAGACGGACAACCTCGGTAATAGCACCGCCTCGGCACTTGGCGGCGGTTCGACGTACGACCCGACGACGGGCAAGGTCTCGGCCCCGTCGTACACCACGTACAACGCGAATGGCACGACGTCGACCGCCAACAGCGTGGGCTCGGCGATCGACAACATCAACAGCCAGGGCATCAAGTACTTCCACGCGAACTCTACCGGCCCCGACAGCACCGCAACGGGTGCCGACGCTGTCGCCATTGGCTCCGGCGCTGTCGCCAGCACGGACAACTCCGTCGCGCTCGGCGCCAACTCGAAGACCACCGCGGCAACCGCCACGAGCAGCGCCACCGTCAACGGCGTGACGTTCAGCGGATTCGCTGGCGCCAATCCGGTCGGCGTCGTCAGCGTGGGTGATAGCGGCAAGGAACGACAAGTCACCAACGTTGCCGCAGGCCAGGTGACTCCGACCAGTACCGATGCGATCAACGGCAGCCAGCTGTATTCGGTCGCTCAACAAGTCGGTACTGCGACCAGCGCCATTTCGTCGCTGTCCACGTCGACTTCGACTGGCCTGTCGACGGCTAACAGCTCGATCACGTCGCTGTCGACCTCGACTTCGACCGGTCTGTCGACGGCTAACAGCTCGATCACGTCGCTTTCGACTTCGACTTCGACGGGTCTGTCGTCCGCCAACAGCTCGATCACGTCGCTTTCGACCTCGACCTCGACGGGTCTGTCGTCCGCCAACAGCTCGATCACGTCGCTGTCGACTTCGACTTCGACGGGTCTGTCCACGGCTAACAGCTCCATCACCTCGCTGTCGACCTCGACTTCGACCGGCCTGTCCACGGCTAACAGCTCGATCACGTCGCTGTCCACGTCGACTTCGACTGGCCTGTCCACGGCTAACAGCTCGATCACGTCGCTCTCGACCTCGACTTCGACTGGCCTGTCCACGGCCAATAGCTCCATCACGTCGCTCTCGACCTCGACTTCGACCGGTCTGTCCACGGCTAACAGCTCGATCACGTCGTTGTCCACGTCGACTTCGACTGGCCTGTCGACGGCTAACAGCTCGATCACGTCGCTGTCGACTTCGACTTCGACGGGTCTGTCGACGGCTAACAGCTCCATCACCTCGCTGTCGACCTCGACTTCGACCGGTCTGTCGACGGCCAACAGCTCGATCACGTCGCTGTCGACCTCGACTTCGACCGG